>NZ_JBSTYK010000022.1:0-64620 GCF_054052485.1 Aeromonas intestinalis
CAAGCCTTATTTTACGAGGCTTTTCGAGGCACCGACCGGGGTTGTTTGCGTTGCCGCTTGCCCTGTCGATGGAGGCGCATTATAGAGACATTGCTCACATTAGCAAGAGACAATCGCAATAAAATTTCAAAAAATAGCAATTAGTTAGTTATTCATGCCAGCGCACAGCTTTTATACAAACTTATCCACAGATGCTCGTGAAATGAGACCATAAAAGGCCCCTGCATAGGCCCGCTAGGGTCATCCACCTTGGATGGCATCCCTGCATCTGACCCTCATGGCGTTCCTATATATAGAAGGCATCAGGGTATAGATGGCATCAGGCCGGCCTCGGCCACCCAGGCCGCCATCAGCTCGGCGGCAGGCCCTTTATGACAACCCGCCACATTCTGCCCGGCCCAGAGCGGGGAGAAGTCCACACTCCCATTCTTCTCGGCGGCACTGCGCATCGGGGCCAGCGCCGCACTCGCGTGGGGGAAGGCGGGAGGCAGCTCGCTGATGGGCCCCAACTCCCGCATCAGGCGGTTGACGATGCCCCGGGCGGGACGGCCGCTGAACAGGTTGGTGAGGGCGGTATGATGGCTCTGCGGTGACTGGATGGCAGCGCGATGCAGGGGCGATGTACTCGCCTCATCGCAGCACAGAAAAGCCGTCCCCATCTGCACGGCGCTGGCCCCGAGTGCGAGGGCGGCCCGGATCCCTTTGCCATCGACAATCCCCCCTGCCGCAATGACGGGCAGGGCCACCGCCTGCACTATCTGCGGCAGCAGGGTGAAGGTGCCTTGCTGCAGGCTGAGATCGTCCGACAGGAAATGACCGCGATGCCCCCCCGCCTCCAGCCCCTGGGCGATGATGGCATCGGCACCATGCTCTGCCAGCCAGCGCGCCTCTGCCACAGTGGTGGCACTGGCCAGCACAATGGCTCCCCAGCTTTTCACACTTTTGAGCAAGGCCGGGTCAGGCAAGCCGAAGTGAAAGCTCACCACGGCGGGCTTGAACTCGGCCAGGATGGCGGCATGTTCCGCATTGAAGGGGGCGCGGCTCGGGGCGCTCAGACTGGCATCGGCCGCGAGTCCCAGCTCGGCATAGTAGGGCGCCAGCGCCTGCCGCCAGCGGCGCTCTTCGGCGGGAGCAAGATCCTGCTGATGGTGGCAGAAGAAGTTGATGTTGAAGGGCCCGCGTCCACTCTCTGAAAGCTCACGCAAGGCTTGTTGCAATGCGGGCGGGCTGAGCATGGCAGCCGGCAGGGAACCGAGCCCGCCGGCAGCGCTGACCGCCAGCGCCAGCTTGCCGTCCTGTACTCCCGCCATGGGGGCCTGGATGATGGGGTAGCGCACCCCCAGCCGGGCAAGCAGATTCATGACTGCTCCTCTCGCTCACACCTTGCTTCTCCCTGCTGCGTCCGGGCCAGGGAGATGGCGCCTTCGATGGCACCCCGAGCCTGGGGGCTGTTTTGCCAGCAGGTCGATCCCAGCATGCTGGCCACCAGCTGGACGATATGAGGCATATCGGCGTGGGCCAGTTCCGCCAGACTGTGGTAGCCCAATTGCTCGAGTCGGCCGATGACGGTGGGCCCCACCCCTTTCACCCCGAGCAGCAAGGCCCGCTCATCCGCCGGGAACTGTTTTACCTCGGTCATTCATCGCCTCCCTGTGTCATGACATTCTCGATTTCTCTGCCACATGGCAAAGAGGGTGATCATAACCCCTATTCAACGCACATTTCTTAGCAAAAAATCTGGCTGACCACAGGAGCGAGCCTCCCGTTTGCGCATCTCGTCGGAGCAGGGCACGGCGCTCTCCCCGTCCTTGTCGATGCAGACGTAGATCTCCCGCAGGAAGCGCCCCCCATCGGCGCAGGCCAGGGTGATATTCCCCTTGGACAGCCAGGCATTGGCATCGACCAGATCCTGCTTGAGTTGTTCACGGCTCTTGCGCAGGGGCTGGGCAGGCGACTGATAGGCCGCAGGCACTGCCACCTTCTCACGCAGGATGCTGGCCAGTTGGTGGAACTGCGCCTGATCGAGGCCGGAGCAGGTGCCGTGCTTCTGCCATTCGTGGCGATAGAGGAAACGGCTGGGGTAGAGCCCGGCAAACTCGCGCTCCATCTCGGGATCCAGCCGCTCACGACTGCAATCGCTCGGGTAGCCGCGCTGATACTGGGGCCAGAGCCCGTGCAGCACGAACCCGAGCTGGCGGCTGCATTGCTCCCTGTCCGTCGGCTTGACGGCGCAGTGCTGGGGTGACCAGGAGAGGGCCAGCGCGTAATAGTCGAACTCACCCGCCTCCCCCTTGGCCTGCACGCCCGGGGCGCACAGCAGGGCGGCGGCCAGCAATGCCATCGTCTTTCTCATCTCGCACTCTCTCTTCATGGTGAAATCTGACGGCAGCAAACTCCCTGCCGAACCTCATGCTCCCATATCAGGGAGTCAAAGAACAACCATCCAAAATATCCCTACCAAGCCTGGGTCAGACCAGTAAGGGGTTTCCCCTGCCGGATCAGAGGCGTAAGCTGACTCTCCGGCGAGCCTTCGCGTCCCGCCACCATATCCCCGAATTCAGCTACCACAGGACGTAACATGATCCGCAAGAATCCCTCAGGTCACCTGCCCGTCATCCACGAATCCGCCTATATCGACAAGACCGCCATTATCTGCGGCAAGGTGATCATCAAGGAGAACGTGTTTGTCGGCCCCTACGCCGTGATCCGTGCCGATGAGGTGGACGAGACCGGAGACATGGAGCCCATCGTCATCGGCGCCAACTCCAACATCCAGGACGGCGTAGTGATCCACTCCAAGTCCGGCGCCGCCGTGACCATCGGCGAGTTCAGCTCCATCGCCCACCGCAGCATAGTGCACGGCCCCTGCGAGGTCGGTAACCGGGTCTTCATCGGCTTCAACAGCGTGCTGTTCAACTGCCACATAGGCGAAGGCTGCGTGGTGCGCCACAACTCGGTGGTCGACGGTTGCGATCTGCCCGCCGGTTTCTATGTACCCTCCACCACCCGCATCAACCAGCAGAGCGATCTGGCCGAGATCCCGCGAGTCACGGTGGATGCCACCGAGTTCTCCGAGGATGTGGCCCACACCAACATCGACCTGGTCAAGGGTTACAAGGCGCTCTCCAACGAGTTCTGATTTCCTCCTTATATAAGAACGAAAAAACGGGCGCCTGGGCGCCCGTTTTTATTGCGTGGAGTTGCTGACCATTCCCGGCTTTAACCGCACTTCTTCAGATTGATATGCCAGTTGGCGCCGGACTGCACCTGATGTTTGGCGGCGAAGCTGTCCATGTTGAGCGCCACCGACACCTGCAGCAGGCTGTTGAGGTAGATGAGCGGCAGCCCTTCCGGCACATCACCGAAGCTGCTGACGTAGGGCGCCTTGCCCTCGAACCTGACCATCTCCCCTTCGCTGATCTTGAGGCAGGCCTTGTCCCCCTTGTTGATCCCCGCCTTGGTCAGCAGAGACTCGTCGATGTTGCTCCAGACGTTGCCATACTGCACATCCAGGATGGGGATGGTGCCCTTGACGGTGCCGTCGCGCTCGACCAGTGCGGCCTGATAGGGAATGGTCACCACCTCGGCGGGCAGCAGGGGCCCCACCTGTTCGAAGCTGATGGTGCCGGAGGCGAGACGGGCACCGGTGTAGGCGTACACGTCGCGGCCGTGGAAGGTGTAGGACTTCTCGGATCCCTTGAGACGATTGTGTTTCTCGTCGATCTGGCGCACCGCCTCGATACCGAAGTGTTCAGCCACCAGGGTCAGGGTACCGTTGTCCGGCGAGACGATGTAGTGACCGCTCTTGGTCTTGAGCACCACGGAGTGGCGCGCCGTGCCGACACCGGGATCCACCACGCTCACGAAGACAGTGCCCTTGGGCCAGTAGTTGATCGTCTGGTAGAGGCGATAGGCGGCCTCCCAGATGTTGTAGGCCGGGATCTCGTGGGTCAGATCATGGAGCGGCAGGCTTCTGTCCACCCCGAAGGCGACCCCCTTCATGGCCGACACGGCCCCATCCTTGAGACCAAAGTCGGTCTGGAACACCAGGGCCTCGTTGGCAAGGGCGCTGCCAGCCAGCAGCGAGAGGGTGAGCGCGAGCACGCGGGGCGCAGTGCGAATATCCATATCGAAACTCCTTGGGATAGATGACAACGTCGATTGGCCGTTTAGCCATCCAGAGTGCCAATAAACATCCCCATTGCAAGCGCTCATGCCCGAATGGGGGGAAATCCCTCGCCTGCCCCCCAGAACGGGTGTATGGATGGAGTTATCTAATCGCGTGCGGCAGGAGTGATGATGACACAACGACAAGCCAGTGGACTGACCCTGATCCTGGGAGAGACGCGCAGTCAGCTGGAATGGATTGATCAGGATGGCACCCACGAGTCGTACCCGCTGGCCTTCGGTCTCGATGCCATGATCCCTGGCCCGTTTCGACGCGAACCGCCGACACCGCTCGAACTGGAACAGGCCATCATGGTGGTAGAGGATGAACTGATGCCGCTGGCGACGCGGATCCCTCCCCACGACTCTCTGACCCTGCAAAGCCCCTACCCCCTGGCCAGTCAACTGGGGGGCGACACCTCAGCCGGGAACGCATAGAGCAGTTGTTTGGCCAGTTTGCCGCCATGGTGGAGGGAGATCCGATGGCGTCGGCCAACTTGCCCAGAACGCGCCACTTTGCCGCAACCCTCCTGATCCTGCGGGAATGGATGCACCATCTGGATGCCGGGCAGGTGCTGCTGACCGACGAGGTCTGAGGTGCTTCCCTGTCGATTAACCGGTCTTTATTCAACCAATATTCAGCTCGTATCAGTTTTGATCCCTCACTATGCGCGCTTTCATTTTTCGCCAATTGTCTGTCAGACAATGAGGGTGGACAGGAGCGCAACTGTTGATATACATAGTGACTGTCTTGTTGATGTTCATTGGCATTGACTTCAGAATCACACACTTGAACTCTGCACCTGGCTTACCTTGAGCCACATTTGGCAGCACACGGCATACGGCAGCTCAGGGATCCTCATGTCATCTCAACACCCCCCCATCCCCCGCAAGTGGTGGTACAGGTTCTGGTTTTTCTGCCTGGCGCTGGCGGGGCTGGTGGTGGTCGGCAACTATGCCTACCTCAACGTGCGGCACGATATGCTGCTCATCGCCCACAAGCAGTCGAATGTGTTCGAGGTGTTCTATCAGCGCACTCGCGTCCTGGATCCCGAACAGCTGATCCAGTTCGTCGACAGCAACGCCATCAAGAGCCCCATTTTCAGTGAAAACCGGGATGCCCTCGCCTACGTCTATGCCTATAACTTCAAGACCCGGGCTCGACTGGCACAGATCCCGCTCATGCCCGCCACCAGAGATCTGCTGGCGACCTATCAATACGTGCTCTCCTACCCGGACGTCATCAATATTTACGCAATCTTCGACAATCACCGCATACTCGGCCTGATGGCAGACAATACCCAACTGCCTGACCAGCTGTTCGAATCCAACACCAGCCTGAACAATATCGAGCCCTGGCATCACTACTTCGGCTGCGCCGCGTTTGCCATCAGCCACGCCCCCTGCAGCAAAGATGAGGCCCAGGTGTCGGACATCTACACCGATACCTTCACCCAGTTGAAGACCATCACCATGTACTTCCCCTTCGTCTTCTATGACCGGGCCGAAAATACCTATCGTTATGGTCTGACGGGGATCGACATCGCCGTCGACACCGCCTTCCGGGAAGTGCTGCTGCCCTACGAGACCCACAATCCCACCCGGAGCGTCGTCTCCTTCGATGAGGTCGAGCCGTGCCGCCCTTTCCATATCTGCCTCAACACGCCCCTGATGCAGACCAAAGCGGGCTCCACCCTCTATCTGAAGTGGTCCTACTCCTACGGGGACGCCTTGCATCAGCTGGTGTTCTATAGCCCGGCATTCAAGATCTACCTGATCGCCCTGCTGTTCATCATGCTCACCTGGCGCCAGGTCTATGCTCGTCTGCGGGCCCTGACCCACACGGATAATCTCACCCGGCTGCCGCGACGGGACATCCTGGACGAGACCCTGTTGCAGGATCACGACTACCTGATGCTGCTGGACATCGACAACTTCAAGGCCATCAATGATCGCCATGGTCACAACGTGGGGGATCTCGCCCTGACCGCCTTCGCCCTCGGGTTGCGCACCAATACCCGCAAGGGGGATATCTCCATCCGCTGGGGAGGGGAGGAGTTCGTGATCCTGTTCAAGGGGCTGGGTGACGAGGCCACCATGCAGCAGGCAGCCGCCCGCTTGCTGACCCACCCCATCCGGATAGCCGAGGTTCCGGCCCCCATCACCTTCTCCGCCGGCATCATCCGCATCCGCGATTATCTGCAGGTGACGGACGCCGTCGCCCTGGCGGACGAGCTGCTCTATCACGTCAAACAGCACGGCAAGCACAATATCGCCTACTACCATGGGCAGCAGATCAGGCTGGTGCGGGAAGACACGCCCCCCCAATCCTGACCGCGCCCGCCAGGCTGGCCTTCTGCCTGACGGGGAGCATCTGCTACCATGGCGCCATTCTCTTGCGCCCCTTGTGCCCTGACATTCAACCGTCATGGCCTCGCCCTGTACCGGACTCTCTATGCCAGCCTCCTTTGCCGACCTGATCCTCTCCCCCCGCTTGCAGCAAACCCTGCGCGAACTCGGTTATGACCAACCGACCCCCATTCAGTCCGCCGCCATTCCCCTGGTGCTGGCGGGACGGGATCTGCTGGCGGGGGCCCAGACCGGCACCGGCAAGACCGCCGCCTTCGTGCTGCCCATCTTGCAATTGTTGATGGCGCAGCAGGCCGAACCCGCCGCCTTCCGTCCCATCCGCGCCCTGGTGCTGGTGCCGACCCGGGAGCTGGCGGTGCAGGTGCACGAGAGCGTGCTGCGCTATGGCAAGGAGACCGGGCTCACCAGCGCCCTGGTGTACGGCGGGGTCAGCATCGCCGCCCAGGTGGAGGCGCTGAAAAGCGGGGTGGACCTTCTGATCGCCACCCCGGGACGGCTGCTCGACCATCTGCGCCAGGGGGCACTCAGCCTCGCCAGCCTCACTCATCTGGTGTTCGACGAGGCGGACAGGATGCTCGACATGGGCTTTATGGACGAGATCACCGCCCTGCTCAAACAGATACCCGCCGAGCGCCAGACCCTGCTCTTCTCCGCCACCTGCGACGACAACCTCTACGCCTTGAGCAAAATCCTGCTGCGCGACCCGGCACTGATTGAAGTCGCCCCGCGCAACACCACGGCGGCCGAGGTGGAGCAGCGGGTCTATGCGGTGGATGGGGATCGCAAGCTGGCGCTGGTCGAGCATCTGCTGAAGGAAAAAGGCTATGCCCCTGCCCTCATCTTCAGCCGCACTCGCCAGGGGGCGGATCAACTCGCCCAGCGGCTCGGCAAGGGGGGCATCAATGCGCTGGCCCTGCACGGGGATCTCTCTCAAGTAGCGCGAGAAAACGTGCTGCTGGAGTTTCGCGCCGGCACCCTGCAGGCGCTGGTCGCCACCGACGTGGCGGCCCGCGGGCTGGATATCAGCGATCTCAACTATGTGATCAACCTGGAGTTCCCCTATCAGCCGGAGGATTACGTGCACCGCATCGGGCGCACCGGCCGCGCCGGCAACAAGGGGCTCGCCATCACCTTGCTGAGCCCGGACGACGCGCCGCAACTCGAAAAAGTGGAAGCCGTGCTCGATACCCGGCTGCCCCAGCAGTGGTTCCCGGGCTTCGAGCCCGATCTCACCCGCTTCGATCCCGCACCGCGTCGCAGCAGCAAGGGAGCCCAGAAGCAGAAGGCCAGAAGGCAGGCGCTCTCTGGCAACAAGGGTGGTAAAGGCAAGCGCTAGGCCCAGAGCCCCTTTGTCATCGACAAGGGGAGCAGGACCGGGAAAGAGCAAAGCCTCAGCTTCAGCATCCATCACCAATAAAAAACGCCCACTTGGGCGTTTTTTATTGCTCTCATCCTGTCATCACGAGGGCTGAGGGAGTTGCTCAGGCGGCAGGGCATTGAGGATCCGTCGCTCCGCCAGGGTGGAGAGGATAAACATCGCCAGATAGCCCAGACCCAGCGCCACTATGATGGCCACCACGTTGGCGGTGAACTCCGCCACCAGGTAGTAGGCCGCCACCAGGGCCACGATGCCCACCAGGCGGATGATCAGGCTCTGGGTGAAGTGGCCGTGGGCCTTGATATAGGCGAGCTGATAGCCGTTGAGCATCATGAAGATAAAGAAGATGGAGAAGTGAAACAGCACGGGCACGGCCCCCACATAGTCGGCGGGGAACAGCAACAACACCAGCGATTTACTCCATAACAGCATCAGGGTGAAGAATATGATGCTGACCACGGCGCTCAGGCGGAAGATCCAGCTACGGATCAGCCGGATCTGGCGATGGTCGCCGCTGTGCAGATTGACCGCCAATTCCGGCAGCACGAAGCGGTAGATGGGGAAGACGAACAGCAGGGTCATATAGGTGAAGATGAGGCGCACCACCACCTGAAAATCCCCCAGCTCGTCGAGGCTGAAGTGGCGAATGGTGAGCAATACAGTGATGTAGATCATCAGGATGCTGGCCCCCGCCTCGAGGGACGCGGTGAAGCTCTTCTTCACATAGCTGCGCATCTCGGGGCCGAGCGCGACTTTCGCCAGCGGCCGGGTGGCGATGGCCCGGCGCCGGTGCAGATACATGTAGCCCGCGATGCCGAGCGACGAGAAGGTCAGCCCGTAGAACAGCGAGCCGAGCGCATCCAGCCCCAGGCCGAAATAGCAGATCCCGAACATCAGGGCGTTGGCCAGCGGCTCCAGCCAGGTGACCCGGTTCGAGATCTCGTACATCCGGTACATGGCCACCAGATTGGTGAAGTAGATCTTGAGCCCCAGCCCGAAGATGATCCCCACCAGTTGCAGATACTCGGCCCGGATATGGAGCCCGTGCTTGATATAGGGGATCACGACGCCCCAGGTGAGCAGCACCATGCCGATGAGGAAGTAGCGGAAGATGTTGATGATGTCCCGATCGTTTCGGGTCTGGGAGTAGCTCACCACCATGGAGGAGCGAAAGCCGGTCATCAGGATGAGCGACAGGGAGATCAAATCCACCACGCTGTTGAACAGCGCCAGATCCCCCTTCGCCACCCACTGCGCCAGCCACACCTTGAAGGCGAAGCCGATGATGATGCTGGCGAGCGATGCCCACATGCCGGTGACGAAGGCCTGCTTGAGGCGAGTGAGGGAGTCGGGTTGTGCGTCTTGCGTAACTTGCATAGGTGAAAGGCCGGGTCGCTGCGAGGCAAGGGAGAGGCCCATCTTATAAAAGGGAAGCCCGGATTGAACAGCACTGATGCCCCAGGCTATTAATCAGGGACCGGCAGCCGACCCGTCACGGCGCCAAGACGCGGCCAGACGCTGGGGTTGGGCCTGGGTTCCCCTCACCTGTGCAGCACTCTCGTTCCCCTTGCCAGCTGTCTGGGGGAGCCAAGGTCTTCACTGACAATCAGGCATAGGCGGTAAACCACCATGTCCGGCCCCCTCCTGAACGCGCCTCTTTGTGCGTGGGCCCGCCGGCACCACGAACAAGTCCCCTACGTCATCGGGTGTCAACACGACATGACAGCCCATGACCGAGCCCCTCATCCGGATATTGATGCGAGGGGCATGACTCCCTATCATCTCGCAGCCCCATGGTCATGGATAAGAATGTTGTATGTCCTTTGATAAAAAACACGGTGAATTCATCTTCGATGTGCAGGGAAACCTGGTCATCTGCGAGCTGATCGGCCCTTTCAATGAAGAGGGGATGCTGGCGTGGGTGACGGAGATAAAGCGCGTGGTGAGCAGTCTCGACGGGCAGCGTTTCTGCGCCCTGGTGGACCATCGCCAGCATCAGGGGGTGATACAGTCCGCGCTGCACCATTTGCAGGATACCTATGAGTGGCTTGGCCAGAAAAATCTGGTCGCCATCGCCTCACTCTATTCGGCCAAGGTCTTCCATCACATCGCCCTCTCCTGCATGTCCCCCAGCCACCCGGGCCATATTCAGGCATTCAACGACCATCAAGCGGCCCTCGCCTGGCTGGATGCCCAATATCAGGCGCAGTAATAAGCCCGGACTGGGGTGATGCGCAGTATCAAACGCAGTGACCAATCCGGTCTGAGGGTGAACCTCAATCCCACCCTGCATGACATGATGCCCTCATGCCACGCAGTTACCCCATGATTCTGGATTAGAATGGCCGCTATCCATGCCCTGCGGTGCTGCGCCCGGCAGCAACCGAGGGCAGATCCTCCAGAGTCTGAACATAAGCGCCCGTCATGAGTGCAGCCCGGGTGACTATCTGCCCCGGCAGGGCGATGCCATCTGTGCCAAAGGGCATTTCCGCCGCCCGCACGCTGCCACCCCAAAGGCCCGCCACCAGTACCAGACCGCCCGCCAATCCCACCTTGATCCAGCTCTTCATGCTGTTGCTCCTTCTATCCGGCCCCTGGCCCTTTGCGGCATCGCGGGCCCTTTAAGCAGTGAGCAGAAGATACGGGAGATTTGTGAGGGAGAAATGAGCTTGTGTGAAGTCTGGGTGAAGTCGTGGAGCAATTAAGGGAAAGTTGGAAGGCCGTGGGTGAAAAGCAGCGTCTCACCCGGTTCCTCTCCCGAGATCGAGGGCGCCATTTCCAAGCTTGATTGCCAGACCAGATCAGCGAAGCATTTTTACCCCTTCCCCCCACGTGGGAGAAGGGTTGGGGACGAGGGGGAGGTAAATACCAAAATACAGTGAATGAAACATCTGCCATAAGGGAATGATTAGCGTAGAGTAATCGTTCGTTTACCGCGAACGATGTGATGGCAAGACAAACAGGAAACCTTGGATACCAACGGGCTCCTAGCAATAATCCCTTATCGCGATCGTCCGAATAGGATTAACTATTTGACCCTACGGCCCTTTGGAGAGATATGACAAACCCACATAACATTGAACCGATTCCTTGTGGAGAAAAGTCGCCCTATTTATCGCGACTAGAACAGTTATTTCAATCCGAATGGCCAGACTTTCGGCTTTGTGATGCTTACACAAAAGATGCGAACTTACCGCCCGTTCTCGTTGCGGTAATGAATGATGTGGTGATGGGTGGTCTAGCTTACTCTAGCTTCAAGGAACCCCATCATAACGGTGATGCCATCTGGATCAATGCCGTTTTTGTCAGTGCCGAATACCGGGGTAAAGGTATTGCCAGCCAACTAATAAATGCCGGTGCATCACAGTTGTTAGGGTCGTCACAAAACTATCTCTATGCGTATACAAATGTCCCGACACTTTATCAATCGTTGGGTTGGTCTGAGGTTGATATTAAAAGTGAACCGGATCATAAGGTGATGAGAATTTCACTCAAGTCTCGGCGCCCCGGGTAACAAAGCGTCAAGAAAACAGACAAGGTGTGCCGAGCCTGCTCCAGACAATATTGGACATCCACCCATTGCTGGTGTCGGTAGGACGCCACTAGTGCGAGCTATGATCATGGGCTTTCCTTCTGAATCGAGATTGTTTTAGCCAAGTGCAAAACCGTTAATACTACTGATATTCATCAGCCCTTTCATGACCGTCTGAATTCGCTTCGCTATCCGAACCTGTGGCCCTATGATATAACACCAACATATATTGTTAGCTTTACATCCATTGCATATGCATTTTTTAATTTTTAGATTCAAGTCGAATTAACAATGCCATCCCCACATTAACTACACAGGATATGAGAATGTTCAACACAATGCCAACAACATCAAGTCAGTTAGCCAACTTAATACAAACAGCTATTCCTGTTGGAACCGTGTTCAGCAACCCAGGTGGAGGTACATCGACAGTCACTAAAATTGGGGAAGATAAGATCTCATATCGCCGTGGGAACTCAACCATGTCAATACGCTACTCTGATCTTTATGAGGTATATTCAACCTTCAAGGGTAAAAAACTACTCTCCAGTGAATTGAAAAACTTATGGCCAAGTATCTTCGATTCAGCAGCCAGACCCGCTGGCCATAGCTGTCATTGCACCTTTTTAATGCTTATTTTGGTGAGGTTAGGTCTCTCAAGTAAAATCCATGGGAAAGGGCGAGTAGGTCGTCCTTTTTTTGTTGAATTAACATAAGCAAACTTAATACTTGCCAGATATGGTGAGAATGACAAATACACAGCACCAAACAACCTATAAATTAAATAATATTATTTACACTTAAAGTTTCAGAAAAAAATAAAACCACCCGTACGACAGGTGGTTTTATTAAGTTACCAGACTAACCAAAGCTATTTAGTACAAGCCGACAATCAACCCAACGGCGGGGTGCGCGGCGGCACCTGGCGCTTGCTGCCGGTGGACTCGAAGGCCGAGGCGACCCGTAGCAGCTTGTTGTCGTCATAGGCGCGGCCGGCGAAGGTCAGGCCCACCGGCATGCCGATATCGGCCATTACCCCCATGGGGACGGTGACGGTCGGCACGCCGAGATGGCGAATGGCGAGGTTGCCGTTGGCGACCCAGATGCCGTTGCTCCAGGCGATATCGGCGGAGGCCGGATTTATGTCCGCATCGGCCGGGCCAACGTCGGCCACCGTCGGGAAGAGCACGGCGTCGAGTTTGAGCCCGTCCATCCACTCCTCCAGATCCCGCTTGCGGGTCTGCTCCAGACCGCGCAGGCCGTCCGGCACCGAGGCTATCTCGTCGAAGCGCTTGAGGCCGCGCTTGGCCATCTTGACGTACTCGTCCATGCCAGCCGCCAGATCGCCCTCGCGGTTCGGCAAGGTGCCCGGATCGTGGGGGAAGATCTGGGGGCCATCCACATCTTCAAGTTTGTTCAGCTTGGGATCGCCATTGGCGCGCAGGAAGTCGTCGAATGCCCAGCCGGAGAGCTCCCACAGCTCGTCGTTGAGGAACTCTGGCGAGACGATGCCGCGGTTGAACACGGTCGGCGCGCCGGGTCTGTCCCCTTCGCAGTTGGAGACCAGCGGGAAGTCCACTTCGATAACTTCGGCGCCAGCCGCTTCCAGCGCCTGACGGGCCTGTTCCCACAAGGCAATTACCGACTCGCGGGTATGGATGCGCTGACCGGTCGGGCCGCCGATGCCGGGATTCTCGCTGGTGCCCGCCAGTTCATCCTTGTTGATAAACATGCGCGGCACGCCGAGGCGCTTGCCCTTGAGGGCATCGGCCTTGGCGGCGAGCTCCAGATAGGATGCCGGGCGCACCTCGGAGGCCTTGGGGATCTTGACCCAGGGCTGCAGACGCCACAGATCCCCACGGGTATCGGCATCGTCGGCCACCACAACATCGAGCACTTCCAGCAAATCGGCCATGGTGCGGGCGTAGGGCACCACCACGTCCATGGTCGGGGTCAGCGGCCAGTTGCCACGCACCGAAATGACGCCACGGGACGGGGTATAGGCGCACAGACCGTTGTTGGAGGCCGGGCCACGACCGCTCGACCAGGTCTCTTCGGCGAGACCGAAGGCAGAGAAGCTGGCGGCGGTGGCGGTACCCGCCCCGTTGGAGGAGCCGGAGGCGAAGGGCGCGGTCAGGTAATCGGCGTTGTAGGGGCTCTCGGCGCGGCCATAGACGCCGCGCTGCATGCCGCCATTGGCCATAGGCGGCATATTGGTCTTGCCGAGGCAGATGGCACCGGCGGCCCGCAGCCGCTCCACGGTGAAGGCATCGCGCTGGGCCACCAGATCCTTGAACGCCGGGCTGCCGGAGGCGGCGGTCAGCCCCTTGACCAGATAGCTGTCCTTGGCGGTATAGGGGATGCCGTCGAGCGGCCCCAGGGTCTCGCCACGGGCGCGGCGCGCATCGGAGGCTTGCGCCTCTTTCAGTGCATCGGGATTGCTTACCACCAGGGCGTTCAGCTTGGTGTCGGTCTCGGGGCCGTTATAGGCGGCAATGCGGGCGAGATAAGCCTCGACCAGTTCGACCGCCGTGGTGCGGCCTGCTTCGAGCGCACCACGCAGCTCGGCAATGGAAACCTCGGTGACATCTACCATTTTGGCGATCATGGGGATCTCCTGCAAAAGGGTGACGGTTTGTCATGATGATCGCCGCATCAGCGCCTGCGACCATCATGTCATCAAGAGATAAAACCCCACGGCGTGGGGTTTTGAATTTCTACACTCTTCGGTCAGCTTACTGACCGGAAGGAATTTGCTGAGTGATGCAGTGGATATTGCCGCCGCCGAGCAGGATCTCGCGGGCCGGTACGCCGATGACCTTGTGCGCCGGGAAGATCTCTTCCAGGATGCGCTGGGCCTCGCCATCGGTAGCGGCGTCCAGCAGCGGGTAGACGATGCGATCGTTGGTGATGAGGAAGTTCACGTAGGAACCGGCCAGACGACCTTCGGCCTCGCGCGGCACGCCGCTTCCCTGCTCCACCCCGTCGGACTCCTCGGCGGTAGAGAACAGCGGGCCCGGCTGGGGCAGCTTCCACACTTTCAGCTTGCGACCCTTGGCGTCCACCACGGCTTCCAGCACCTTCAAGGCCGCCAGGGAGCGGGCGTACTGGGGATCGGTCTGGTCGTCGGTCCAGTGCAGGGCCACTTCACCCGGGCGCACGAAGCAGCACATGTTGTCGATGTGACCGTCGGTCTCATCCAGGTAGACGCCTTCGTCCAGCCAGATGAAGCTCTTCACGCCGAGGTAGTCACGCAGCAACCCTTCGATCTGCGCCTTGCTCAGATGCGGGTTGCGGTTTTCGTTGAGCAGGCACTCGGCGGTGGTCATGCAGGTGCCCTCACCATCCACGTGGATGGAGCCCCCTTCCAGGATAAGCGGCGCGTCGTAGCGGCTCATGCCGTGCTGGCTCAGCATCTTGGCGGCCACCTCCTCGTCCTGGTTCCAGGGGTGGTAGAGACCGCCCTTGAAGCCGCCCCAGGCGTTGAAGCCCCAATCCACCCCGCGGCACTCGCCGGCGGCGTTGGTGACCACGGTCGGGCCAGAATCACGGGCCCAGCAGTCATCGCTGCTCATCTCCACCAGGGTGACGTGGGCGGGCATGATGGCACGCGCCTGCGCCATAAACTGGGCCGGCACCCCCATAAAGACCGGGGTCGCGCCACCGATGGCGTCGGCCACCTTGGCAAAGGTGCTCTGGGCGAAGCGGCCCGCCTCACGCCAGTTGTCCGGGCGGAACGGCCAAATCATCCAGACGGCCTGCTGGTGCGCCCACTCGGCGGGCATGGTGAAGCCATCGCTGGCCGGGGTGGTGTTGAAGGTGTTGATGCTCATCGCAATATCCTTGCAGGCCCTGATGGCGACACGCGCATCACGGGGAATGGGGAAACGGGCAGATGGGGAGGCGGTTCATGCGCTGACGAGCGCACTCACCGCTTCCTGGCCCACCGGCTTGTCGTCGGTTACGCAACCGCCTGGCGCACCCGCAGAAAATCTGAGTGGTCGCAGTGTAAGAAGTTGCATCCACATCAATCAAATGAATAGGATTAATCATCCCATAAATGGCGTGAATAATCCCCCCATGAAACTGCACCAGCTCGACCTCAATCTGCTGCTCGCCTTTGACGCCCTGATGACAGAGGGCAGCGTCACCCGCGCCTCGGAGGCGCTGTTTATCAGCCAGCCCGCCATGAGCCACTCCCTCGGCCGGCTGCGCACCTTCTTCGGCGATCCGCTGCTGGTGCGCACGCCCCAGGGGATGCTGCCCACCCCCCGCGCCCAGCGCCTGCACCTGGGGGTGCAGCAAGTATTGCGGCTGCTGGAGCAGCAGCTCAGCGACGAGGAGGAGTTCGAACCCCGCCACTCCAAACGCCGTTTCGTGCTCTGCACCACGGATTACGTGGAGTGCGTGCTGATCCCGCCGCTCATCTCGCGCCTCAAAACCCTGGCGCCCGGGGTCACCATCGAGATCCGCATCCTGCGCGACAACCTGCCGGAGGCGGAACTCGCCAGCGGCGAAATCGATCTGGTGCTGGGGTTTGACGAGTACATGCAGGTGCCGGGATATCTGGGCAAGGAGACCTGGCTCACCGAGCCCCTGGCCGGGCTGGTGCGCGCCACCCGCGAGCTGCCGGAGGAGTGCATCACGCTCACACAGTTGGTCGAAATGCCCCATGTGTTCCACTCACCCCTCGGCACCTCGGAGGCGAGCCTCGACAAGTTTCTGCAAAGCCTGGGACTGGCGCGCACCATCTCGGTCAACAGCCAGAGCTATATGTCCGCCGCCGCCATCGTGAGCCAGAGCGATCACCTGCTGGTGCTGCCCCGCAAGGTGGCGGAACTGCTGGCCGACCACTGGCCCCTCAAGAGCCTGCCACTGCCGACTGACGTGCCGGATTATCACCTCAACTGCGTCTGGCATCCGGTCCACGCCCAGCAACCGGCCCTTATCTGGCTAAAGGAGCTTATGCGGGAGCTGGTCAATCAGGAGCCGGGTTAGGGCAGCAGGCTGCGTCTGGCACACTCCCTATTACCCCGCCCAGCAACCAGCCCTTATCTGGCTAAAGGAGCTGATGCGGGAGCTGGTCAATCAGGAGCCGAGCTAACCTCGCCAATCATGTCTGGTTTGTGTAGCACAAACCTTGATACAGCCCCCTCATCCCCAGCCCTTCTCCCGCAAGGGGAGAAGGGAGCAGATCGGCGGGCAATAAAAAGCACCGAGACAACCGGCACTCTCACACAACAAAGATCCAAAGCCCAAAACTCAAAACTCAAAACTCAAAACCCCAGACCCCAGACCCCAGACCCCAGACATTCAATACAAAATCCCAAAAGCCAACTTTTCAATATGTTGGCACTAGAGACGCGCTGTGATCCTCACTCTCAACGACCCCCCGATCGGTTCCCTCTCCCTCTGGGAGAGGGCTAGGGTGAGGGAAAAGAGTGCACGCCCAAAGAGCAGAGCCCAGTACACCATCGGGTAATGGCTATACCTAATGGGTCAGTCGCTCTGGATAAATCCCATGCAGACCCATCCCTTTGCCAAAAGGCTGAGAGCCGAAGCAACCCTGGCCGAACAGAGGCTCTGGTTCCAGCTGCGAGATCGCCGGTTTGAGGGGCTCAAGTTCCGCCGCCAGTTTCCCGTCGGGCTCTACACGGTGGATTTTATCTGTCTGGAGCGACGACTGGTGATCGAGGTCGATGGCTCGCAGCATAACCGGCCTGAGGGTCAATACCATGACAAAGCCAGAACGGCCTATCTGGCTCACGAGGGATTTAGGGTGATCAGAGTGTGGAACAACGATGTGCTGGGACGGATGGATACCGTGCTGGCGTTTATCAAGCTGTCATTGCAGTGACCGGATCCCCCCTCATCCCCGGCCCTTCTCCCGCGAGGGGAGAAGGGAGCAGAACGGTGATTTGCTGAAAGAACATGAATCGCCAACGTGCTAACTACCCCGTCAGTCAGCCTATTGGACACACTTTGGGGTCGCTCTCAATACTTCCTCGAATTGTTCCTCTCCCTTTGGGAGAGAGCTGATCTAGATGGGGACAAGACGCTCAGCGGGCCTCGCTGGCTACCGGCAGGTCGCCGCGGGCGATGGCGGCCAGCAGGCGGGCGTGATCCTCCCGGGTGCGCTCGCCATAGGCCACGGCGAAATCGGCGATGGCCTCGTCCATCACGGTCGATTTGCCGAGGTAACCGGCGATGCGCGCCGCATCCCCCGACTTGGCGTGGGCCAGCGCCAGGGCCCAGCCGCAGAGCTGGCAATATTCGACGAAGTGGCGGGGCTTGACCTGACCCGGGGTGATGTCGATGCCTCCCTTCATGTCCCGCAGCTGGCGCACGTAGAAGTGACGCCCCCGCAATTCGCACCAGCCGAGGAAGATGTCGGGGGAGCCCTGGATCAGGCGTTGGCCCCGCACCACCCGCTGCCCCTGGCTGCCGCTCTCCTCCTTCGATTCGAAATAGGGGGCCAACACCGAGGGCTGTGCCTCCTTGACCTGCAGGAAGAGGGGATCGTCGTCATCCGCCCCGCTCAGCAGGATCACCCAGCAGCGGGTGCCCACGCTGCCCACCCCTACCACCTTGCGCACCACGTCCAGGATCCTGTAGCGCTGCAGCAGGATGCGTCTGTCCGCCGGCAAGGAGGCGAGATAGGCCTCCAGCAGCTCCCCGAGCACCTCGTAGACCGGCTCCCCGTCCTCGGTGTGGGTCTCGCGGATGACGAAGGGGTGGATCTCCCGGATCCTGTGCTGCTCATCCACCAGATCCGTCATCTTGCCGAGCACCTGCAGATGATCCCGCCCCCGGGCCTTGGCGAAGGTGGCCTCCACCCGCTTGTGAGCATCGGCGGAGAAGGCCCCCAGTACCGAGCTCTGATCCAGCCTGTCGTACCAGACCCCCATAAAGCCCATCTTGCCGTACTCCCGCAGCTTGGTGCGATAACCGGCCACCACCCTGCTGGCGGCTTCCCGCTGACGGGCGGGATCGGCGCCGAGGTACTGCGCCGCCACCAGGGCGCTGGCGGCGAGGCGCTTGAGATCCCACTCCCAGGGGCCGAGATGGGTCTCGTCGAAGTCGTTGATGGCTAGCACCAGGTTGCGCTCGGCGCTGGCATAGAGGCCGATATTGGCCACGTGCATGTCACCGCAGGCCTGCACCATCAGCCCGGTGTTGGGGGTCGCCGCCAGATCCCCCGCCATGATGGCGGCCGCCCCGCGCAGGAAGGCGAAGGGGGACTCCTGCATGCGGGCATGGCGCACCGGCACCAGCCGCTGCAATCGGGTTTGGGCCTGAGCCTTGAGCACGGCAATGGGATCCCGTCCGGGGGCGGGTTCGGGCAGCAGGGCGTGGGATTCGCGGGGGATCTGCTCGCGCAGGGCCTTGCCGGCGGCGAAACGCTCCGCGATGGAGAGACGGGGGGCGGTGAAATGCTGCAGCATCGCCCTGGACTTGGATGGTTTGGCCATGTTCGCTTGCTCCCTGACACAGTCCCATCAAGATGGAAGAGGCTGGCAGCGAGAGCAAGGGATGGGGGAAAAATCCGTCGAAGAGGCCGGTGACGACAGATTAGCAGCGCTTAGCGAGAGGCCAGGGACGCCATCAGCTGGTTGATGACGCCATCCAGCAGCGCCCGGTCGGGACGGCACTGGGCGAAGGTGATGATCCCCTGAATATTGACCTGCAAGAAGGCGGTCAGGGTGGGAATGTCGCAGCCGGCCGCAAGCTCCCCCTGCTCGCGGGCCCGCAGCAACTGCGCCGCGAGATCCTGCTCCAGCTCCCCATAGATGACCTTGCAGCGCAGGTAGATCTCCTCATCCTGCTCCGCCAGCTCCATCAGGGTGCGGGTCACCAGGCAGGAGCCCTGCAGGGCGTCATCCACCAGCTGGTTGAGATAGGTGTGCAGGCCGGCAAGGGGGCTGGCGTTCTCCAGGCGGTGGCGGCGCTCAACGCCTTTCTCCTGCACATAGTGATCGACCGTCGCCAGCAACAGGCCGCGTTTGTTGCCAAAGGCGGCGTAGAGGCTGCCCGGATGCAGACCGGTGGCCACCACCAGCTCCTGCATGGTGGTCTTGGCATACCCTTTGGCACGAAACGCCGCCATGGCACTTCGCAGGACATGGTCCCGGTCGAACTCGGCAATGCGCATGGGTTCTCCATTGAGAGGGCCCCTGGCCGGGGCAAAAAAAGGCGGCAAGTTTACCCCGAGGGGGCATGCAAGACCAATGGCCGTTAAATGCTCGCTCAAAAAATACTTGCACGCAAACCAAAAAGCGTCTTGAATGCACGTTCAAGAATGATACTTCCCAGGATGCTGACCATGGATACCCTGTTTCAACCCTATCGCCTCAACGGCACCTTGACCCTGGCCAACCGCTTCATGATGGCCCCCCTGACCCGCTGCATGGCGGGACCGGGTCTGGTTCCCACCGCGCAGATGGCCGCCTACTATGCGCGCCGTGCCGATATCGGCCTCATCATCTCCGAGGCGACCATCATTCGCCCGGACGGCCAGGGTTATCCCAACACGCCGGGGATCTACAGCCCCGAGCAGATCGCTGGCTGGAAACAGGTCACCGATGCCGTACATGCCAGGGGTGGCAAGATCTTCGCCCAGCTGTGGCACGTGGGTCGCCTCTCCCACCCCTTCTTCCATCAGGGCGAGGTGCTGGCCCCCTCCGCCATCGCCCATGACGGCACTGTGCCGCGCATGCGCGAGCTGGTCTATCAGGTGCCCCGCGCCCTGACGGTGGCCGAGATACTGCAACTCATCGAGGATTACGCCCAGGCCGCCGCCAACGCCATCGAGGCGGGCTTCGACGGGGTGGAGATCCACGGTGCCAACGGCTACCTCATCGATCAGTTCCTGCACCACGCCAGCAACCTGCGCACCGATGCCTACGGCGCCACCCCGGAGAACATGAGCCGCTTTGCCCTGGAGGTGGTGGATGCCATCTCGGCCCGTATCGGCGGCGAGCGGGTGGGGATTCGCCTCTCCCCCGGTGCCTATGTGCACCTGGATGGCGATGCTCGCGACCGCGCCGTGTTCGATCACCTGCTGGCCGAGCTCAATGGCCGCACCCTGGCCTATGTGCACCTCGGCATCTTCGATGACAGCCTCACCTTCGACTACCTGGATGGCCGCGCCTCCGACTATCTGCGGGCCCACTACGGCGGCCACCTGGTCGGGGTCGGCAACTACAGCGCCGAGAGCGCGGCCGACGCCATCAAGGCAGACCGCTTCGATCTCGTCGCCATCGGTCGCCCCCTCATCGCCAACCCGGACTATCTGGAGAAAGTGAAGAAGGCCGAACCCCTGGTGCCCTACGCCGACACCATGCTGGCCGAGCTGGTCTGACCCAGGCGGCCGACACCACGCGGGCCGGGCTGATCCCCGGGCTAACGGAGCGGCGGTGAAGCGCCAACAAACTCACTGGTCTGCACTCTGCCGATGCGCAAGTGTCAGGCCATCTTCCTGACCAAGGATGGGATCTGCGCCCTGGCGCAGGTTTCCAATGTTTGGGCCCCACTCCCGGGCCCTTTTTTGTGTCCGCCCTTCCCTGAGGCTCTCCTTGCGCCATCGCTCCGCCATAAAAAAGAAGTTGTCATCGACAACCACATGGTTATATTGGTTGCTGATGACAACCAAACAAGGACAATCACCGATGGATCCCCGACCCCTGCGCGCCCTCTCCCGCGATCTCGTCCGCGAACTCGGCATGCTCTCCCAACAATGCGGCGCCCTGGCCCTCTCCCCGCTGGAGGCTCACCTGCTGATCGAGCTGGAAAACGGCCCCGCCACCAACCAGCAACTGGCGGAGCGGCTGCGCATCGACAAGTCCAACGCCAGCCGCCCCCTTGCCCGCCTGGCCGATCGCGACCTCATCGGCTGGCACCCCCACCCCTCTGACGGACGCAGCAAGGAGGCGCGCCTCACCATCGCCGGCCAGTCCCAGTTGCTGGCCCTGCATCAGGAGATGGACAGCGCCACCGCCGAGGCCCTGGCCCAGCTCAGCCCGGTGGAGCGTGAGCAACTCTGGGAAGGACTGCGCCTCTATCGCAGCGCCCTCTCCCGGGCCCGCCGCCAGCAGGGTTATCGCATTCGTCCCATCACAGAGGCCGATAATCCCCATATCGCCGCCGTGGTGCGCGCCGTCTCCGCCGAATACGGTCTCACCGCCGACAAGGGTTACGGCGTCGCGGATCCCAATCTCGATTTTCTCCATGAGACCTATCAGGGGGAGCGCAGCCGTTACTGGGTCATCGAGGGGCCGGACGGTACCATTCTCGGCGGCGGCGGCATCGCCCCCCTGGCGGGCATGGAGGATGTGTGCGAGCTGCAGAAGATGTACTTCCTGCCCGCCCTGCGCGGGCTGGGGCTGGGACGGCGGCTGGTGCTGCAGGCACTCGCCGAGGCCAATGCCCTGGGCTACCGGCGCTGCTATCTGGAGACCACCGCCGTGCTGCGCGAAGCCACCGCGCTCTATGAATCTCTCGGCTTCGATCACCTGCCGGGGCCGCTTGGCAACACGGGTCACGACGCCTGCGAGATTTGCATGGTGTTGACGTTGAAATCAGGGGCATTGCATGAATGAACCGACGCGGGGATGCGTGGGCGTGCAGGATGTGCGCTTCGGCGAGCGGGTGACCATAGTGGAACCCGTCAACCTCTACGGCTGCACCTTGGCCGACGAGGTGTTCATCGGCCCCTTCGTGGAGATCCAGGCCAACGTCAGCATAGGGCGCGGGACCCGGATCCAGTCTCACAGCTTTATCTGTGAGCAGGTGACCATAGGCGAGCGCTGCTTTATCGGCCACGGGGTCATGTTCGCCAATGACCTGTTTCAGGGCGGTGTCCCGGATCCGGACTCTGCGAACTGGGGTCACACCGTGATCGACGATGAGGTCTCCATCGGCTCGAACGCCACCATAATTGCCGGTGCGGATCTGCAAGGGCACCGTCATCGGGGCTGGCGCCGTGGTGACCCGCGACATCACCATCCCCGGCACCTATGCCGGCAATCCGGCCAGGCTGCTGCGCGCCTTCTAGCCCGCCGCAGGCGCCCGCATCCCAAGCCCGGTTTCCCTCAAGTCTAGAAAGGGGGAGCCCACCACAAAAAGACCCCGCCGTGGCGGGGTCTTGTCATTTTGCAGCAAAGGCGCGCAGGGGATGCCAGGGGCTTCAGCCCTCCCGCTTCACAATCCCGGGCCCAGATCAGGCCGTCGTCTCTTTCAATCCCTTGTCCGCCGCGAGGGGGCGTTTGGCCCAGAATCCGGCCAGCAGGGAACCGGACAAGTTGTGCCAAACAGAGAACAATGTGCCAGCCATAGCCGATGCAGGGGTGAAAAACTTCATCGCCAGCGCCGTGGCCAGTCCCGAATTCTGCAAACCCACCTCGAAGGCGACGGTGCGGCAGATCCGCTCCTCGAACCCGAGCCAGCGGCTGATCCAGTAACCGGCGGTGATGCCGATGCCGTTGTGCAGGATCACCGCCAGCGCCACGATCGGCCCTATGGTGGCGAATTGGCCCGCATTGAGCGCCACCACGATGGCGATGATCATGACGATGGCCACCATGGAGACCAGGGGCAGCACGGGTTCGATCCGCGCGGTCAGGGAGGAGAGGAAGACATTGGCAAGCACCCCGAACACCACGGGGATCAGCACTATCTTGACCAGGCTCAGCAACATGTCCAGCACGGGTACATCGACGCTCTTGCCCGCCAGCAGCTGTACCAGCAGAGGGGTGATCACCACCCCCAGCAAGGTAGAGAGGGCGGTCATGGTGATGGAGAGGGCCACATCCCCCTTGGCGAGATAGCACATGACGTTCGAGGAGGTGCCCCCGGCGACGCTGCCCACCAGCACCATGCCCACGGTCAGTTCCCCATCAAAGCCCAGCAGCAGGCTGACCAGCAGGGCCGCCAGCGGCATCACGCTGAATTGCAGCACCAGACCGAGGCCGATGGCCTTCTTGTTGCGCGCCACGTCGAGGAAATTCTGGGGGCTGAGGGTCAGCCCCATGGCCAGCATGATGATGGTCAGCAGGGTGACTATCTCCCCTTTGAGACCGACGAACAGTCCCGGCTGCCAATAGGCCAGCAGGGAAAATAACAGGGCCCAGAGCGGGAAGAGGTTGGTGATGCGTCCAAGCATGAAAAAAACTCCTTGTTGTCATAGTGATGGGCAAGCAAACCGCCCATGAATTCCCCTTATATCAGCTTTGTCGCCAAGAGGCCCGCCGAGCCATCCTCAGGCGGGGAAATAGAACCAGGCGGTCTTGATCAGGCCGTCTTTCACCTCGAACACCGCCACGCTCTCGATAGGCTCGGGGGAGAGGCCGTGGATCTTCTCGTGATCGAACACCTTGTTGCCCATGACGGTACGCGACAACAGCTCGGCTTTGAGGGCCGGGTTGTTGAAGCGATGCTCGGCGTAGAAGGTGCTGAGCGCCCCCTTGCCGACGGTGGTCGGGCTTTCCGTCGGCATGCGGTAGCCTTTGAAATCCTCGGCAAAGCAGGCCAGAAAGGCCTCTAGATCGTGGGCATTGTAGGCAGCGAACTGTGCCTCGACGGGCAGGGTGACGGACATATCTCTCTCCATGATTGAAATTTAAATCACTTATCCTTTGTTTTTATTCATCAATCAACCCCGTGCGGGGAGCGTCTTCTCCCAAAAAGCACCCATAGCAAAAGACCCCGCCGAAGCGGGGTCTTGTCTATCGTCAGCCTTCGAGACTTGCGAACGGCTATCAGTGCTCGCGGGTCTGGCGGAACAGGACGTCGGGGTGACGCTCCTGGGCCAGGCGCAGGTTGACCATGGTCGGCGCGATGTAGGTGAGGTTGTCACCACCATCGAGGGCCAGGTTGACCTCGTTCTTGCGCTTGAACTCCTCGAACTTCTTGACGTCAGTCCCTTCCACCCAGCGGGCGGTAGAGACGTTGACCGCCTCGTACAGGGCCTCGACGTTGTACTCGCTCTTGAGGCGCGAAACCACCACGTCGAACTGCAGCACACCGACCGCACCGACGATGAGGTCGTTACTGATGAGCGGGCGGAACACCTGCACGGCGCCCTCTTCGGAGAGCTGTACCAGCCCCTTGAGCAGCTGCTTCTGCTTGAGGGGATCGCGCAGGCGGATGCGGCGGAACAGCTCGGGGGCGAAGTTCGGGATGCCGGTGAACTTGAGATCCTCACCCTGGGTGAAGGTGTCGCCGATCTGGATGGTGCCGTGGTTGTGCAGGCCGATGATGTCGCCCGCCACGGCCTCGATCGCCTGCTCACGATCACCGGCCATGAAGGTAACGGCGTCGGAGATGTTCACATCCTTGCCGATGCGCACGTGGCGCATCTTCATGCCCTTGGAGTAGGTGCCTGACACCACGCGCATGAAGGCGATGCGGTCACGGTGTTTCGGGTCCATGTTCGCCTGGATCTTGAACACGAAGCCGGAGAACTTCTCCTCGGTGGCCTCGACTTCACGGCTCTCGGCCTTGCGCGGCATGGGCGCCGGTGCCCAGTCGGTGAGGCCATCGAGCATGTGGTCGACACCGAAGTTGCCAAGGGCGGTACCGAAGAAGACCGGGGTCATCTCGCCGGCGATGAAGGCCTCGTGGTCGAACTCCGGGGAGGCGCCTTGCACCAGCTCCAGCTCGCCGCGCAGCTGCGCCGCCAGATCTTCGCCGATGGCGGCATCCAGTTCGGGGTTGTTCAGCCCCTTCACCACCCGCTTCTCCTGGATGGTGTGGCCCTGACCGCTCTGGTACAGATAGGTCTCGTCCTTGTAGAGGTGGTAGACCCCCTTGAAGGACTTGCCGCAGCTGATGGGCCAGGTGATGGGGGCACACATGATCTTGAGCTCCCGCTCCACCTCGTCCATGACCTCCATGGGATCGCGCACTTCGCGGTCCATCTTGTTCATGAAGGTGAGGATGGGGGTGTCCCGCAGACGGGTGACTTCCATCAGCTTGCGGGTCCGGTCTTCGACACCCTTGGCGGCATCGATGACCATCAGGCAGCAGTCCACCGCCGTCAGGGTACGGTAGGTATCTTCGGAGAAGTCCTCGTGACCCGGGGTATCCAGCAGGTTGACCAGGCAATCGGCGTAGGGGAACTGCATCACCGAGGTGGTGATGGAGATGCCGCGCTGCTTCTCCATCTCCATCCAGTCCGACTTGGCATGCTGGCCCGATCCACGACCCTTGACGGTCCCGGCCCGTTGAATGGCCTGTCCGAACAGCAGGACTTTCTCGGTGATGGTGGTTTTACCCGCATCCGGGTGCGAGATGATCGCAAAAGTGCGTCTCTTGGAGACTTCACTCAGAAATTCAGCAGACATAATTCAGCGTTCTTCTATTGAGCGGCGGCCTCGGCCACCGTGGGAATAATTCCGGGATACGCCTTCGACTCAAGGCCCGGAGAGACACAACGGCGCCACGCGAGCTGGCATATGGCCAATCGGTGGGGAAAGAGAGGCGTTGTGTTACATGGGTCTTCTCACCTGAGTCAAAGCAAAATTGCGCGGCATTATACCTGCGCGAGTGAAAAATACCCAGCCCAGCGTCACCGGGAACGCAATGACGCAGGCCGGGCTCAGGCCGCCTTCACCACCCGGTTGCGCCCAGCGAGCTTGGCCTCATACATGGCTTCGTCGGCGCGGCGCACCAGCTCGCCGAGGTTGTCATCCTCCGGGTTGTACTCCGCGCAACCGATGCTGACGTGAATGGGATGATCCGCCGGCACCCCCTCGATACGCAGCAGGGCGACCTGCTGGCGGATCCGCTCCGCCACCTCGGCCGCTTCATCGAGCCGGGTATCCGGCAGCAAGGCCAGAAACTCCTCGCCGCCGTTACGCCCCACCCGATCCAGGCTGCGCAACTGCTCCTCGATGCACTGGGCCACGGCGGTGAGCACCAAATCCCCCACGTGGTGACCGAGCCGGTCGTTGACCTTCTTGAAGTGATCGATGTCCAGTAGCAAGACGCTAAGCGGGGAGCCCCCCTCCCGCGCCTGATTGAACCACTTGCGCCCCTTGGCCTGGATCTGGCGCCGGTTGTGGATGCCCGTCAGCTCGTCGGTCATGGCGAGGCGATGCATCTTGCGAGTGCGACTGCGCTGGTGAATGACCAGGATCCCCATCACCAGCACCAGCAGCGCCACTACCAGATATTGCCAGTGACGTCGCTCCTGCAGTTGCTTGAGCTTCTCGGCCTGCAACTGCTGACCGGCTCTCAAGGTCTGGTTCTCCAGCTCCTTGCGGGCCAGATCGAACTCGAAGCGCATCTGCAAGGAGCGCTGTTCCCGCAGCATCTTCTCGAGATCCTGCTTGATCTGCACATATTGCTTGAGGTGGGTCAGGGCCTCCTTGATCCGCCCCTGGCGCTCCAGCACCTTGGCCCGCACCTCGTGCACCCAGGCCAGGAAGCGCAGGTTCTGCTCCTTGGCAAAAATCGGCTCGGCCTGATCCAGATAGCGCAGGGCCTCGGTCGGCTTGCCCATGACATCCAGGGCCTGGGCCATGACGATGTACCAGTGGCCCCGGGTCACGCTGTCCGCCCCCTTGCCCTGCTGATGCAACAGGGCCGATGCCTGTTCCAGCTTGGTCATGGCCTGCTCCGTCTTGCCCTGATTGAGCAGGACGGTAGCCATCTCGATCCGGGTCCAGGCCAGCATTCCCTCCTGCTGTTGGCCGAGATAGTAGAGCTCGGCCTCGGCCATCAGGGGCAGGGCCCGCTCATAGTCCCCGGTCTCCACATAGAGCAGCCCCTGCTGGGTATGGATATCCACCAGATGCTCCTCGTCCCCCTCCACCCGGTAGTCGTGCTCCAGCTCCTGGAAATAGTTCTGGGCCCGTTCGTAGAGCCCCATCCGGCGGTAAGCGTTGGCGATCTTGGCGAGCACCTCCCGCCCCTTGCCCTCCAGCCCGAGCGCCTCGTAGCGCCGATGGGCATCCATCAGCTCCATCAATCCTTCCGCCAGCTCTCCCTGATAGGAGTACATCTCCCCCCGCAGGCTGAGGATGTCGGCCCGCTGCCGCTCGTCCCCGAGCCGGCGCGCCAGGGTCAGCGCCTCGTCATAGTCCTGGCCGGCAGCCTCCATGTTGCCGAGCAGTTGCTGATGATAGCCCCGGCAGGCGAGCAGGCCGCTCTCGCTGACCCTGTCCTTGCGGGCCCGTGCCCATTTCAGCGCCTCGTCGGCAAAGCGCACCGCCCGCCGAAAATCCTCGTCCCGCTCGGCGGGCTGGGCCCAGCACTGCAGACGGGCGATCCGCCCCTGGGCCTCCGCCGGATATCCGTCCCGCTGCTCGGCAAGGGCGGCCACCTGGGTGCGAAACACCTGCTGGGGTGGCCTGTCGTCTTCCAGCTGTTGCAAGGTCTGGGACAATTCGGATGCACCAAGAGGGGGAAGCGCCGCCCAGAGCGAAAGCGGGACCAGCCCCAACCCTAACCACAGACTCCAGCTCACCAGGATCTTCATGCCGTCCCAGTCTCCCCATTCGATGGCGCGGACAGTGCGCCCATTGCCCCAATCATATCCATCCTCACCGCCCACGCCCAGCACGGGTGCGGGCGAGATGCCCAGCGCATATTCCAGAAAATGGCATTATCTCATTCTTTACAGAAGAAAATTCTGCATCGACTATAGGCGGGTTCAGATGAGGGATGAAAGGATGATGAGCCACGAGGAGCTGCAGGCGGCCTATGACAAGTTGTTGCTGGAAAACGAGCGCCTGAAGCGGATTGCCGACGATGCCAGGGAGAAGCTGGATGCCGCCATGGACGGCACCGGTCTGTGCATCTGGCAGAACCATGTGCCGAGCGGCAAGCTCGTCATCTTCAACCGGCGCTGGGGATCCATGCTGGGCTACCAGCCCAAGGAGCTCTCCGCCCACTTCGACGTCTGGCGCGACCACCTGCACCCGGAAGACCGGGAGCGGGTGCTGCAAGCCTTCTTCGATCACCTGGCGGGCAAGAGCCCCTTCTATCAGGTGATGCATCGGATGCTGGCCAAGGATGGCAAGGTCACCTGGGTGCTGGACAGGGGCCGGGTGGTGGAGCGGGATGACGCTGGCAACCCCATCCGGGTGATGGGCACCCACATCGACATTACCCACGAGAAGGAGTACGAGCACCAGCTCGCCCGCCTCGCCCATCGGGATCCCCTCACCGGTCTGCTCAATCGCACCGCCCTGCAGCGCCACTTCCCCCAGAGCCATCAGACCATCTGCTTCATCGATCTCGACGACTTCAAACAGGTGAACGACAACCTGGGACACCGCGCCGGTGACGAGCTGCTGATCGCCCTCAGCCAGCGCCTGAAACAGTGCTGCGATGAGACGGTGACCCTTGGCCGGATCGGTGGGGACGAGTTCGTGCTGCTGCTGCCCTGGCCGAGCGAGGATCCCCGCACCAGCCACCTGGCCCGCCAGTGCGTCAACGCCATCGCCACCCCGTTCGAGCTGTCCAACGGGGAGGCGAGCGTGGGGCTCAGCATGGGGATAGCGGCCATCCGGCCACAGGATGATTTCAGCAGCGCCCTGGCCCGGGCGGATCAGGCCATGTATCAGGTCAAGCGTGGGGGCAAGCACGGCTTTCACATCGCCCAGCCGAGCGGCCAGCCCCTGCTGGATCAGGAGCAGGTCAACGAACGGGGGCTGCACCACCACCCCTTGTCTCGCTGACGGGCGCAAACCGGCATGAGCCTCAGTTGCGCTGCCAGCGCCTGAGCAGACGGCCGCGCAGGCCGCAGTCGAGCAGCCAGCTGTTGTCGAACACCCGCAGGATCGCCTGCTTGGCGTGGCGGGACATGGCGACGGCGTGGAAGCGGGTCTCCTGCCTGCGTCTCACGTTCATCTTGTCCAGCAGAGTGTGAGGCAGGTTCTGGGCGATGAAGTCGGAAATCACCAGCACATCCGCCTTGGCAAAATCCGGCTGATCCAGCTGGGCCAAGGCCTGCTCGAGACAGGGCACCAGATCGGTGCCGCCGTGAAAACTCATGGAGAGGAAGCGCTCCGCCTTGTCCAGCCCGGTATCGGCGGTGATCTCCAGGGTCGCCACCTCGGTAGAAAATAACATGAGATAGCAGCCCCGCTTTTCGTCCATGGCCAGCTTGAGCAGCGCCAGGAACAGCGCCTTGGCGCACTCCTCGGGGTAGCCCCCCATGGAGCCCGAGGTATCCACGCAGACGATGAAGGGGCCTCGTGGTTGCACCTCCTGTCCACCCTGCTGCGGGGTTCGCAGCATCAGCCGCTGGCGCGGCAAGGTGCCCCGCGACTGATAACTCAGCAGCCGCCGCTCCAGGTAGCGGCGATAGAATTCCAGCTCCAGCTCCGGCAGCGCCAGCATCACCGCCTCGCTCGGCAGCAAGCGCATCAGGTCGCTGGCCGGATGCACCCCCACCAGATCGTCCGGCACATCGTCGGTCTGCACCTCTTCGAGTTCGTGCACGGGTACCGGCGGCAAGGCCTGGGCGTCGGTGCGCCTGTCCCGCTCGCTGCGCCCGAGCAGGGCGGCGATCTCGGTCAGCAGGGGCTCGCGCTGCAACATGCGGGCATACTGCTTGACCAACACCAGGCTGCGCTTGTGCCAGCTGCCCTGGGCCAGATCCCAGAGCCCCCCTGCCGAGATCTGGTGCGGATCCAGTGCATCGGCCAGGGTGCGGTTCGCCAGCAGCTGATCCTCTATCTCCTGACGCTGTTTCTCCCGTTCCGCCTCGGCGATCTGCTGCTGCAGCTGCAACAGGCTGCCCACCAGGCTGGAGCGCCATTTTTCCACGAACAGCTGGCGCAGCCCCTCGGTTGGCTGCGCCACTATCTGGCGAGCCAGGCTGCGGGCATCGCCAGCGAAGGGGCTGTGTTGATCCAGCGCCTCCAGCAGGGCGGGCAGCCTGCCCACCAGCTCGGGCAGCGGGAGTTGGCGATGAGCCTGATAGAGGAGGTACTCGCGCTCCAGCGCGACCGGCACCTGCTTGTGGCGCATCTCCTCGCCGAGCTGCTCGCTCCAGTGCTGGATGCGTTTCTTGAGCAGCTTGCCCTGCAGGGGGGAGCGCTTGAGAAACTCGGAGATCTTGGGGGCAGAGGCCAGCAGGAGCGCCATCTCCCCCGCCAGCTCCCCCTCCCCGATGAGGAGCCCGAGATCCATCATGCCGATCTCTAGCATAAGGCGCTCTCCACCCGGGGTGATGGGTAAACATCATGCTGCCACATGATAATTGACATCATGTTTTGTTCGTCAAATGTTGTCTTTTCAGCACGACCAGCCATCAGCTATCCAGCCCGGGCAGGCGCTCGCGCCACTGCAGCAGCTCGCCGCGCAGCACATCCAGATCCCGGTTCAGCACGAAGAAGCTGTCTTCCACCTGCTGCAACCAGTGGGGCCCGATAAACAGATGCTGCTGGTGGCGATCGAACAGGGCCCGCTGCCCCTTGAGGCTCTGCTGCACCCGGCCCACCTGATTGACCAGCTCATCGAGCTCCCCCTGCCAGGGCTCGACCACCAGCGCCGGGATGGGGGTGCGCTCCACCAGCACCAGGGCCACGGGTTGGCGCTGGATATCCAGCACATGGAGTCGCAGCGAATCATCGAGCACCAGCTCGTAGTGACCCTCCTTGGGGTTGCCGAGCTGCCAGCCTACCAGGGCCTCACCGGTGGGATGCCAGTGGGAGAGCAGGGTGCGATCGAAGGTGAGGGTCTCGGTCAGCCGTTCCGGATCCCCGCCATCGAGCGGTGCCGGGGTGAGCAGGTGGAAATGCACCTGCTTGCCGAACGGCTTGGCGTTGAGCAGGGGCAGCTGGGTGCCGCGGGCGCGGCGACCGAACCACTGTTTGCGCTTGACCGCCTTGCAGCCGAGGCGCTGGGCCACGGCCCCCCTCAGCTGTTTGAACTGCTCGCGCAGGGTCAGCAGCTGGCGGGTCATGGCGAGCTGCTGATAGCCGTAGAGGCGGGAAAACTCGCCGATCATCTCCAGCAGGGCGGTGCGGGAAGCCTCGTCGTGCCAGAGGCAATCCTTGAACAGCAGCAGATCCAGCGGGGCCACCTCGTCGCGGCCGTTGAAGAAGGCGCTCGCCTTGATGAGCCTGACAGCCTTCTTCCAGCGCCGATCCGACACATAGCAGCCGTGGCCAAGCTGGCTGTCGAGCTGCTGGCGCAGCTGATAGATGAGCTCGAAGCAGGCATCCGGCAGGCGCACCTGCTCGATCTGCCCTTGCCAGGCCTGGTACTCCTCACCGTGGATCTGCACCGAGGGGGGGAGGTTCTGCCCCGAGTGGCCATCGCTCGCCAGCATGGCCTGGAAGTTGGATTTCTCCTGCACCCTGTCCATCCAGATCCGCACCAGCATGCGGTCATAGAGCGCCTCCAGACCGCTGTCCGGCGCGGGCAGCTCGTTGGAAGCGGTCACCAGCAGGCGCATGGGAATGGGGTGCTGGCTGTCGCCGTTGCGAAACTGCCGTTCGTTGATGGCGGTGAGCAGGGTGTTGAGGATGGCCGGGCCCGCCTTCCAGATCTCGTCGAGGAACACCACCTCGGCCTCCGGCAGGTAGCCCTGGGTCAGGCGCAGGTACTTGCCATCTTCCTTCAGCGCCTGGATGGAGAGGGGGCCGAACACCTCCTCCGGGGTGCTGAAACGGGTCATCAGGTATTCGAAATGGCGGGCATCGTGAAAGGCCAGCTTGAGGCGCCGGGCGATCAGGCTCTTGGCGATGCCGGGGGGGCCCAGCAGGAAGACGCTCTCACCGGACAGCGCCGCCAGCAACCCGAGCCGCAAGGCATCCTGCCGCTCGTACAGCCCTTCCCCGAGGGCGGCCAGCAACCTGGGCAGGCGCTCATGGATGGGGGCGGTACGAACTGTATTCTGGGCGAGAGAGGACATAGGCAGGGCTTCCGAAGCTGGCTCATCATCCGTGGTGACGTCGGCCGGCCTCTGGCCCCGCCCCACGCTGTTGGTCTGTCTGGTTGTGCATCCCCGCCGCATCTGGCCGGGATACCTGATTAACATAGCGATCCTGGCGGCGCACATCTAGTTGCAAATGGGTGCAGCAGGGGCCGCGAGAGTGTACTCTGCGCATCAGAAATTACCCCAATGCAGATCAAGAGCGAGCCTTCCCCATGCAAGATCCCCTGCTGGACCCGCTGCGTCAGCGCATCCTGACCCGGATGGGCATACAGAGCTGGCAACTCAGAGCCCCAGCCCTGCTGGGTGAGACGAAGGGCCCGGAGGATACGCCCCATCAGCCGGACGACATCGTTCTCGACACGGTGGCCGTCCCCGTCCCGAGCGGCAAGCTCTGGCTGCTGGGCGACACCCTGCCCGCCCCGGCCCTCTTGGGAGATCTCTGCCAACTGCTCGGCCTCGATGCAAATGACGTCTCGCTCATCGCTGCGCTGCCGGACGGGATCACCCCGCCCCTGCTCTGGCTGACGGCGCCGGACGCCCGCTGGCCCGATGCCCTGGTCTGCCCGATAAAGCCCGATGCGGCCCACAAGCGCGCCCTCTGGCAACAGTGCCGCCAGCATCTGCCTGGCTGACCGGCCCGCAGCGGCCCCACCCTTTTCCTCTTCACCCCGGCCTGCATTCCCGCGCAAGCCCGGGTTCTGTCCGGAGTCATCATGTCTGATCTCAGCCCCCGCTTTCGCCCCCTGCTGGAGAGCGACTTTGCGCTCATCTATCCCATCGAGCAGGCCGCCCACAAGGAGCCATGGAGCCAGGCCAACCTGCTCTCCTGCTTCGGGCCCCGCTACCTCAACGGCCTGATGCTGGTAAATGATCGTCCGGCGGGTTTCTACATCTCGGATCTGGTGGCAGGAGACAGTTCGTTGATGAACATCTGCGTGCACCCTGACTTTCAGGGCAAGGGGCTGGGACGGGCACTGCTCAGGGAGTACCTCGCCCGCAGCAAGTCCCGGCAGGCGGAAGCCTGGTTTCTGGAGGTGAGGGCCGGCAACACCACCGCTATCGGTCTCTACGAGAGCGAGGGCTTTGCCGAGTATTGCCGGCGCGCCGACTACTATGGCACCGGCCCTGACCGGGAAGATGCCGTGCTGATGTCCCGTCTGTTCGACTTCGGCTAAGGCCCGGACACCCTCGGCCACCCTTCCCCATCGGCCACTCACACTCACCCTCCCCCGTCCGGCGTCCCTCAGGGCAGGGACGCATTGTCGATGGCACTGTCCTCGAGGCTCAAGGTCACCCGCACCACTGCGTCGAAACCTTCGGCGGAGAGCGGCATGAAGAAGCCCCGCGCATAGGTGACGCCGGGCATCCAGATCAGCTGCTCCTTCACGTCTATGTTGACGGGTCGCAGGGACTCGCCAGGGCGCTGGAGGTAGACACCGGGGGGCGTCGCCACCTTGGGGAAGCGGCGCAGTATGTGGGCGCTGCCATCCCCCGCATCCGGATTGAGGCGCACCTTCACCAGCTCGGCCAGGGTGGATTGCATCCCGGGATCCTGCCACAGGCGGGCATCCAGCCGGGTGCAACGTCGGCACTTGGCGCTCTCTATCACATAGAGCAGGGGATAACCGGTTTGCAGCGCCCGCGTCTGACCCTGCTCATACCCCTCGGCGCCACTCAGCCAGGGATTGTCCTCCCCGGCCGGCCCGCCCAGGGCATACCAGAGGCCGCCCGCCCCCGCCAGAACCAGCAAGGTGCCCGTGATGAGGCTCTTGATATTGATACCCATAGCTCCCCTCCCTGACCGTATCCGGACCCAGATCCCATCATGCCTGAGTCCTATCGACTTGACGACTTTGTGATCCAGGACAAACGGCGAACACTTGTAAGCTGTAATAGTAGAGTTTAAACTCCAGCCCGGTTTTGAAAGCCCCCTGCGGGCGTACAACTGTTATGTGAGGATGATTGACGATGTCGCAGTTTCATCTGGTTCGACTGATGCGTGAACGCATTGCCCGCCTTGGCAACAAGGCCGCCCTGCGCGTCCAGCAGGATGGACAATGGCGTGCCATCGGCTGGCGAACTCTGGGTCAGGCCATGGACTATTGTGCCCAGGCCCTGATCCGCGCCGGCCACCAGCCCACCGAGATGGTCGGCATCTATGCCCGCAACATGCCGGAGTGGACCCAGGCCGATCTCGGCATCCTGGCCGCCCGTGGCGTCAGCGTGCCCATCTACCCCACCAGCACCCTGGATCAGCTGCGCTACATCGTCAAAGATGCCGGCATCAAGCTGCTGTTCGTCGGCGAGCAGCCCCAGTTCGATCAGGCCCTCCACCTGCTGAACGCGGGTGAGATCAGCCAGATAGTCTCCCTGGACGGCAGCGTCGATCTGCGCGGCTGCGAGCAGGCCAGCCACTTCCAGACCTTCCTCTCATCGGGCAACCATCAGCCCAGCGAGCAGGAGCTGCGGATACGCGAGCAGCAGTACCGCATGGATGACCTGCTGACCCTCATCTACACCTCGGGCACCACGGGCGAACCCAAGGGGGTCATGCTCGATTTTGCCAACATCGCCGCCTGTTTCGAGATGCACGACAGCCGGCTGGATCTCGGCGAGCAGGACGTCTCCCTGTGCATGCTGCCGCTCAGCCACGTATTCGAGCGTGCCTGGACCTACTACGTGCTCTATTGCGGTGCCGAGAACGTCTACATCCGCGACCCCCAGAAGGTGATGGATGTCATCGGCGAGGTGAAACCGACCGTGATGTGCGCCGTGCCGCGCCTCTACGAGAAGGCCTACGCCATGATCCAGGCCAAGGTCGCCCAGGCGCCGCGCCTGCGCCGCGCCCTGTTTGGCTGGGCCACCCGGGTCGGCAAGCAGATGGTCGCCACCCGCCAGGCGGGCAAGTCCGCCTCCCCCCTGCTCTATCTCCAGCTCGCCCTGGCGGAGCGGCTGGTGTTTCGCAAGCTGCGGGCCCGCTTTGGCGGCCGAACCCGCTTCCTGCCGGTGGCCGGTGCCCGTCTCGCCGACGACGTGAACCTCTTCTTCCAGGCCATGGGGCTCAACCTGAAATATGGCTACGGCATGACCGAGACCACGGCCACCGTCTGCTGCTACGAGGATAGCCAGTTCCAGCTCGGCTCCATCGGCACCGCCCTGCGCGGCATCGAGGTGAAACTCGGTGAGAACAACGAGCTGCTGGTGCGCTCCCCCACCGTGATGCGCGGCTACTACAACAAGCCGGAGGCCACGGCCGAGGTGATGACCGAAGATGGCTTCCTGCGTACCGGCGATGCGGGGGAGCTGGATGCCAACGGCAACATCTACTTCACCGAGCGCCTGAAAGAGTTGATGAAGACCTCCAACGGCAAGTACGTGGCACCCCAGCTGGTGGAAGGGACGCTGGGCAAGGATCGCTTCATCGAGCAGATCGCCATCGTCGCCGATGCCCGCCACTTCGTGTCGGCGCTGATCGTGCCCTGCTTCGAGTCGCTGGAAGAGTACGCCCGCTCCATCAACCTGCAATACCAGTGCAAGACCGAGCTGCTGCGCCACTCCCGTGTGGTGGAGTTCTTCGAGTCACGCATTCACGAACTGCAGCAGGAGCTGGCCAAGTTCGAGCAGGTGAAGAAATTCACCCTGCTGCCGAGCGCCTTCTCCATGGAGCTGGGGGAGATCACCCCCACCATGAAGCTGCGCCGCAAGATCATCGAGGCCAAGTACCAGAGCGAGATCGAGGCGATGTACAGCCACGTCTAAGTACAGTCATGTACAAGCAGGGCCACGTTTAAGCAAAGGCTTGTCCCGACAGCAAAAAGAGGCGCATCAGCGCCTCTTTTTTATGCTCTTCTCGCCATGTGTTGCGGTAAAAAACTTCAGCCCAGCGCCCACTCCACCGCCGCCTCTGCGTGAATGGCGGTGGTGTCGTAGAGGGGCACAGCGGCCTTGGCATCTCCCACCAGCAAGGCAATCTCGGTGCAGCCCAGGATCACCGCCTGGGCCCCCGCCTGCGCCAATCCGGCGATGATCGCCAGGTACTCGGCCCGCGATGCGTCAAGCACCTGACCCAGGCAAAGCTCGTCATAGATGATGCGGTGTACCCGCTCTTGCTCGGCCTCGGGCGGGACCAACACTTCCAACCCGAACGACTCGGTCAGCCGCCCCTTGTAGAAATCCTGCTCCATGGTGAAGCGGGTACCGAGCAGGCCCACTCGCGTCACCCCGTCCGCCACCAGCCGTTTGGCGGTGGCATCGGCGATATGCAGCAGCGGGATCCCGATGGCGGCGGCTATCTCGGGAGCCACCTTGTGCATGGTATTGGTGCCGATCAGCAGACAATCCGCACCTCCCGCCTGCAGGTCCCGAGCGGCGGCACTCAGCAGGCGGGCGGTGGCCGGCCAGTCACCGGCGTGCTGCAACCGTTCTATCTCGGCAAAGTCGACGCTATTGAGCAGCACCCTGGCGGAGTGCAAGCCCCCGAGGCGCGCCCGCACACCCCGATTGAGCGCCTGATAGTAACTGACGGTGGACTCCCAGCTCATGCCACCCAGCAGACCGATACATTTCATCCTTGCTCCTGCGAGGGAATGGTGACCATGCACCACCCGTCGATAAAAAAGGCCCCGAAGGGCCAACAAGACAGAGGGGTAGGTCCGAGGACCTAAATCCAGATCATCAGCACGCAGGCCGCCGTGGCGATCCCCATGCCGAGGTTGAAACGACGCCAGCCTTGGGCGGTGCGGATGAGGCGGCGTACCTGGGCACCAAACAATACCCAGAAGGCACCGGTATAGAGGCCGGTCATGAAGAAGATGGCGAGCACCCAGCTGGCGGACGGCCAGTAGGCCTCCCCCGCCAGGGTGAAACCGCTGATGGCGGAGAGCGCCATCATCCAGGCCTTGGGGTTGAGCAGTTGCAGCATGGCCCCCTGATGGGCCGGGATGAGCGGCCGGTTGCCTTCCGCCGGCCCGTTGGCGGTGGCCACCTTCCAGGCCAGCCAGAGCAGATAGGCCGAACCGACGACCTTCAAGCCATCGTGCAATAGCGGCAGCTTCTCGAACACCACACCGAGCCCCAGCGCCATGGCCAGGATCATCAGGTTGATGCCTCCCACCACCCCCACCAGCAGGGGCAGGGAGCGGCGAAAACCCTGGGCGGCACCGGCGCTGGTGAGCAGCATGTTGTTCGGCCCCGGGGTACCACAGGTGATCAGGGCAAAGCCCGCCAGGGGAAGCAACCAGTTCAGATCCATCTCAACCTCGATGTGTTACGGCAAGCCTCTTAATATGCAGAGGCCGCCCCCCGACCACAAGCTCACCGATGCATTTTCTTCGCATAAAAAACCAAACAATCATTAATACCAGAGCATCACCACGCAGAGCGCCGTGAGAGCCCCCAGGCTGCCGTTGAGGCGGCGCCAGCCCTTGTCCGAATTGATCCAGCGGCTGAGTTGATGGCCAAACAGCACCCAGGCGAAACAGACCGGCAGTCCCGCCATGGGGAAGACAGACATGATGCCCCACATACTCGGCCAGTAATCGCTGCCCTGCAGGCCGAACAGGCTGATGGCGGAGATCCCCATCATCCAGGCCTTGGGATTGAGAAACTGGAAGCCCAACCCTTCCAGCATGGTCAGGGGCCGGGAGCGTCTGACGGGATCGCCGGGAGCACCGGCCACGGCGATGCGCCAGGCCAGCCACAGCAGATAGAGGCTGCCGAGCACCTGCAGGCTCAGCTTGAGCAGGGGCCAGCGCTCGAACAGCGGGTAGAAGCCAAGGGCCAGCACCAGTTGCAGCACCGGCTGGCCGATCACGACCCCGATCAGATGAGGCAGGGTGCGGCGCACGCCGAAGTTGGCCCCGGCTGCGGTCAGCATCAGGTTGTTGGGCCCCGGCGTCCCGCAGGTCAGCAGGGCAAAGCCAAACAGGGTGGCATACCATTCGATGGTCATTGTCTTCTCTCCTTGAACCACATTGTATCGATACAATGTGTCATTCAGCGTTGTATGGTGGGTAACAATCACGCTATATTGAGACAATTCGCCGATCAATGGATTTATTGTCACCATGACAATCTGGACACCCCACCTCGACAGCTTCGAGGGCCCCCTCTATCTGAAACTGGTCAAGGCCATAGAGCAGGCCATCCACGATGGCACCCTGGCCCCCGAGACCCGGCTGCCGACCCACAGGGCCCTGGCTGACCAACTCGGGGTGACGGTCGGTACCATCACCCGAGCCTACTCGGAAGCCGAGCGCCGTGGCCTGCTGGCGGCAAGGGTCGGCCACGGCACCTGGGTCAGGGGGCTGGTGGATCCGGTCAACGAGTGGGTGATCCGCAACGAAGACAATCAGCGCATCGAGCTGTGGCAGAACCTGCCGATCCCGCTGGACAGGGCCGCCATCATCAAGCCCATGCTGCTGGAGTTGGCGAACGGGGACCTCAACGCCCTGCTCGGCTATGACAAGGAGGCGGGCCGTCAGGAGCAGCGCCAGCTGTTCGTCGACTGGCTCACGACTCTGGGAGTCCAGTGCCGGGAGGATCACCTGCTGTTCAGCCACGGCGCCCAGCACGGCATCATGCTCTCCCTCATGGCCACAGGTTGCGTGGGGGAGACCATCTTGTGCGAGGGGCTCAGCTACCCGGGCATGCTGGGCAATGCCCGCCAGTTGAAGAACCAGGTGGTGGGCCTGCCGCTCGACGAGGAGGGGCTGATCCCGGCCGCCCTCGACGCGGCCTGCCGCCAGCGCCGGGCCAAGTTGCTCTATCTCACCCCCACCTTGCAAAACCCCACCACGGCGGTGATGAGCCTGGCCAGGCGCGAGGCCATCGTCGCCATCGCCCGCCGCCACGATCTGCTGATCATCGAAGATGACGTGAACGGCCTGCTGCCGGAGACCAGCCTCCCGCCGCTGGTCAATCTGGCGCCGGAGCGGGTCATCTACCTCGGCAGCCTGGCCAAGATCGCCTGCGGCGGCCTGCGGGTCGGCTTCGTGCTGACGCCCCCTCCCCTGCGAAACGCCTTCGCCCAGGCCATGCGATTGTCGAGCTGGATGGTGAGCCCGCTGCTCATCGAGCTGGCCTGCAAGCTGGTGAGCCAGCACCAGATCATGCCGCTGATCGAGCAGCAGAGACGGATCCTGGCGCGCCGGGGCGAGCTGCTTCGCCACCTGTTGCCGGGCGCCCGTTGGCATCCTGGCTCCATGCACGCCTGGCTGCCCCTGCCCGAGCCCTGGCGCAGCCAGGAGTTCGTGGAGGCCGCCAACGCCCTTGACGTCGGGGTTGCCAGCGGCGAGCACTTCGCCGCGGGCCAGTTTGCCGCGCCGCAAGGGGTACGCCTGAGCCTCAGCCAACCGGCCACCGAGGCCCGCGTCGCCGAGGGTCTTGAGCGGCTGGCCGGTCTGCTGCGGGGCACGCCGCCGACCAATCCCCTGCTATAGTCAGTGGCCGTTTCAGCCCAAGGAGCCCCCATGTCCCCCTCCCGCACCACCTTGCTGCTCACCGCCCTGCTGCTGGGAGGCTGCGCCTCCCCGGCCCATCAACAGCTGAGCCGGGCCGTTACCGGCCTGGAAGGGGAACTGGAGCGGCTGGAAGAGGAGCTGGCGGCCATGAACGGCTTGCATTACCAGAAGGCCATCGACGCCCCTGCTGCCCTGCGGGACTATCTCAAGGCCCCCGCTGCTACGGCAGAGGGGCTGGTACCTGCAGAGATCGCGCTGCAAGATGGCCCCCTGCTGCGCTACCGCTACCAGCTGCCGGCGAGCATGAAGGAACTCCCCATGGACAATCCCTGCCTGCGCTACGAGTTCGAACTGCGCCATCTCGGCCGCCTCGGTCAGCTCGATCTGCACTGGCAGCGGGAAGGCCATCAGGGCCAACGCCTCATCCAGCAGGCCGATTGCCCCTTCTCCGCCAAGGGGCCGGGGCTGCAATAAACCGCGCCCGATGCAAAGAGGGGTTGGCCCATGGCCAACCCCTCTCGTTTTATCACTCCTCGCTTATTAGAGGATGCCTCGCACCAGGATGCCGGTGATGAGCAGCGGCGCCACCAGTCGCCAGCACCAGAGCAGGCAGGAACGCAGCACAGGGGACAAATCGGTGGGCAAGATGCTGTCCCCGAGGCGCCAGCCCAGCAGCAGGGTCAGCACCAGGCCGAACAGCGGCATCATCAGGTTGGAGGTGAGGTAGTCCAGCAGATCGAAGATGGTCTTGCCAAACAGGGTCAGCTCGCTCCAGGGGCCGAACGACAGGCTGACCGGAATGCCGGATACCATGATAAGCAGGGTCAGCACCCGGCAGGCGCCGCGCCGTGACCAGCCCCACTCCTCGGTGGTGAAGCGCACCAGGTGCTCCAGCATGGAGATGGAGGAGGAGAGCGCCGCCACCAGCAGCAGCAGGAAGAAGACCACCGCCAGCCCCTGGCCGAACGGCAGGTGATTGAACACGGCGGGCATGGTCATGAAGGTGAGGCCGGGGCCCGCGGTGGGGTCTATGCCGGTGGAGGCCAGCGCCGGGAAGATCATCAGCCCTGCCAGCACCGAGATGAGGCTCGCCAGGGTCACCACCCAGACGCCGGAACGCAGCACACCGTCGCTATTGGGCAAATAGGCGCCATAGGTGGTATGCACCCCCAGGCCGATGGAGAGGGAGAAGAAGGCGAGTCCCAGGGCATCCAGCACGCTCTGGCCGGTGAGCATGGAGAAGTCCGGCAGCAACAGCTGGCGTACCCCGGCCAGGGAACCCGGCATGGAGAGGCCCACCGCCACCAGCAGCAGCATCATGATGAAGAGCGCCGGCATCATCCAGCGCAGGGCCCGCTCCACCCCTTTCTGGATGCCGCCCTGCACGAACCACCAGGTGAGCCCGGCGAACACCAGATGGGTCAGCGCCGGCCACCAGGGGTGACTCACGTAACCGTTGAACAGGGCGGTCAGCGCCGCCCCCTCGCTCAGGTTCAGCTTGCCCGCTACCGCCAGCGCCGCATAGCCCACGGTCCAGCCCCCCACCACGCTGTAGAAGCTGTAGATGAAGAAGCCGCACAGTATCCCCATGTACCCCATCCAGCGCCAGTTAGGCCCCATGAGCTTGTTGAAGGCACCGAGTACCCCGCGCTGGCTGCGGCTGCCGAGCAGGGTCTCCCCCACCAGCACCGCCACTCCCAGGGTGAAGCTGAACAGCAGGAACACCAGCAGGAAGGCACCACCACCGTTGGTGGCGGTCACATAGGGAAACTTCCAGATGGCACCGAGGCCGATGGCGGTGCCGGCCGCCGCCAGCACGTGCCCAAGACGGGAAGACCATTGAACCTGGCTCATACAACCTCCTGGCAAGACAACATTCGATACTCCATGGGTAGCCGCACGATGCGGGACAACAAAAAGGCCGCCTCTGGCGACCTTTGCAATGAACATTCAGACAAACTGCGCGTGCAAGGTCACCTCTCCGAAGAGTGGGAAAATCGACCAAAGGGAAGATTGGAGGGTGACATCAAGGACAGGGCCTGCACGACGAAACGGAGCCACAGCCTAAACCATGGCAAGAGATGTTGACAGTTAATCCTCCATCCGGGCTCACAATACAGCCAATCAGACAATAAAAACAAAAAATATCAGAATAAAAAGTCACAAAATTAAAATTTAATGGTGCTTTATATAGAGTCAATTCTGTCGATAAAGAGACCCCGGCACCGAGTGGTCACCGGGGAATGACGGCTGGCCGAGGAGCACGATCTCCTGCCCCCCGGCCTGCGTCCTCAGATCAGGCCGCGTACCAGGATGCCGCCGATAAGCAGGGGGGCGACCCAGCGCCAGCAACCCATCACCAGCCGACGCCAGTGGGGAGCCAGCCCCTCGGGCAAGGCACGGCGGCCCAGCTTCCAGCCGAGCAGCAGGGTGAGGGCCAGCCCGAACAGGGGCATCAGCAGATTGGAGGTGACGAAATCCAGCAGCTCGAAGATGTTCTTGCCAAACAGGGTGATGCTCGCCCAGGGGCCGAACGACAGGCTGACCGGGATCCCCCCCGCCATCACCACCCCGGTGATGAGGTTGCAGGACGCGCGGCGCGACCAGCCGAAGCTCTCCACCAGGAAGCACTGCAGATGCTCCAGCAAGGAGATGGACGAGGAGAGCGCCGCCACCACCAGCAGGGCGAAGAAGATCACCGCCAGCCCCTGGCCGAACGGCAGTTGCTGGAACACCGCTGGCATGGTCATGAAGGTGAGTCCTGGACCCGAGGCGGGATCGATGCCGGTCGCCGCCAGCACCGGGAAGATCATCAGCCCCGCCAGCACGGCGATGAGGCTCGCCAAGAGCACCACCCAGAGGCTGGAGCGTCCCACCCCCTCGCTGCTCGGCAGGTAGGCGCCATAGGTGGTGTGGATGCCAAGGCCGATGGAGAGGGAGAAGAAGGCCAGCCCCAGGGCGTCCAGCACCCCGGACATGCCGAGCTTGCTGAAGTCCGGCATCAGGAAGTGGCGCACCCCGGCCATGGCGTTGGGCAGGCTCAGGCCGAAGGCCACCAGCAGCAGCATCATGATGAAGAGGGCCGGCATCATCCAGCGCAGGGTGCGCTCCACCCCTTTTTGTACCCCGCCCTGCACGAACCACCAGGTGAGGCCCGCGAACAGCAGGTGGGTCAGCACGGGCCAGAGGGGATCGCCGACGTAGTCGTTGAAACGGGCGGTGAGGGCAGCGCCATCACCCTGTTGCAGATCCCCCGCCAGGGCCATGCCGGTGTAACCCAGGGTCCAGCCCCCCACCACGCTGTAGAAGCAGTAGATGAGCAGGCTGCACAAGAGCCCCATGGCGCCGACCCAGCGCCAGCGCTTGCCCAGAAGCATACCGAAAGCCCCCACGGCGCCGCGCCGGGTCAGGCTGCCGAGCAGGGTCTCCCCCATCAGCACCGCCACCCCCAGGGTGAAACTGAACACGAGAAACACCAGCAGGAAGGCGCCACCGCCGTTGGCGGCGGTGACATAGGGGAACTTCCAGATGGCGCCGAGACCGACCGCGGAACCCGCGGCGGCCAGGATGTAACCGAGCCGGGATGACCATTGGGACTGCTTCATAAGAACTCCAATCTAAGGGCCCGCCAGTTGGACCCGTCATGGCGCACAGATTACGCCGCCCCCTTCGCAATCACTCGTCGTATCTCTGGCTTAAAACCGACTTATTAGCAGCAATGACTAATAATCTTCGGTTTAGCATCCATTCGTGCCATAAAACAAAAACCGGAGCCTGTTTGCTCCGGTTTTGCATTATCTGGGAACGGCGCGGGACTAGATGACCCCCAGCTCCCGCAGCCGCTCCATCAGATAACTGTGGGCGGTGTGGCGCTCGGAGAGCACCACGTCCAGGCGCGGGTGCAGGAACAGCGGCAGGGAGATGCGGGACTTAGCGACGCTGCCACCGGTCGGGTTGATCACCCTATGGGTGGTGGAGGGGTAGTAGCCGTGGGAGGCCTCCTGCAACATGTCACCGATGTTGATGATCAGGGTGCCAAAGTCGCAGGGCACATCCATCCACTCCCCGTCGGAGCCCTTCACCTGCAGGCCCGGCTCGTTGGACGCGGGCAGTATGGTGAGCAGGTTGATGTCCTCGTGGGCGGCGGCGCGGATGGCCCCCGGCGCCTCGGTGCCGTCGAACGGCGGATAGTGCAGCACCCGCAGCAGGGTCTTGTGGCTCTCTTCGATCATGGAGGAGAGGGGGGCGCTGTAGTGGGCAGCGATATCGCTCGGGGTGTACTGCTCCACCCAGCCCAGCAGCTCGGCGGCCAGGTTGTTGGCGAGGGCGTAGTACTCCATCGCCTGATCCTTCAGCGCGGCCGGCATCTGGCCCCAGGGATAGAGGTGGAAGTACTCCTTGATGTCCTTCTGGCTGTTGCCCTTGGCCACCTCGGAGACGGAGGGCGGGAAGTAGCCGTCCTGGGTCTCGCGGTTGAACAGGAAGTCGTGCTTCTGCTCGCTCATGAAGAAGCGATACCAGTTGTCATAGATGGACTGCACCAGCTCCTTGGGGATGGGGTGGTTGGTCAGCACCCCGAAGCCGGTGGTACGCAGGGATTCGGTGAAACGCTCGGCCGCATCGGGGGAACGGTAATCAACGGTCAGGACTTTCATTATTTTTGTTACGCGCCAGTTAAAAGTAGGCGCAGTTTACCCTGCCTCCCCCGGCAAGGAAAGGTTGCCCGACATGGGTTGATAACAGACTGAAAATACTGACAAAAATATCATGACATCCAGGCTTGCCCGGGATGATGACGGCCCCTTGTCCCGCTCAGGCTTCCTCTCTAGAATGCCTGCACTTTTACATTCGGAGCCCTGCCATGTCCCCAAGGATGTTGTTGCCAATCCTGACCCTGCTGCTCGCCGGTTGCAGTTCGTTCTCAGAAGAGGAGTGCCGTGCCATGAGCTGGTACAACCAGGGCTATCAGGATGGCACCGAGGGCAAGACCCGGGCGGCCAGCGCCGGCTACAGCAAGACCTGCGGGGAGTATGGCCTCAAGGTGGACGAGGCGGAATGGCTGCGGGGCTACACCAAGGGGCTGGAGCTCTACTGCATCCCCGAACTTGCCTACAGCAAGGGCAAGGAGGGGAACGAGTACCTGGGCGTCTGCCCCAACGATACGACCTTCCTCACCCAGTTCGAACGGGGTCGCAAGGAGTTCCTGCTGGCCGAGCGCCTCGGCGATCTGCAGCAGGAGCTGGAGCGCACCGAGCGAAATATCTACCAGCTGGATCAGCAGATCCGCGCCGAGAACGACGCCAAGCAGCGGGACTACTATCGTGCCCAGCGCGAGCGGGCCATCCGCCACTACGAGGGAGTGCGACGGGAGTACAACCGTATCCGCTTCCCGGATCGGGTGATCCAGTTCTCCTTCGGCAGTTGATCCCCTCGGAGCCCCGCCATCCGGCGGGGCTCACCCCCTGTTCAGGGCAAAAACCCGCTCAGGCCAGAACCCAGCGCTGCAGCGCCAGGGCGATGCCGTCTTCGTTGTGATCCGCAGTGACCTTGTGGGCGTGGGCCTGGATCTGGGGCGCCGCATTGCCCATGGCCACCGCCAGCCCCACCTGCTCGAACATGCTGATGTCGTTGTTGTTGTCCCCAAAGGCCACCACGTTTTCCATGGCGATGCCCTCGCTCGCCGCCCACTGGGCCAACCGGTTGCCCTTGCTGCAACCGGGTTGCACCAGCTCCACCGCGTAGGGGGCCGCCCAGTCCTGGGTAAAGGGCATGCCCTGCACCACTTCCCCCACGAAGCGGTGCAGGCGGCCCGGATCCTGGTTGAACAACTCCAGCTTCCAGATGGGGGCCTGCAGCCAGGGTTCGAGATCGTCCGCCGGCAGCAGGGAGATCTTGAGGTGATCGGGCAGGTTGTCGGATCTGCGCTGGATCCTGGCCACATAATCCTCGCAGCCGATGTAGCCGATGCCATCGCTCAGGTGAAACTGCGCCTCCATCTGCTGACTCTCGACCTCGGCCAGCAGGGCCCGCAGCGGCCCGACCGCCAGAGGATCCCCCGCCAGGATGCGGTCTTGCACCGGATCATAGAGGTAGGCGCCGTTGCTGCAGATGATGGGGGTGTCGAGGGCCAGCTCGTGGTGGAAGGGGCGCGCCGTCATGAAGTGGCGCCCCGTCACCAGCAGCACCTTGATGCCCCTCGCACGGGCCTCGCTCAGGGCGGCCCGGGTCGCGGGCGAGACCTGATGATCCCGGGTCAACAAAGTACCGTCCATGTCCAACGCAATCGCTTTGAACTCGCTCATATCACCTCCAGAGTCTGAGTATCGCGAGGCGCAAGGTGAGAGCAGAGTGGCCGGGCGACAGGGGTAAGGGGTCAAAGAGCCATACCGTCCCAGAGTCGGCGCCCCGATGCAAGCCTCCCCTGCCCCGTCTGCGCCAATTTGTGATCCACCCGGGCCCGGGATCAACCGGGCTCGACCGCCGTGTCCGCCAACGCTCCCCGGTCAGCCGCCCGGCGTAACCCGTAGAAGCCGAGGGCACAGATCACCCCGCACAGGGTCGCCAGATAGAAGGGCCACTGGGTCCCCGCCAGCAGCACGACGCTGCCCACCACCACCGCCAGGATCTCGCTGCCCACCGCCAGCCCGCGATAGAGCCCCATCGCCTGCCCCTGCTGGCTGGCATGGCTGCGGTTGGAGACGGCGACCGAGGTCGCCAGCTCCCCCAGACTCATGCCGATGCCGGCCGGGATGAAGGTGAGCGCCAGCCCCCACCACTGGCTCGGCAGCACGAACATCAGCATGCCCGCCGCCATCACCAGATGACCGACGATCCCCAGCGTGCTGCCGCGCCAGTGACGGGCCAGCAACTCCCCGAGCCAGGAGCCCAGCATCATGGGTACGCTCACCAGCACGGCCGCCTGGGCCAGTTGCGCCGGATCCCAGGCCAGCCGCTCCACCAGCCAGACGTTGAAGTAGGTGAAGTAGAGCTGCACCGCACCATAGCTCAGCAGGGTCAGCACGAAGTAGGGCAGCAGCCGGGGTTGCAACAGCAGCTGGCGGGTCGAGAGCGGCGCCAGTGCCTCCGTGGTCGCTACTGGTGGCCGGTTGGGGATGAGCCAGAGGATCAGCAGCAGGTTGACCGCCGTCATGGCCACCGCCAGCCAGGCCGCCAGGCTGTAATCCCCGGAGATCACCGCGGCATAGCCCCCGATCATGGGACCCAGCACCCAGCCGAGGTTCATGCCGATGTTGATCCTGGCGAAGTTGCGCGCCTTGGTCTTGGGAGTGCTCAGATCCGCCGCCATGGCCTGGACGATGGCGATGTCGCCGTTGAAGAAGCCTTCGAGTACCCGGCTCAGCAGGAGCAGCGGCAGGGAGCGCCAGGCGATGCCAAGCGCCATCAGGGCGTAGCCCGCCAGCACCCCGATGAGGCAGAGGGTCAGCACCGGCTTGCGGCCATAACGATCTGACAGCTTGCCGAGCCAGGGGGCGCCCAGCAGCTGGAACAGGGGGTAGAGCCCCATGATGACGCCGAGCCACACCTTGCGACTCCAGTCCGACGCCTCCGGATCCAGCATGCCCTGGGCCGGATCCAGCATCAGGGGCGCCAGCACCGGGGAGGGTAGACTGAAGCCCGCCACCGCCAGGGTCACCGTCATCACCAGTACCCAGAGGGTGGCCTGCGTCTTGATTCCTTCCATGTTTGCCTCATTAAATAAAGCTATTTGTTTATTTATACTGAGGTGAGTGGCTCTATTAAGTAAAGCGAATAATTGATTTAAATGAGCCCCCTCCCCATAATGGCCCCATCAAGCCAGTGCCCGACCGCGCCGCTCCCCGCCACTGACGAGGACCCTTCATGAACGCCAGCACCGACAAGATCCTCTACCTGCTCAAAAGCCAGGGCCCCCAGAGTGCCGCCGCCCTCGGCGAGCAGTTGCAGATGACCTCCATGGGGGCCCGCCAGCATCTGCTCTCCCTGGAGGCCGAGGGACTGGTGGACTTTCGCGACGAGGCCCGTGGCCGGGGTCGGCCGGTGCGGCTGTGGCAGCTGACCGATCAGGCCTGGCAGCGCTTCCCCGATACCCACAGCGAGCTGACCCTGCAGCTCATCGACGACGTGCGGCAGCTCTTTGGTGAGGAAGGGATGGATCAACTCATCGTCCGGCGGGAGCAGCAGATGATGGGTCGCTATCAGGCGGCGCTGACCCAGCCCGCGCTGGCGGACAAGCTGGCGAGCCTCAAGACCCTGCGCAGCCGGGAAGGTTACATGGCGGACATGCGCCAGGAGGAGGATGGCAGCTGGTTGTGGTGGGAGAATCACTGCCCCATCTGCGCCGCGGCGCGGGCCTGCCGGGGATTTTGCCGAAGCGAGCTGGCGATGTTTCGCCAGTTGCTGGCCCCGGCCGAGGTGGAGCGGGAGCAATACCTGCTGGAGGGGGATGCGCGCTGCCTCTATCGCATCCGGCCCTGAGGCCGACGCCCAAAAACAACAAAGCAGGCGCCGGGATGCCTGCTTTGTTGCCTTCGGGGAGGGGATGCTCTCGGTCCAGCCCGCCTGTTCCCGATAAGGTTGGACGGCTGATGGGGTTGATGACCCGGTAAGGTCCTTCACCGCAGAGACCTGGTCGGGTATCTGCTTTGCCACCGGAAGATGGAATTATCATATCCCCGCTGTGGCGGTGAGTGGTTGTGAAGTAGCAGGCTTTTTCGGTTGTTTTTGCAATAGTTCACCCTTAATCTAGGAAAAGTGAATTAGTAATTGCAACGAGGTACGGAGAATGCTGAAACTTGATCGTATAGACAGGCATATTCTGGAGCTGATGCAGGAAAATGGTCGCATCAGCAATCTGGAGCTGGCCGAACTGGTCGGCCTCTCTCCCTCCCCCTGCTCCCGCCGGGTCAAGGCGCTGGAGGATGCCGGTCTCATCGATACCCATGTCACCCTGCTCAACGCCCGCCAACTGGGGCTGACCCTCACCGCCTACATCCACATCTCCATGGACAGGCACACGCCGGAGCGGTTCGAGAGCTTCGACAAGGCCATCCAGGATCTGCCCGAGGTGCTGGAGTGTGACCTCATCACCGGCAATGATGCCGACTATCAGCTCAAGGTCGTGGTGCGGGACATGGAACACTACCAGCACTTCCTGCTGGACAAGCTGACCCATATCCCCGGCGTGACCGGGGTGCGATCCAGCTTCGTGCTGCGCCGGATCAAGCACAAGACGGCGCTGCCCCTCAATCACCTGGGGTGAGCATCTCTGCGGGGAGAAAAACAAGAGAGGAGGCCAAGGCCTCCTCTTCGTCATTCAAGGTGTCATTGACGGACTGACATTCAGACGCTCACCGGGCTCACCGCCTGCACCTGCAGCAGCCAGCCGGCCTGCTCATGCTGGGGCTCGCCGCTCAGTCGCAGACGCTCCCCCTCCGGTACCCACTGCCCTTGCGGCAAGGAGACCAGCAGGCTCTCGCTGCCGTTGTCGAACAACCAGCGATCCTCACCCAATGACTCTATCAAATACCCTTCCATCTCCACTCTGGACTCGGCCTGCCAGGACGGCGCAACGGAATCACGGCTCTCGATGAAATCCCCCTGAACCCCAAAACTGGCCAGCCCCCACAGAATGGAGAGCCCGACGATGGATGATTGCATCTCTTCTCTCCTCCTTTGGCACTATGGAGCCAGTATGGGAAGAGAAAAATGAGTGCACCATGAACAAGATGGCAAAGTGCAGACGGGATCGCGAAAAAAACCGGCCAAGGGGCCGGTTGTGTCATTTTATGGCGTCTTGATCACACTACTTGGTGGCTTCCTCTGCCATCCGCACAGACCTTGGCTTATTCGTCCACATGGCCACGCCGCGATGGGCGTCGCAGATCTTCTCATCACTGATGGCCCGCACCCGCACCCCATCCTTGCAGATGGCCTGCCAGGCGTCAGCATCATCGATCTGCAGCTCAGACGCGGGGGGGGGTGCCGCCGGTGCAGGCACCGAGCAGCAAGGCAAACAGGGGTAACATGGCTTTCATCGGATGGCTCCCCAGCAAGGTGGTCTGACTCAGCGCCCCAGCTGGGCGGCAAGGCGATCGCAAAGCTGCTTCAACTGGGACAGCTCAGCATCGTCCAGATCCAGCTGGCTGCGCAAGTTGTCCACCAGGCAGCACTCCTTGACCCCTTGTTGCAACTGGCGCCCTGCCTCGGTGAGCCGGATGCACTTCTGCCGCTCGTCTTCGCTGGAGATGGTCCGAGTCAGCCAGCCCTTGCTCTCCAGCCGCTTGACGATGGGGGTCAGGGTGCCTGCATCCAGCCCGGTCTCCTGACCTATCTCCTTGAGGCTGACCTCGTCCCGCGCCCAGAGCGACAGCATCACCAGATATTGGGTGTAGGTGAGATCCAGCTTGTCCAGCAGTGGTCGATAGGCGCGCATCACCGCATTGGAGGCGCTGTAGAGGGCGAAACAGACCTGTTTTTTCAGTTCACTCATGGGACACCTCGCAGACATTGGGGGCCAGTATACCCCAGGAAGAGGGAGGGCTGAATAATTTGCACACAAAGCAGTTACCAGGCCGTCTATTCAGGTTTAGGCTGCTTTTAACTTGCACGCAAGATAAATCACCCCGGGCCCACTCAATGACTGGACGCCAGGTCCGGGCAGGCGCAGGCTAAACGAGCCATGCCACCCCCAACCCTTTGGAGAGACACCATGAATCAGCTCAGCCACCAGATCCAGCTGCTGCGCCGCCCAAGCGGCCTGCCGACCCAGGATGACTTCAGCCTGCAGGCCGTTTCCCTGCCCCCCTTGCAGGAGGGAGAGGTGTTGGTCGCCAACCAGTGGCTGTCGGTGGATCCCTACATGCGCGGCCGCATGAGCGAGGTCAAGAGCTATGTACCCCCCTTCGCCCTCAACGCCCCCCTGGAGGGCGGTGCCATCGGCACGGTGCAGGCCTCTCGTCACCCGGACTTCGCGGTGGGGGACAAGGTCAGCAGCATGCAAGGCTGGCGCGATGCCTTCATCGCCAAGCCGGCGCAGCTGACCCGGCTGCCCGCCACCGACCTGCCCCCCCAGCGCTTCCTCGGCGCTCTCGGCATGCCGGGCATGACCGCCTGGGCGGGGCTGCACAAGGTCGCCCAGTTGCAGGCGGGTGAGACTGTGCTGGTCTCGGCCGCCTCCGGCGCGGTCGGCACCATGGTGGTCCAGCTCGCCAAGCGAGCCGGGGCCCGGGTCATCGGCTCCACCGGTTCCGCCGACAAGGTGGCCTATCTCAAGACCCTGGGGGCCGATGCGGTGATCAACTACAAGGAGACGCCGGATCTCGATGCCGAGCTGGCCCGCCTCGCGCCGGACGGCATTCAGGTCTACTTCGAGAATGTCGGCGGCGCCCTGCTGGAAGCGGCCCTCAACCACATGGCGCTGCACGGACGCATCGTATTGTGCGGCCTCATCGAGCAGTACAACAGCCAGGGGGGCGCCAGCGGCCCGCGCAACCTCTCTCAAATCATCCGTAAACGCATCCTGCTGCAGGGGCTGCTGGTGTCCGATCACTGGCAGCACTACGGCGACTTCCTGGCCGAGGCCATCCCCGCCTTCGAAGCCGGAGCCCTGCAGAGCGAGGAGACCGTCTATGAGGGGCTGGCCAGCATGCCGCAAGCCTTCATCGGATTGTTCGAGGGCCGCAACACCGGCAAGATGCTGGTCAAGCTGGGCTGATGATCGGTGCTGGCCGCTGAGCCGGGAAGCTCCGGGATCGGCGCCAGATGGCGAACAGCGGGCGTAACCCATCGCCAAACCGGGCCAAACCGGGCCAAACCGGGCCAAACCGGGATGATAACTATCGTTTAAACAGATGTATTGCATCCACATCCATCCGATTTTGAGATAGAAGCGTCAGCACTGCCGTCCGGGGTGCTTGCGAAACGGGCCCATCCGTCCTAAGGTGGGCCCGTTTTTTTATGCTGTCCGCCCAGCGGGTGAGGTGTCGTCTCTCCCCGCACACCGACGGATGGGCAGCGTGCCCGATGTCTCAATCCCAGCAAGGAGCGCCCATGCCCACTCCCTATCCCCGCGTCGGTGTCGGCGTCATCCTGACCAATGCGGCAGGCCAGGTACTGCTTGGCAAACGCAAGGGCAGCCATGCCCCCTACTGGTCCATCGCCGGCGGTCATCTGGAGCTGGGGGAGAGTTTCGAATCCGCCGCCATCCGCGAGGTGGCCGAGGAGACGGGCTTCGCCATCACGACTCCCCGCGTCATCGCCGTCACCAACAATCTGGAGACCTGGCGCGAGAGCGGGCTGCACTATGTCTCCGTCACCCTGCTGGCAGAGGTGGAAGGGGAACCCCAACTGCTGGAACCCGAAAAATGCGAAGGCTGGGTCTGGTGCGATCCCCGCGCCCTGCCCGAGCCCCACTTCGATGCCAGCCGTCAGTCCATCGCCTGCTGGCTGGCAGGTCGTTGCTATCTGCCTCAGGCCGACCAGCCAGCCTGATCACGCGATAGCGCGATGATCATGCTCTGCCCGCTGGCCGGAGATGGCGGTTTTTCCCGCTCAGGCCAGCCAATCCAGGCCCGCGTCGCCGGGGCTGGCCACCCGTCATCAAATCATCACAAAACTGTCATATGCTCCTGGGGCGAATTCGGAGTGTGAGGTGAGGGTGACGAGGGTAACGGCGGTTTTTCTGCAATTTCTGTGGCTGGGGTGCATCAGTTTTGGCGGCCCTGCCGCCCATATCGGCTATTTCCAGCGCACCTTCGTCCAGCGCCTGGGGTGGCTCAACCAGGCCGAATTTGCCCGCCAGCTGGCCCTGTGCCAGCTGCTGCCGGGGCCGGCCTCCAGCCAGCTCGGTTTCGCCATCGGGCGCCAGCATGCGGGGCTCTATGGCGCCCTGGCCGCCTTCATTGGCTTCACCCTTCCCTCCTTCCTGCTGCTGTTTGCCGCCGCCATCGGCCTCGCGCAACTGGGGGAAAACCTCTGGCTGGATGCCGTCCTGCACGGCCTCAAGCTGCTGGCGCTCATCGTGGTGGCCGATGCGGTGTTCACCATGAGCCGCCAGTTCTGCCAGAGCCGGTTGCACCAGGGGATCATGGTGGTGAGCGCCGCCGCCCTCTGGTGGCAACCCGGACTCCTGACCCAGCTCCTGTTGCTGGGCGGGGCCGCCCTGCTCTGTGCCCGCCTTGGCCGGGGGGAAGGCACTGAACCGCCCGCCTCTCTCGCTCCCGACATCCGGGCTCGCCAGCCTCACTGGCCGACCCTGCTGCTGTTCGTCCTCTTGCTGATCGGCCTGCCCCTGCTGGCCCAGGGGCCCGCCAGCCAGCTGTTTGCCGACTTCTATCGGGCGGGCAGCCTGGTGTTTGGCGGCGGTCACGTGGTGCTGCCCCTGCTGAGCGAGGGGCTGGGGCAGACCCTGAGCCAACCACAGCTCATGACCGGTTATGGCCTGGCCCAACTGGTGCCCGGCCCGCTGTTCACCCTGGCGAGTTATCTCGGCGCCCTGCTGCTGCCGGCCGCCCCCCTGGCGGGAGCCCTGCTGGCAACGCTCGCGCTATTTTTGCCGGGCTTTCTGCTGCTGTGGGCCGTCGGCCCCTGCTGGCAGCGCTGGCTCGCCCACCCCGCCCTCGCAGGCGCCGTGGGGGGCATCAACGCCGCCGTGGTCGGGTTGCTGCTGGCGGCCCTCTATCAGCCGGTGTGGCAGAGCGCCGTGCAGGCCCCCACCGATCTGGCGCTGGCAGCTCTGGGCTTCTATCTGCTGCGAGTCCTGACGCTGCCCATCCTGCCTCTGGCCGCCCTGCTGGTGACGGCCAGCCTGCTGCTGCACTGACGCCCACGGCCTGACGCCCATAAAAAAACGGCGCCCCTGTTAAGGGACGCCGCTTGTCATCTCGTTGCACGCAAGGCTTCACGCGTCGGGATCGAAATCCAGACTCAGGCTGTTGACGCAGTAACGCTGGCCGGTCTCGGTCGGCCCGTCCGGGAAGACGTGTCCCAGGTGGGAACCGCACTGGCTGCAGGTGATCTCCACCCGGGTCATGCCGTGACTGCGGTCTTCCGTGTAGTTCACCCGTCCCTCGATGGCCCGATCGAACGAGGGCCAGCCGCAGCCCGAGTCAAACTTGGCTCCTGAGTGAAACAGCACGCTCTTGCAGCAGACACACTGGTAGTCCCCACTCTTGCGATTGTGGAGCAGGGCGCCACTGTAGGGGCGCTCTGTGCCTTTCTCCCAGCAGACGTGGAACTGCTCAGGGCTCAACCTGGTGCGCCATTGCTCGGGATTGTTGCCGCTCATACTGACTCCTTGCCTCTCAAACCGATGCCCAGCATACCCACTCGGGGGCCCTGACTCTAGCCCGCCAGCGGGAACTGTGATCCCGTTGGCAACACCGCGGCAACATCCGCCGTCGTCGTGACCCCGTCCGCCGCCAGCGCCACCGCCGACAGAGCGACCCGCTCCAGCAGCTTGAGGGAGCGGGCATGACCCACCGCCACCTGACGCTTGACGTCATCGGGCAGGAAGGGCATGCCATCGTTGGTGGCGGTATCGATGAGCTGGACCCACTCCATCCCCTCTCCCGCCGTCGGCAGGTGGAACTGGATGTCGTAGTCGCTGGCGTTGAACAACACGTACCAGCGCTCCCCACCGCAGTCGAGCATGCCGATGTCCATGGCAAACGCCTGTCCCATGGGCGCATGCCACTCCTGCTCGGTCAGCTGGTGGCCGTCTGGATGGTACCAGTTGACCTTGTGGCAGCTGGTCGCCTTGCCATTCCAGCTGTCATCGACCAGTTGCAGGTTGGAGAAGACGTTGGATTCGGCGCGCAGGGCCATCATCTGGCGGGTGAAGGCGAGCAGCCGCTCATCCTCCGGCCGCCACTGCCAGTTGACCCAGCTGATCCTGTTGTCCTGACAGTAGGCGTTGTTGTTGCCAAGCTGGCTGCGGCCCATCTCGTCCCCGGCCAGGAAGTGCGGCGTGCCCTGGGAGAGCAGCAGGGTCGCTATCAGGTTGCGTTTCTGCTGCTGGCGCAGGTTGTTGACCCGCGGATCCAGCGTCGGCCCCTCCACCCCGTGGTTGTAGGAGAGGTTGTTGCCATGACCATCCCGGTTGTCTTCACCATTGGCCTGGTTGTGACGCTGGTTGTAGGAGACCAGATCCTCCAGGGTGAAGCCGTCGTGGTAGCAGAGGTAGTTGACGCTGGTGTGGGGGGCTCGCCAGTTCTTGGGGAAGAGATCCCGCGACCCCACCAGCCGGGTGGCCAGATCCCCCATCTTGCCCCCGTCCCCGCGCCAGAAGGCGCGCACGGTATCGCGATAGCGGTCGTTGACCTCCAGCCAGCGGCTCGGGAACTGACCGAGACGATAGCCGAAGGGACCGATGTCCCAGGGCTCGGCGATGAGCCTGACCCGCGCCAGCACGGGATCCGCCATCATGGCCTTGAAGAAGGCGCTCATGGGGTCGAACTCCCCCGCTTCCCGGGCCAGGGTCACGGCCAGATCGAAGCGGAAACCGTCAACCTGCATCTCGGTCACCCAGTAGCGCAGGGCATCCAGCACCAGCCGCAGGCTGTTGGGGTGATCCAGATTGACGCTGTTGCCACAGCCGGTGACATTGGCGTGACGGCTGTAGTCCGGGCCATGGGCCCCGCTCTCGAAGGCATAGTAGCCCGCGTTGTCGAACCCCTTCAGCGACAGCATGGGGCCGTCAAAGCCCGACTCGGCGGTGTGGTTGTAGACCACATCCAGGATCACCTCGATCCCGGCCCGGTGCAGCTCGCGCACCATGGTCTTGAACTCGGTCACCGCCTCTCCCGAGCCGTAGCGCGGTTCGGGGGCGAAGAAGGCGATGGGGTTGTAGCCCCAGTAATTGGTGAGGCCAAGCTGGGCAAGCCTCGGCTCGGACATGTAGGCCGCCACCGGCATCAGCTGCACCGCCGTGATGCCGAGCGACTGCATGTGTTCGATCATCAGCGGATGGCTGACCCCGAGGTAGGTGCCGCGCAGCCCTTCCGGGATGCCCGGATGCTGGCGGGTGAGCCCCTTGACGTGCGTCTCGTAGAGCACGACCCGCTCCGGCGGCAAGGCCGGCTTGCCGACCCCCTGCCAGTCGAAAGCGTCATCCACCACCACCGACTTGGCCACCATGGCCGCGCTGTCCCCCTCGTAGAGGCCATCGTCCCAGTGGGTCGATCGACTGAGGGCCCGGGCATAGGGGTCGATCAGGAGCTTGTCCGGATCGAACAGCATGCCCTCGTCCGAGGTGCCATGGACCCGATAGCCGTAGCGCTGGCCGGCTTTCACCCCGCGCACATGGCCGAAGCGATACTGGCCGCGCTGGCCGGGCAGGGTCAGCCGGACCAGCTCCTGCTCCTGCTCGTCGAACAGACAGAGTTCCACCTTGTCCGACTGAGGCGCCCAGACACAGAAGTGGCAACCCGTCTCGTCCAGACGGGCGCCCAGCGGGTAATCCACCCCGGTTTCCATTACAAACATCAAGACTCCTGTTTGATGAACAAGGTCGCGAGCGGCGGCAGGTCCAGCACTATGCTGTGCGTCATCCCCTGCCAGGGGGTCGGCTCGGCGACGAAGGCCAGGCCCACATCATAGTTGCTGCCCCAGTAATGCTCGCTGTCGGTGTTGAGCACCACCCGATAACCACCGGACGCCGGAACTCCTAGCCGGTAACCGATACGCGGCACGGGCGTGAAGTTGCTGGCCACCATGACGGGATTTTCACCCTGTTTGTTCGCCCTCAACCAGGCGAAGATGCTGTTGTCCGCGTCCTGATGATCCAGCCAGCGGAAGCCGCTGCGCTCATAATCCGCCTCGAACAGGGCGGCATCATGACGATAGAGCTGGTTGAGGTCGCGGATCAAGCGCTGCTGGCCACCGTGCTTGGGGTATTGCAGCAGGTGCCAGGGCAGCTGGGCGTCGTGATTCCACTCGTTGCTCTGGGCGATCTCGGTGCCCATGAAGTTGAGCTTCTTGCCGGGGTGGCCGTACATGAAGCCCATGTAGGCCCGCAGGTTGGCGGCCTGCTGCCACTCGTCCCCCGGCATCTTGTAGAGCAGGGAGTGCTTGCCGTGCACCACTTCGTCGTGGGACAGGGCCAGGATGAAGTTCTCGTCATAGTGATACACCATGGAGAAGGTCATCTCGTTGTGGTGGTAGCGGCGGTGGATGGGCTCCTTCTGCATGTAGCTCAAGGTGTCGTGCATCCAGCCCATATTCCACTTGAAGCCAAAACCCAGGCCCCCCAGGAAGGTGGGTCTGGAGACCCCGGCGAAGGCGGTGGACTCCTCGGCGATGGTCATGGCGTGAGGGTACTTGCCGTACACCTCCTCGTTGGTCCACTTCAAGAGGCTGATGGCCTCGTAGTTGTGGTTGCCCCCGTCGACGTTTGGCACCCACTCGCCGGCGTTGCGGGAATAGTCCAGATAGAGCATGGAGGCGACCGCATCCACCCGCAGCCCGTCCACATGGAACTTGTCCAGCCAGAACAGGGCGCTCGCCACCAGGAACTGGCGCACGTTGTTGCGACCGAAGTCATAGATGTAGGAGTTCCAGTCCGGGTGCCAGCCCCGGCGCGGATCCTCGTACTCATAGAGCGGGGTGCCGTCGAAACGGGCCAGGCCGTGGGCATCGGACGGGAAGTGGGCGGGCACCCAGTCCAGGATGACCCCTATCCCCGCCTGGTGGCAGCAGTCCACGAAGTACTTGAAGTCGTCGACACCGCCGAAGCGGCTGGTGGGGGAGAACATGCCCACCGGCTGGTAGCCCCAGGATCCGCTGAAGGGGTGCTCGGAGACCGGCATCAGCTCGATGTGGGTGTAGGCCATCTCCTTGACATAATCGACCAGATCCACCGCCAGCTCGCGCCAGCTCAGGCTGTCACCGTTCGGGTGGCGCTTCCAGGAGCCTGCGTGCAGCTCGTAGATGGAGATGGGCTGCTCCCGCTTGTCATTGCGCTGGCTCTCGCGCCAGGCGGCATCCTGCCACTGATACTGGTCGTGGTCATGGATGACGGAGGCGAACGACGGGTACTGCTCGCAGTAGAAGCCCACCGGGTCGCTCTTGTGGGGCAGACGGTTGCCCGCCGGATCCTTCAGCTCGAACTTGTAGCGCTCTCCGGCCTTGAGACCGGGCACGAACAGCACCCAGTGACCGCACTGGCTGCGCTGCATGGGGTGGCGGCGGCCATCCCAGAAGTTGAAGTCACCGATGAGGCTCACCGCGCTGGCGCTCGGGGCATAGACGGCAAAGCGCACCCCTTCCACCCGCTGGCCGAGGTGTTCGACGGTGCGCAGTTGAGCGCCGAGGGTGTGGTAGAGGTTTTCCGGCTGGTGGGTCAGCTCCGCCAGTCCTTCCCAGGCGGCGGCCTGGAACTGATAGGGATCGATGAATTCGGTACTGGCATCGGGGTAGATGGCTGTCAGCTGATAGGGGAAGGGATTCTTGCGGCGAGTGAAAACAGTTTCAAAAAGGCCCGATTCATCGGTGGGGGTCAGGGTGGCAACGATTTTGCCTGACTTGAGATCCCTGACGCGAACCTCCAGGGCATCGGGCAGCCAGGCTGTCAGCTTGAGGCCTGGCCCACCCGGATTGGCCAGCAGGCCTAGGGACGAGAAGGGATCGGCACAGCGGGCGGCAACCAAACGTTCAACGGGCATCGGCATTTCCTTTCATGGCTGAACATCCGCGCCGGCCGAAGCCGGAGCGGATAAATATGAGTCAGTTGGCGACGGTGGCTCAACGACCGGCCTCATGACGAGCCAGGCTCATCCTGCTTGCCAGTGCCTTGAGCGCCTCGTCGGCAAAGATATCTTCCAGATCCCGGGAGAGCTTGCGACGCCAGTTGGGGTACTCATAGCTGGTACCCGGCACGTTCACCGGCTTGTCCATCTCCAGCCAGTCCTCCAGCTGGGTGCTGAACAGGGCACAACTGCCGCGGGACATGTGCAACTGCAGGCCGTGGTTGAGTTCGGTGTTCATGCCGACCCAGTTCACGTCGTGACTGATGTTGCCCGAGATGACCCCGTGGGCGTGCAGGCTGTCGAGGATCCGCTGCTTGGCCTGGTGGCGATCAGCATACAGGGTCTTGAGTACCGCTTCATCCGGGTACAGACCCAGCTCGCGACCCAGCGCCAGATCGTCGCAGTGCCAGAAGCCCTTGAGGGTCGGCATGTCGTGGGTGGTCAGGGCCGACATCGCCTGCTCGGTGTAGTGAGCCGGGGAGATGAAGCCGCCGTCCGCCTTGGAGCGCTCGAAGAAGAACACCTTGTAGGAGTGGACGCCGTTCTCCTTGAGGGTCACATCGATGCCTTCCGGCACGGTGCCGAGATCCTCGCCGATCAGCAGGCACTGATTGCGGTGGGATTCGAGCGCCAGGATCCCCAGCAGGTCGTTGACCGGGTAATAGATGTAGGCTCCCTTGGCGGCGGATTCTCCGGGCGGCACCCACCACAGGCGCAGCAAGGCCATCACGTGGTCGATGCGCAGCGCGCCGCAGGAGCGCATGTTGGCGCGGAACAGATCCACCATGGGCTGATAGGCCGCCTCGAACAGCTGGTTCGGGTTCATGGGGGGCAGGCCCCAGTTCTGACCGAGCGGGCCCAGGATGTCGGGCGGCGCACCGACCGAGGCTTTCGGGCAGTAGAGATCCCGGTTCGCCCAGATCTCGGTGGAGCCTTCGGAGACACCCACCGCCAGATCCCGGTAGATCCCCATCACCATGCCGGCCGCCTTGGCGCGGGCGTCTGCTTGCGCAAGCTGTTCGTCGGCCAGGAATTGCAGATAGAGGTAGAAGCTGACATCGGCCTGATGCTCGGCGGTCCAGTTCGCCACCTCGGGATTGTGATAGTCGCGGAAGGCATCCGGCCAGACCGGCCAGCCCCAGGCATTGTCACCCTGGTCGTAGAAGTGGGCCTGCAGGGCATCGAACACCGCCTGCTGTTGCAGGCTGTCACCACCGGCCGCCACGAAGGCATCGAAGCTGGCCTGGCGCTCGGCGGTCAGTTTCCCCTGATCGAACACCTGGCGCAGCATGCCGATCTTGGTCTGGATGACACCGGTGTAATCGACGTTCTCCTTGGCCCGCAGGGAGGCCAGCAACTGCTGGAATGCAGGAGAGGCAACCTCGGCCTTGAGCCGCTCGTTGGCCAGAAACTCCGGCACCGCCTCCACGTTGATGTAGGCCACGTTGAGCCAGCGGCGGGAGGAGGGGCTGTAAGGACTGGCGCTCTCCGGGTTGGCCGGGTAGAGGGCGTGAATGGGGTTCAGACCGACGAAGTGGGCGCCCCAGGCGGCGGCTTTCTCGACCAGCTGGCCGAGATCGCTGAAATCGCCAATGCCCCAGTTGTGGCGGCTGCGCAGGCAATAGAGCTGCACGCTTGGCCCCCACACCTTCTGGCCATTGGCGATGGGGGCCTGCTTGTAGCAGGACTTGGGGGCGACGATGAGGCGCATGGTGGCGAGCGGCTCGTCGTTGCCCTCCTCCAGCAGCACCAGCTGGTGATAGCCGAGCTCGGGTTGCGCAGCCAGTGCCACCCGATAGGCCTGGCACTCCATCTCCTCGAATTCGGCGACCCCGACCAGCTCCCCGTCGATGGGGGTGATCTGGCCGGACAAAATGGCGCCATGCTCCTGCACCAGTTGCCAGCTGAGGGCATCGTTCACGAACTCCAGGGGCAGGCGCACTTCCAGGCTGATGGGTTCGCCGCTGCGTACCACCATCACGGGATCCAGAGCCCGCAGCCAGTGCTGGCGATGCTCCTCTTCCAGCTGCTCGGTCAGGGCATCCTCGTCATCGACGCGGTAACCCATGGCGCCCAGCATGGCGGCCTTGCTCTCTTCCGATACCTGGGCCGGATTGCCCCAGGCATCAACATACTCACTGGCAATACCTTTGGCGGCAGCCAGCTGTTCAATCAGGGTGGTCATAGTTTGAGAATTCCCGCTGTGGATTCTATCTATATGATTAATTTTTATGGGTGGTACTTGAACAGTGGCTCTATGGGCCATGCTAAACCGCGCACATTTTTACATATCTCCCCGGCTGGATGTGTGACCGGACAGGCACTATTGTTGATCGCTGTGGCGGCAATCGGCTGATGACGGATTCAACAAAAGTTGGTAGCCAGTTACATAAACCGAAAATAAATTTCACAGTTTTTCATGATATAGCGCAATTTCGCGCAGATTGTTGGTTGACTCACGGGGGAGTTCTAGTAAATTTACAAACGGAATTTTCTTTGACTACTGAACAGTTAGGTAACCAATTATGACTATCAAAGTAGGTATTAACGGTTTTGGCCGCATCGGCCGTTTCGTATTCCGTCTGGCCGCCGAGCGCAACGACATCGAAGTTGTTGGTATCAACGACCTGATCGACGTTGACTACATGGCTTACATGCTGAAGTACGACTCCACTCACGGTCGTTTCAATGGCACCGTTGAAGTCAAAGACGGCAACCTGGTTGTCAACGGCAAAACCGTACGTGTTACCGCTGAACGTGACCCGGCAAACCTGAAATGGGGCGACATCGGTGTTGATGTTGTTGCCGAAGCCACCGGTCTGTTCCTGACCGACGAGACCGCTCGCAAGCACATCGCTGCCGGCGCCAAGAAAGTCGTACTGACCGGTCCGTCCAAAGACGCGACCCCGATGTTCGTCATGGGCGTTAACGACGCCACCTACGCTGGCCAGGACATCGTTTCCAACGCTTCCTGCACCACCAACTGCCTGGCCCCCATCGCCAAGGTTCTGAACGATACCTTCGGTATCGAATCCGGCCTGATGACCACCGTTCACGCTACCACTGCTACCCAGAAGACCGTTGATGGTCCATCTGCCAAAGACTGGCGCGGTGGCCGCGGCGCGGCTCAGAACATCATCCCGTCCTCTACCGGTGCTGCCAAGGCCGTTGGCGTGGTTATCCCCGAGCTGAAGGGTCTGCTGACCGGTATGGCCTTCCGCGTTCCGACTCCGGACGTGTCTGTTGTTGACCTGACCGTCAACCTGAAGAAAGCCGCTACCTACGCTGAAATCTGTGAAGCCATGAAGGCTGCCTCCCAAGGTGCCATGAAGGGTGTTCTGGGTTACACCGAAGACGAAGTGGTTTCCACCGACTTCCTGGGTGAGCGTCAGACTTCCGTATTCGACGCCAAGGCTGGTATCCAGCTGAACGACAAGTTCGTTAAAGTTGTATCCTGGTACGACAACGAAATGGGCTACTCCAGCAAGGTTCTGGACCTGATCGCTCACATCTCCAAGTAATTTGGGATGCGCAATCAAGTAGCATGAAAAAGGCGGCCATTGGCCGCCTTTTTGTTGTTTTCAGTTTTCATCATGGCAGGAGCCCACATGCAATCCATTCGTCCCCTGACAGCCCACTGCAAGCTCGCCAACAACGCCACGGGTCTGCCCGTGCTCACCATCAACAACGACAGCGCCCAGGCCGAGATCAGTCTGTTTGGTGCCCATGTGCTGAGTTACCAGCGCCATGGCGAGCCCGCCTCCCTCTGGCTGAGCGACAAGGCCGTGCTCGATGGCAGCAAACCCATTCGTGGCGGCATCCCCCTGTGCTGGCCCTGGTTTGGCCCCTCCCCCGCCCGGGTGGGTCAGGGCAAGCCGGCCCACGGCGTCGCCCGCACCACCCTGTGGACACTGGATGGCGTCTCCGATCACGAGGATGGCACGCTCGTCCATCTCTCGTTGCGTGACAACGAGGCGACGCGCGCCCTGTGGCCCCACGCCTTCGAACTGGAGCTGGACGTGCTGGTGGGCAAGGAGCTCTCCCTGGTGCTGACCACCCGCAACACGGGCAACAGCCCCATCGTCTACAACGCCGCCCTGCACACCTATCTGCAGATAAGCGCGCCAGAGGCCGTCAGCGTCAGCGGGCTGGGTGAGCCCTACCTCGACAAGCTGAGCGGCCAGGATGAGCGGCAACAAGGCATTCTGACCCTCTCAGGGGCCATGGATCGCATCTACCGCCAGCCCGAGTCCGTGGTGCGGCTCAAGGATGGTGCACGCACGACCCAGGTGATCAGTGGCAATCACGACAGCGTCGTGGTCTGGACCCCCTGGCTGGAAGGCGCCAGCGCCATGGCAGACATGAGCGATGATGGCTATCGCACCATGCTCTGCATTGAGGCGGCCATCACCGCCGATGCCGGTGTGACCATAGCACCGGACGAAGAGCACAGCGTCTCTACCGTGATCCTCTGATCCACGACTTGTCTCATGCAGAAGGGGCACCCACTGGGTGCCCCTTTTTTGTATTTCCAGCGACGGATCAGGCGTTGCCTTGCGTCTTCAACTTGAGTTCGGCGGCAAAGTTCAGCATGCGATCCAGCGGGATCAACGCCTTCACCCGCAACGCCTCATCCACCAGGATCTCGTGGCGCTCGGCGCCGTCGGTCAACGCCTCCTTGATTGCCACCAGGCCGTTCATCGCCATCCAGGGGCAATGGGCACAGCTGCGGCAGGTGGCCCCATCCCCACCCGTGGGCGCCTCGACCATCTCCTTGTCCGGACAGGCCTGCTGCATCTTGTAGAAGATGCCGCGATCGGTCGCCACGATGAGTTTGCGCTGTGGCAGCTCTTTGGCTGCCTTGATGAGCTGGCTGGTCGAACCGACCGCATCGGCCAGCTCGATGACGGAGGCGGGGGACTCCGGGTGGACCAGCACGGCGGCATCCGGGTTCTGAGCCTTCAGATCACGCAGGGCCCGCGCCTTGAACTCGTCGTGGACAATGCAGTGGCCCTGCCAGCGCAGCATCTCGGCGCCGGTCTTCTTCTCGATGTAGGCGCCGAGGTGGCGATCCGGGCCCCAGATGATCTTGTGACCCTGGCTGTCCAGGTGCTCCACGATCTCCAGCGCGATGCTGGAGGTCACCACCCAGTCGGCACGAGCCTTCACCGCCGCCGAGGTATTGGCGTAGACCACCACGATATGGTCTGGGTGAGCATCGCAGAAGGCGGAGAACTGCTCGATGGGGCAACCCAGATCGAGGGAGCACTCGGCCTCTAGGGTCGGCATCAGCACCCGCTTGTGGGGGCTCAGGATCTTGGAGGTTTCCCCCATGAAGCGCACCCCTGCCACGATCAGGGTCTGGGCGGCGTGATCCCGGCCGAAGCGGGCCATCTCCAGGGAGTCACCGACGAAGCCGCCGGTGGCTTCTGCCAGCGCCTGGATCTCGGGATCCGTGTAGTAGTGGGCGACCAGCACCGCCTGACGCGTCTCGAGCAGCGCCTTGATCTCGGTGATCAGGGCCGCCTTCTGTTCGGCAGTCAGGGGGGCCGGCTTGACCGGGAAGGGGTAGTCCATCTCGACGGCAGGAGGGACACTGCTCAGTGCATTGCTCATTGCGACTGTTCCATCAACGCTTGGAAAGGCGAAAATTATACCCAGAAGCCGGCCACAAACCCATCAGCAAATCCGGGGCTCGGGCTAAGTCTGCTTCGCCACTGGAAATTATGCTCCCTGCCAGCCCGCTGGAGCGCAGAAACGAAAAAGCCCGCTATGCAGCGGGCTTCTTGCTTTCTTTGACAAGAAAGTGGTGGTCGTTACTGGGCTCGAACCAGTGACCCCCTCCTTGTAAGGGAGGTGCTCTCCCAGCTGAGCTAAACGACCTGGGAATTCAGTGAAATGATGGTGGGTCGTGCTGGATTCGAACCAGCGACCAATTGATTAAAAGTCAACTGCTCTACCGACTGAGCTAACGACCCATCGAAATCATTTTTAAAGCATGGTGGTCGTTACTGGGCTCGAACCAGTGACCCCCTCCTTGTAAGGGAGGTGCTCTCCCAGCTGAGCTAAACGAC
>NZ_JBSTYK010000023.1:0-46917 GCF_054052485.1 Aeromonas intestinalis
TTGATTCAAATTGTTAAAGAGCGACGCAGCTTTTGGCTGCTGCGGGAGTGGCATTCTACTCAACCGCCTTCTCGAGTCAAGCCTTATTTTACGAGGCTTTTCGAGGCACCGACCGGGGTTGTTTGCGTTGCCGCTTGCCCTGTCGATGGAGGCGCATTATAGAGACATAGATCACATTGGCAAGAGCGATTTCGCATAAAGTTCGCATTCGGCGTCCGTTCGCTCACATATGAAACAAATCGACTCTTTTTCACTCCGACCGCCCCACTCTTGCTCTCTCTCGGGCCGAATTCCAATTGAACATTTGAAAAGTCACTTTATAATTAACTTTTCAAATACCCAATTAGGTTGTCGCCATGCATCAGATTCTGGATAGCCGCAAGGAAGAACGGATAGTCCCCCTGTTTCGCTTGGGGTTCAGGCCCTTCTTTCTGCTTGGAGCCCTGTTTTCGATCCTGGCCATGATAGGGTGGTTGGGGCAACTCAACGGCTGGTTCAGTCTGCCCGGGCTAACCAATCCCATCTGGTGGCACGCTCATGAGATGCTGTTCGGCTTCGGTGCGGCCATCGTCGCAGGCTTTCTGCTGACCGCAGTCCAGAACTGGACGGCCCACCCTGGCGTACGCAGTTGGTCGCTGGCTCTGGTGGTGGGGCTCTGGGCCTTGCCAAGGGTTTTGTTACCCTGGCTGGGGGAGGGCAATATTCCGCTGATGTTGGCCGACCTCATCTGGCTGCCACTGTGCGCCTGGTTTCTCGCCAAGCCCATCATCCTGACCCGTCAGTGGCGCAACCTCTTCTTTGTCCCTCTACTTATCCTGCTGACCCTGCTCAATGGCGCCAGCTGGTGGTGGCGAAGCGACTGGCTCATCACCGAGCATCTGCTGATCACCACTGTGTTGCTCTTCACGACGCTGATCGCCGTGATGGGAGGCCGGGTCATCCCCTTCTTTACCGCCAGAGCCACCAACACGGAGAAAGCCATTCCCCGCCTCTGGTTGGAACGCGGAGCCTTGGCATCCCTGTGGCTGATCCTGCTGCTCTGGTTGTTGCAGCCCCTTGCCGGGATCAACCCTCTCTATACATTCCCTCTATATATAGTGGCGGCATCCCTGCACCTGTGGCGGCAACTGCGCTGGCGCCCTGCAGCCACTCTTCCTCACCCTTTGCTGTGGTCCCTGCATCTGGCATATCTGTTCATCCCGCTGGGCTTGCTCGCCTTCGCGGCCCAGGCCGCTGGCTGGCCCATCACTCTATCGCTGGCCAGCCATCTGCTGAGTGCGGGCTGCATGGGTACCATGATCCTCGGGATGATCGCCAGAGTCTCCCTCGGCCATAGTGGCAGAGCCTTGCAAGTGGGCCGCAGGATCACGGCGGCTTTCGCCCTGATCATCCTCTCTGCGCTGATGCGGGTCCTGATCCCTCAGCTCTGGCCGGCATTGACCCTGACGGGGTGGAATCTGAGTGGCTGGAGCTGGATACTGGCCTACGGACTGTTCGTCTGGGTCTACACCCCCATACTAATGAGCCCGAGGGTGGATGGGCGCCCGGGCTAATCCATCAGGAACGGGCGGGATAGTGGATCAGGTTGTGGAAGACGGCGGGAGCAATGCCCAGATTGCGATACCCGTGGGGACGGTCGGCGGCGAAACGTACCGCCTCTCCCTGTTCCAGAGCCCGCCACTCTCCGTCAGTCAGCACCTCCATGGCGCCACTGATGACGATCACATGCTCGGTGACACCTGGTTCGTGGGGTTCGGACTCCCGTTGATAACCGGGTAGCAGGGTGAGCTCAAACAGCTCAAAGCCGAATCGCCCCTCATAGGGAAAGAGCGGCGCCACCTGCATGCCTTCCCCCGCCGGCTGTTGGCGAATGGCATCGGCGACGCGATAGAGGGTCCGCTCCTGTTCATTCGGGGTCGGCTCGATGAAGCTGGAGAAGGAGACGCGAAAACCGGTGGCAATCTTCCACAGGGTCGCCACCGTCGGACTCGACTCCCCCCGCTCAATCTGCCCCAGCATGGCCTTGCTGACCCCGGTTTCCCGGGCGGCGGCATCCAGACTCCAACCCAGCTCGGCACGCAGTGCCTTCAACCGCGTCGCCAGGTGCTGACTCATCTCTTGCATCACTCCTCCCCGACATCTTATTCCACCATCTTGTGCGCAATAACGCACAAGGCTATAGTCAGGATCACATTGTACGCAATAACGCACAGGCCGCCAGCCTGCACAAGGAAGTCCCATGCCCCTCGCCCTACCCCATCTGGCCGCAGGCCTGATCGCCGTGCTGGTTGGCTATACCAGCTCCGTCGTATTGATCATTCAGGCGGCAACCGCCGCAGGAGCCGATGTCGCCCAGGTCTCCTCCTGGCTATGGACCCTTGGGATTGGCATGGGGGTGAGCTGCATCGGCCTCTCCCTCTATTATCGCGTCCCCGTATTGACCGCCTGGTCCACCCCCGGCGCCGCCCTGCTCATTACCAATCTGGGAAACTTCAGCCTAGCGGAGGCCATCGGCGCCTTCGCCATCTCCTCCTTGCTGATCACCCTGTGTGGCATCAGTGGCTGGTTCGATCGGCTGATGCGCCACATTCCCGCCCCTCTGGCCGCCGCCATGCTGGCCGGGGTGCTGCTCCGTTTCGGACTCGACCTGTTCAAGGTCGCACCGCAGGATCCCTTGCTACTGGGAACACTGTTAGCAGCATTTTTGATAGGTCGTCACTGCTTGCCACGCTATACCATGGTGCTGGTACTGGTGACCGGCATGCTGCTCTGCACCCTCAGAGGGGAGCTGCAGCTGAGCAGCGTCAGCTGGCAACTCTCCAGCCCGGTCTGGACCACCCCGACATTCTCCCTTGATGCCCTATTGGGGATAGCCCTGCCGCTGTTCATCGTCACCATGACCTCGCAGAACATGCCCGGCATCGCCATCCTGCGGGCCCACGGTTATCAGCCCGCCACCTCTTCCCTCATCACCTGGACCGGCCTGACCGGCTTGCTGCTGGCTCCCTTCGGTGGCTATGCTTTCAACCTCGCCGCCATCACCGCCGCCATCTGCATGGGCAAAGAGGTGGATCCCGATGCCAACCGCCGCTGGCCCGCCGCCGTCTGGGCCGGTTGCTTCTATCTCCTCACCGGCTGCTTCGGGGCCACCGTAGTGGCACTGTTCAGCGCTTTCCCCAGTGCGCTGGTGACCTGCGTGGCCGGTTTGGCGCTGCTCGGCACCATAGGCAGCAGCCTGCAGGGAGCGCTGCAGCAGGATGAGGAGCGGGAGGCCGCCTTGCTCACCTTCATCATCACCGCCTCCGGGATCACCCTGCTCGGCATAGGTTCCGCCTGCTGGGGCCTGCTGGTCGGCATAGTCCTGCATCAAGTCAATCGACTGCGCGGCTGACCTGACCATCTGGGGAGACCCCAGTGAGACTCCGCACATAATTCGGAGAATATTGTTCACAGCTGAAACTCATTGCCGTCTAGTGGGCTGGAGGCGTCCATTCTTCCCGGGATGTGCCTCGTCAGACTCAATACTGGAGAAAGATAATGAGGAATCAGGCTGTCATATTATTACTGGCCCTACTGGGCACCACTGCGGCTCACGCCGCCGATCGGGACAGGGAATTGGCGCGGGAGCTGGCGCTGCAACACAAGAACCTGCATCCCCTGCTCGCCAATCAGCACTACCAGGCCCCGCTGCCGGATCTGCTGCAAAAAGCCAGCCCCAGGTTGAAGCGGCAGGCCGTGGCTGCCGACCAGGCGGCCATCAGCCGGCAAGGGTTGGAGGGAGAGGTCAAGCAGCTGATGCAGCTGAGGCTGGCCAACCCCGAGCAGGCGACTGCACTCAAGCAAGGGAGTGAACCGCTCATCGCCTATGTGCCCAGTGGAGATGAACAGAGCTGGAGCGCCATCGAAGCCTTCGATACGGCTGGCAACCCCGTCTATCTCGATGTGAACCAAGCGCCGGCACGGCCGGTTCTGGTGGTGGAGGCCGATCCCGTCAAGGCCAAGAACGCCGGGCTGCAGGTGATGCGAAAAGCGCTGGCCGCCGCAGAGTTGCAAGCTGCCCCCATGGAGAAAAGCAGCACAACCCCCCTTAAAACCAGCATCCTGAAGAAGATAAGACTAAGCGATGACCAGGAACCCTGGCTGCTCGGGGCCGCCGAAGTCTACGCCGTGGTGGCCGGGGTCAATCCCAGCCGGGATGAGCCCGTGGTGGACATCGTCGACATGCCTTATCTCGACTACGACAACACGGACTACAGCCCGAACCAGATCCTGGTGTATTGGGATCGCTATCGCTGGGGGGCCGTCGATCTCGTCATGATGGAGCAGGATGACAACGTCAACTACAAGGAGCTGAGCGCCCTGCTGATCGAGGCGCTCAAACTCGGCTTCACCGCCGGCGGCGTGCCGGAAGCCCTGCCCTTCCTCGACCTCGGTGGCCGCATCGTCAAGGCCCTGCCTGACTCCTGGATGACCAACAACGACGATTACCTGGATACCTTCTACACCCTGGAGCAAGACCAGCGTTATGACCAGTATCCGGGGGCTGCCGGCAATGCCGTCATGACCCTGGAGCCCAAGGAGATACAGCCGACCCGGCCCTGACGCCCAGCCATAGCAAAAAAGCCAATGAGGTGACTCCTTGGCTTTTTTCATTGCGCTGCCTGCCGGGATCAGGCCTGGGACTTGGGCCGCACCCCCAGGGTGTGGCAGATGGCGTAGGTCAGCTCGGAGCGGTTCAGGGTATAGAAGTGGAAATCCTTCACCCCTTCCTGGCTCAGCACCCGCACCTGATCGATGGCGATGCTGGCCCCCACCATGTTGCGGGTGGTCTGGTCGTTGTCCAGCCCCTCAAAACGCTGATGCATCCAGCGCGGGATCTTCACGTTGGTGAAACCGGCGAACTTGGCCAGGGTCTGGTAGTTGGAAACCGGCAGTATCCCCGGCACGATTTCGGCGTCAATACCGATGGCGGCGCAGCGATCCCGAAAACGCAGGTAGGTCTCTACATCGAAGAAGAACTGGGTGATGGCACGGTTGGCACCCGCATCGATCTTGCGCTTGAGGCTCAGCAGATCGGACTGGGCGCTGCGTGCCTCGGGGTGACCCTCGGGATAGGCGGCCACCGAGATATCGAAATCCGCCTCGGACTTGAGCAGGGCAACCAGGTCGGTGGCATACATGTCCGGCTTGTCGACACCGGGCGGCAGATCACCGCGCAGGGCGACGATATGACGGATGCCGCTGTTCCAGTAGTCGCGAGCGATGGTGCGCAGTTCGTCACGGCTGGCGTCGATGCAGGTCAGGTGCGGCGCGGCGATGAGACCGGTGCGTTCCTTGATGTCCTTGATCACCTTGTGGGTGCGATCCCGGGTACCCGAGTTGGCGCCATAGGTCACGGAGACGAACTTGGGCTCCAGCACCTGCAGCCGCTCGATGGATTGCCACAGAGTATTTTCCATCCCTTCGCTGTTGGGGGGGAAGAATTCGAAGCTGACCGAAATGTTGTTACCCAAATCCGCCAGACTCTGGTTGAGAGCCTCAACCTGACGCGCGCTGTGAAATCCCATCTGTTCTCTCCCTGTCCTGCCATCTGCTTTGGTACGTCAAAACGGATGTTTGGACGTCTAAACGTCTTGCTATCTTTATGAGAAAACCGATCAAAGTCAACATCGATTTGCATCGAATTTCGGATCGATGGTTTTTTTATTCGGCAATTCGACTTAAGTAAACATGAACCCCCATCCCAAAATGATCTCAGGCACGCTATGATGCGGGCGGATCGTCTAGGACGTTCTGAATCTGCGTGTGATTGTTTGGCCGGGTCTTCCCGGCCTTTTTTTAACTTTCCCCTCCTCCTGCCGATAATCATTTGAGTCACTTGCAGGAATCCATCATGGAAGATCACCCCGGCTTTGCCACCGACTTGCTGTTTGACCGCTATCAAGGCGAGGTCAGGGATCACGGCCAGTTCTGGGCTGTGCGTACCCCGTCGGCGCCGGATTACTACTTCGGCAACTATCTGCTGCTCCCCTCCCCGCCCAATGACCGTGACAAGGGCTGGCTCGAAGCCAGTTTCGATCACTGGATAGGCCAGGATCCCAGGATCCGTCACCGCACCTTCCAGTGGCCCCTTGCCGAGGGGCAGAACAGCCGGGTCGCGGGCTTCGTGGCCTCGGGCTACCAATACATGGAGTGCGTGGTGCTAGCGCTGGAGTCCCCTCGCTGGCAGGCCCCGGCCCAGACGACGTTTGCCCCCGCGCGTCCCTTCACCACCGCAGACTGGGATGACTGGCTGGCGCTGGAGATGGCCGAGCGGGAGCCGGCTCACCCCGCCGAACACTACCTCACGTATCTGCACGCGCGGCGCAATCTCTATCAGGGCATGATTGCCGATGGGCTCGGGCAATGGTGGGGGATCTGGCAAGGAGACGAGCTGCTCGCCAGCTGCGGCCTCTTCTTCACCGCTACCCAGGGACGCTTCCAACTGGTGCGTACCCACAGGGATTGGCGCAACCGCGGGCTCTGTCGCCAGCTGCTGAGCCAGGTATCACGCCAGGGTCTGACGCAGGTCGAACGCCTCATCATAGTTGCCGACGAGCATTATCATGCCCAGCGCATCTATCGCAGTCTGGGCTTCGTCCCCGTCGCCCGCATCGGCAGTCTGTGCCGCTGGCAAACCTGATGAAGACCTCTTGGCCCGGGAGGATTCTGCCGTGAAGGCGTCGTCCGGCCGTGAATAGAAAAGGCCCGGACTGTGCCGGGCCAAAGAGACGTGCTGGGTTAGTTGGCCACGATGGGCCAATCCGATGGGGATCAGAAGCGGTAGCCAACGCCGAACATGAAGGCGACCGGGTCGATGGAGGTGTTGATGGTGCCCACCGCGGTATGCACATCGGTGTCGATGTCCATGACCCAGGCGGAGGCGTTGACGAACCAGCGGTCGTTGATGGCCATATCCAGCCCCACCTGACCCGCCAGCCCCCATGAGGAGTCGACGCTGACATCGGTGCCATCCAGTGCGCCGCGGCCCTCTTCGTCGAAGAAGAAGGTGTAGTTGACGCCCGCCCCTATGTAGGGACGCACCTTGCTGTTGGCATCGCCAAAATAGTATTGCGCCATCAGGGTCGGCGGCAGGTGTTTGACCTTGGCCACCTCACCCAGCCCCGGAGTCGATACCGAGTGGGAGAAGGGCGTTGCCGCCAGCAGCTCGACGCCCCAGTTGTCGGTGATCATGTAGGAGAGGGTCAGCCCCAGCTGCATGTTGCTGTCGATATCCAGCTCACCCGTGCCCAGCACATCGTCGCTGCTGGTCTGGGGGGAGACAAATGCCAGCCCGCCACGCACCAGGATATCACCGGCCTGGTGTGCCATGGCGAGGGGGGAAGCAAAGGCGGCTGCGATTACCAGAGGAAGGATCTTTTTCATCACTTAATTCCCTTTTTTTGTTTTCTTTCTATGTTGTAAGCGCGAAAACTATAAAAGGATGTGAATGAAGAGTTATTGATTTAGCTCAATAGTTATCAAGAAATAGATGGATTGACACCGCAACTTTGCTTGATCACGAAACCATCAGCCTCCAATAAAAACTACATTGTATACATACACTTATACATGGAACGCATTTATAAATCGCGCTATAAATACCAATGAAATATATGTTTAATTTGCTGACTACCCCGCCTGGATGTTGTTTAACTGTCGCTGACGGCGTATTTTATTAATGCGGTGTAAGCAGGCTGTAATAGAAGATTTATGAAACCACAGACTCGAAAAGACAAAATACTGGGTATATTGGCAGCCATCTGGGGCATCGGCTCCTTCCTGTTTATCTTGCTGGGCTTCGTGGTTGCCCTCGCCTTCCTGATGCTGACCCACTGACCCCTGTCAGCCACCTCCCTCGAGATTTTCCGGCCTTGAGCCCCCATGAAAAAGGGGCCATAAAGGCCCCTTGTTCGTCTTGCTCGCTCTATTTTCCCAGCAGCGGTGCCAGGAAGCGCGCCGTGTGGGACTCCTTGCAGCGACTCATCTCCTCCGGCGTGCCGGTGACCAGGATGCGGCCACCGCCAGACCCCCCTTCCGGCCCCAGATCGACGATCCAGTCTGCGGTTTTTATCACATCCAGATTGTGCTCGATGATGACGATGGTGTTGCCTCTGTCCCGCAACTGGTGCAGCACCTTGAGCAGCTGCTGGATGTCGTGGAAGTGCAGGCCCGTGGTCGGCTCATCCAGGATGTAGAGGGTCTGGCCGGTGTCCCGCTTGGAGAGCTCCCGTGCCAGCTTGACCCGCTGCGCCTCGCCGCCCGAGAGCGTGGTGGCCGACTGACCGAGACGGATGTAGGAGAGGCCCACGTCCATCAGGGTTTGCAGCTTGCGCGCCACCGCCGGTACGGGGTCGAAGAACTCGCGCGCGTCTTCCACCGTCATCTCCAGGATTTCGTGGATGTTCTTGCCCTTGTATTTCACCTCCAGGGTCTCGCGGTTGTAGCGCTTGCCCTTGCAGACGTCGCAGGGCACATACACATCCGGCAGGAAGTGCATCTCCACCTTGATGACCCCGTCCCCCTGGCAGGCCTCACAGCGGCCCCCCTTGACGTTGAAGGAGAAACGGCCCGGCTGATAGCCGCGGGAGCGCGCCTCCTGGGTACCGGAGAGCAGCTCGCGGATCGGGGTGAACAGGCCGGTATAGGTCGCCGGGTTGGATCTCGGGGTACGGCCGATGGGGCTCTGATCGATGTCCACCACCTTGTCCAGATGTTCCAGCCCTTCCACGCTGCGATAAGGCGCCGGGGTGGATTCGGTGGCCTTGTTCAACTCCCGATGAGCGATGCGGAACAGGGTGTCGTTGATCAGGGTCGACTTGCCGGAACCGGAAACGCCGGTGACGCAGGTCATCACCCCGATGGGCAGGTCCAGGTTGACGTTGCGCAGGTTGTTGCCGCTCGCACCTTTCAGTTTCAACCACTTGCCGGTGAGCGGGGTACGCTCGGCAGGGATGGCGATCTGCTTGCGGCCGGACAGGTAGTCACCGGTCAGGGACTCGGGATTCGCGATGATCTCTGCCGGCGTCCCTTGCGCGACGATGGCACCGCCGTGCACCCCGGCGCCGGGGCCGATGTCGAGCACGTGGTCGGCGAGGCGAATGGCGTCCTCGTCGTGCTCCACCACTATCACCGTATTGCCGAGGTCCCGCAGATGGGTCAGGGTCTTGAGCAGCCGCTCGTTGTCGCGCTGGTGCAGACCGATGGAGGGCTCATCCAGCACATACATGACCCCCACCAGACCGGCGCCGATCTGGCTCGCCAGCCGGATCCGCTGGGCCTCACCGCCGGACAGCGTTTCGGCGCTGCGGGAGAGGCTCAGATAGTTGAGGCCCACGTTAACCAGGAAGCCGAGTCGCTCGACGATCTCTTTCAAGATCTTCTCGGCGATCTGGGCGCGTTGGCCGGTGAGGTTGATACCGGCAAAGAACGCCAGGGCGTCGCCGATGGATTGCTCGGCGATGGCGGGCAGGTTGCGGTTGTCCACGAACACGTGGCGCGCTTCTTCCCGCAGCCGGCTGCCACCGCAGCTGGTGCAGGACTTGTTGGCAATGTACTTGGAGAGCTCTTCCCGCACCGAGTTGGACTCGGTTTCCCGGTAGCGGCGCTCCATGTTGTGCAGGATCCCCTCGAACGGGTGCTTGCGCACCACCACATCGCCGCGATCGTTCATGTAGCGGAACTCGATCTCGGCCTTGCCGGAACCCCGCAGGATCACGTCCTGGGTCTTGAGGGGCAGATCCTCCCAGGGGCTCTCCAGATCGAACTTGTAGTGTTCGGCGAGGGACTTGAGCATCTGGAAGTAGTAGAAGCTGCGCTTGTCCCAGCCGCGGATGGCACCACCGGCCAGACTCTGGCCCGGATCGCTGATCACCTTGGCGGGATCGAAATATTGCTGTACCCCGAGGCCGTCACAGGTGGGGCAGGCACCGGCCGGATTGTTGAAGGAGAAGATCCGCGGCTCCAGCTCCGACATGGAGTAGCCACACTCCGGACAGGCGAAGTTGGCGGAGAAGGTCATGGGTTCCACCCCTTCTTCACCGTCCATGGGGGCCACCAGCACGATGCCACCGGAGAGCGTCAGCGCCGTCTCGAAGGATTCGGCCAGACGCAGAGCCAGGTCATCGCGCACCTTGAATCTGTCCACCACCACCTCGATGGTGTGCTTCTTGTGCAGCTCCAGGGTGGGGGGATCGGAGAGATCGCACACCTCGCCGTCGATGCGGGCACGGATGTAACCCTGGGCCGCCAGGTTCTCCAGCAGCTTGGTGTGCTCCCCCTTGCGGTTGCGCACCACGGGGGCCAGCAACATCAGCTTGCTGCCTTCCGGCTGGGCCAGCACCTGATCCACCATCTGACTGATGGTCTGGGCGGTGAGCGGAATGGCGTGGGTCGGACAGCGGGGTTCACCCACCCGCGCAAACAGCAGGCGCAGGTAGTCGTAGATCTCGGTGATGGTGCCCACGGTGGAGCGCGGGTTATGGGAGGTGGACTTCTGCTCGATGGAGATGGCCGGAGAGAGCCCCTCGATATGATCCACATCCGGCTTCTCCATCAGGGAGAGGAACTGGCGGGCATAGGCGGAGAGAGACTCCACGTAACGGCGCTGCCCCTCGGCATAGAGAGTATCGAACGCCAGCGAAGACTTGCCGGATCCGGACAGACCCGTCACCACGATCAACTTGTCGCGGGGCAGGATCAGGTTGATGTTCTTGAGATTGTGGGTGCGGGCACCCCGAATCACGATTTTTTCCATCTTCTTGCACGCTCGATACACAAACCAGAGCGAACCAGTATGGCATAGAGACTACTGGATGAATAGACAGTTAGCAGCGGAAATCATGGGGCCGACCCGCACTGGAAGGGTCGCTCTGTTTCACTCAGCAATCGCTCCTCCTGCCACAGTTGCAGCCTGAACCTGACGTGATACGGGCAGCTCAGGCCGAGGGTCAGTCGCCCCAGTCCATGGGGGCGATCCGCCGCCAGCACGAGCCGTCCTCGTTGCTGTTGATGGCTCTGTCCGGCCCCGCTCTGGCTCCAGAGATCCAGTCGATAATAGAGGGTTTGCCCCTGCTTGCTCAGCAGCATGGGTGCCAGCGAGAGGCCATGTTTGTCCTGCAAGGCATTGAGAGTGACCTCGGGGGCCGGACCTTGCAGCGCGGCCTGCGCTGGCATCAGGGCACAGAGGCAGAGCAGGGCGCCTGCCCATCCGGCATGCCACCCTCGGCGCCGACCCGCCCCCAATGAGAAAGGGGCCCGCAGGCCCCCGGATGCACACAGACTCATCAATTGCCGCCCTGATAGACATAGGCTGTGTTGTTGCTGCCATACACATCGACCTGGGCCGTGTTGTAGCTGGCGGTCTGGACCACGTCGACCAGGTTGCCACCGCCATTGCTGCCGGCGTTGACATAGACATCGGCCACATGATGGTTGCCGGTCTGGCTGACGGTCAGCACGTTGTCGCTACCCAGGTAGGATTCGACGGAGGCGTTGTTCAGCTCGCCAGTCTGGGTCACGGTAACGGTCGACCCGGAGTGGGACGCATCGGCATAGGCCCAGTTGTCGTTGCCGGTCTGGGTCACGGTCAGCTCGTTGTCCGACCCCCAGGTCCAGGCCCCCTTGCCTTCCACGTCACGGGCGGCCGCCACCTGGTTGCGATCCCCGGTCTGCTCGATGGCGATCTGGTTGTTGCTGCCCGCTTCCTGCACCGCATTGGCGTAGTTGTCGTTACCCTGCTGATCGATGGCTACAACCCCGTCCGTACTGCTCGCCAGCTGTTTGACCACAGCCTCGTTGCCCTCACCCAGCTGATCCACCCGCGCCTGGTTGCCCGCGCCGCGCTGCTCGGTATCGGCCTCGTTGCCGTCCCCGACCTGAATGATGCTGGCCTGCTCGCCCAGACCGTTCTGATAGGCAATCGCCCGGTTGTCATCGCCCGACTGCAGGACGGTCAGCACGTCATCCTGCCCCGCCTGGTTGCTCTGGATGTCGTTGCGGTTGCCGGTCTGGGTCAGGGTTGCACTCTCGCCAATCCCGCCCTGAATGGCCGTCAGGGTATTGCCTTCACCGGCCGCCGAGCCGGATTGCGCCGTCTTCACATAGCCGTCGACGCCGCTCTGGGTGACATAGGCCTTGTTGTCGAGGTCACGCTGATCGACCACGGCCTCGTTGCCGTTGCCAGACTGGGTCACCTTGGCCAGGGTGCCTTCCGGGTAGGTGTAGCCATAGCTGCCAGTGGCCTGGGTGACGGTCGCCTTGTTCAGGTTGCCGCTCTGACTCACTTGGGCTTCCGCCCCGTCGGCGATCTGCTGGGAGACCCGGGCCTCATGGTCATTGCCGGTCTGGCTGACATTGGCAATGGCTTTATCGGACCAGTAGTTGTCGATATTGGCATCGTTGTTGTTGCCCACCTGGCTCACGATGGAGCTGGCACCATCACCGTTGTCCTGCTTCACATCGGCGACGTTGTGATTGCCGACCTGATTCACCGAGGCATGGGAGCCTTCGTTGAACACCTGCTGGGTCACGGTGGCGACGTTGAAGTTGCCCGTGCTCGCCACCTCGGCGAGGGATCCGGCGGTGCTGGACTCCTGCGTCACCAGGGCATCGTTGCCCGCGCCGGTCTGGGCCACCTTGGCGTCAGACTGGCTGGTGTTCTTCTGGACGGTTTTCGCCTGGTTGTCAGCCCCGATTTGGCTGATGCTGGCCTCGTTGTGGTTGCTGTTGTCGATCTGCTCGACCGTGGCCAGGTTGTTGCTGCCGGACTGGGCAACCGTCGCCTGGTTGTTGGCGGAAGCGGCCCAGACACTGGAAGTCGCCAGTAATACGGCAGAGGCGATAATGGTACGTTTGAACATGATTTCCCTCTCGTGCTTTGCGGTGAGCCGAAGCTCAGTTGGTTTGAACGATTTTCACTTGCTGGTTGGCGCCCGCCTGAATGACGGTGGCCGACAGACTGGTGCCGTTCTGCTCTATGCTGGCCAGGTTGCCATCACCGAGCTGCACGGCCCGCGCCCGATTGTCATATCCGCTCTGGCTGATCCAGGCCTGGTTATCCACTCCTTGCTGCCATAGCCAGATCTGGTTGCCGATGCCCGCCTGATACAGCTCGGCGCTGTTGCCCACGCCAAGCTGCACGGCCTCGACCCAGTGCTGATCGCCGACCTGATCCAGACTCAGGGACTGCTGTGAGCCCCGTTGCACCAGACGCAGCCGGTTGTCATTGCCCTGCTGGCCGAGTTGCAGCTTGTTGTCCGATCCGAGTTGCCAAAGCTGTGCCTGATTGGCGTCCCCACGCTGAACCAGCTCGAGCTCATTGCCCGTGTCGAGTTCATTCAGCGACGCCAGATCCTGCGCCAGCACGGGCAGGCCGAGCAGACTCAGGGTCAACAGGAAGCGTTGCAGGTATTTCATCGTTGATTACCTTTTTGGAGTGCCGAACCAGTATCACCAGCCCCCTGAAAGGCGGCTATCAGGCACAAAGCTGATTCGAGAATGATTCTCAAGCGTTCACTTTCTGAGCAGAAAGTGTGAGCTCATGCTGAGTCCGTTGATGGGGCGGGTAGGGTTGCGGCCAAGAGGTATCGGGCATAAAAAAACAGACCCCTGAAGGTCTGTCATTCTCACGTCGACTTGCGCAGCGCACGCCGCGCATCCGGATCACAGGATGGGGGCGCTGTCTTGCAGATAGCCCTGCAGGATGGGGTTTTCCAGATCGCGATTGTCGGCAAGCTGCCAGAGGTTGTCTCGCACCCCGTTGGCGATGAGCCGGATCACCGCCGATTCGATGGCGGACATGACGCACATCTGTACCGGTTCATTGGTACTGAAGCCCGCCTCCGCCTCCAGCAGCCGCTTGTACTCGACGAAGCGGAACACCCCGGCCTGCACCTGCTGGGAGAGGATGGTCTTGGAGGTGGTCACGCTGTTGAGGATGCGGCCGGAGCGGATATCCACCGCCCTCAGGTTGACCGTGACCTGGTCGACCCTGTACTCCCCGCTGGCACCGATGCCAAAGTACTTGGCCCCCGCCCCGCCGGTCCGCACATTGCTGTCATAGGCCACGATGCCCCCTTCGATCAGGATATTGGCCGCCACCAGCGAGGGAAGTTGCTGCTGGTTGTTGCCGGGCACATTGGGCTTGTTCTGGGTAGCGCGCACTATCTTGCGCTCGGTCAGCAGGTTCTGCAGCCCTTCCCGCTCCAGTGGCACGAACCACTGGGAATCCCACAACGCCGTGCTCAGCATGGCGACACCGCCCTGGGTCACGGCCGTGGAGAAGTTGGAGGCGGGCGCCGGCAGGTATTGGCCGGTCTGATCGCGAAAATCGTAGACCGCCGCCACTATCTTGCCCTTGGGCTTGGGCAGACTGATGAGCTCCTTGTAGGAGATGGATCTTGGCATCAGGGTCGCCTTCTCCTCCGGCTCCGGGGAGCCGATATGGGTGGCACACCCCCCGAGGAGCAAGCTGGCGAGCACGGGCAAGGCCGCGCATAACTGTATCCTTGTCATGGCATCCTCAGTCGGCTATCAGGCCGTTGACTTCGATCAGGGTGGTTTCGTTCGTTGCCCTGTCCGTGATGGAGATGGCCAGGGTGCCATCCTGATCCAGCACATTGATCGCGAACTCGTCGGTGACCAGGCTGCCACTTTGACTGCCATCCCTGCCGATATCGGCAAGCAGCTGACTCACCAGCCGCGACTGCAGGTTGGAGGTGAGCCTGTCCAGAGCCGAGGTTCCCCCCGAGCTGCTGCCGGCAGACGGATCCTTGTAGTCGTTCTGGGTATTCGCCGTGCCCAGCAGATGGGCACTGTTGAGGGGGTTGCCACCAAAACTGGGGTTGATGGGCTTATACACAAGCTCCGAGGCAGAGGCCGTCATGCCGACCGTCAACGCCAGGAGCAGCAGGCGTGAGCACATATGTCATGTCCTTATAGTTCATCGTGTTCCAGATCGAAGGTATCCATGAACAGCATGGCCACCTTCTGCTGCTGTAAAACCGTCTTCACCTGCCCCCAGGCCTGCTGCGCACTCTCCTCTCCCTGGCTACGCACCGGTGAGAGGCTAGTGCGAAACAGCACCTTGCGATTGGCGGTGATCCAGATAAGGCTGCCCCAGCGTGCCGTCGGCCGCTCGTGTATGGTGAGGTTATCCCGTCCGGCAGGATCTTCATCCTCTCGAAGCCGGCTGAAGTGGCGATAAAAACTCTGGCCAAAGCGTGTGAAAGTACGATCTATCACCAGACCCCCGATCTCGATGCGATCGTTCTCCTGCTCGGGTTGCAGGGATTCCAGCGGGGCGTTGGCATCCTTGATCCCCCCTTCGCTGGCCAGCACGACACCGGACAGCAGCCAGAGGCACAGCCCCCAGGCCCGCATCAGTGGGAGCTCGTCATGTCGAGGTACTCTTTGGCCCAGCTCACCGCCTGCAGCCGGTTTTTGACGTTCAACTTCTTGAAGACGTTATAAAGGTGGGACTTGATGGTGTGCTCACTGACAAACAGGCTGTCGGCGATCTCGGTGTTGGAGGCTCCCGTCATCAGATAGCGGATGATCTCGCGCTCGCGCACCGTCAACAGGCTCTGGCTGCGCTGGGTCGGCTCGATCCCCTGACGGTAATAGCTGACCAGCTCGCACATCAGATGACGGGGGATCCAGAACTCCCCCTGCATCACCTTCTTGATGCCGGCGACCAGCCGATCCAGAGGATCCTGACGAAAGAAGAGACCGCTGGTGTTGGGCCACATCAGCAGCAGATCCCGGTCCGTGTTGGTCGGCGCATTGAGCAACACGGTATGGGCCGAATCGAAGGCGGCGATGTCCCGATGCCAGCCAAACTGCTGGCTTGACTTGAGGTAGTCCAGATCGACCAGAAACAGGCTGCAGTTCGTGATGGTCAGCAGTTGATCCGGATGGCTGATGAGACATATGGGCTGACCCAGTTGAACCATCAGATAGCTCGTAAAGGTACTTGCCTGAACGTTGCCTTCGGTCACGAGTACCAGCGGAGTCTCGGTCTTCATGGGGCTCTTCCTTGAACTGTGTGCCTGTCGGCTTGAATCGTCGTTTCATACGCCAGCTATGGTCGCAAGAGAGTAACAAGTCGAAGTTTTTACACAGCATTAAAAAAGCATTAGGCCTCGTTCGAACCGCAATAAAATCGTTTTTTTATCAGGCAATACAGTGAACTAGGAGATCCCCCCTATTTGGGGGGGCAAATGAGACATGATTGCACGAACTGTGATCACTCTCCTGATCCCCACAAAAATACCAGGACGTGAGCCAGCCCCCATGACCGCACTTGCCGGGATCGCGGCAACTGCGATAGCGTATTCCCATCCGCCAGGGCCCTGATTCAAACCGCTCCTGCGGCGCTAAAGATGTGCGAACCCGCACATCAACTGTTACTATGGCGAGCTAATCCGTAGGTCGATGACAGGGCCAGGCCCCATCAGCGACCCGCTGGCAATCCCGCGTCAGACAAGACGATGATGGACTTGTACGGCAGCAATATTGTGAGTGAACCCAGACCAGTCAGCTGGTCGGCATATAAAGGTGGAAGAGAGATTATGGCCAGTCGAGGCATCAACAAAGTCATTCTGATCGGTAACCTGGGGCAGGATCCTGAAGTGCGCTACATGCCGAGTGGCGGTGCCGTGACCAACATCACCATAGCCACCTCCGAGACCTGGCGTGACAAGCAGACCGGTGAGCAGAAAGAGCGCACCGAGTGGCACCGCGTCGTGTTCATGGGCAAGCTGGCCGAGGTCGCAGGTGAATACCTGAAGAAGGGTTCCCAGGTTTATGTCGAAGGCAAGCTGCAGACTCGCAAGTGGCAGGATCAGAGCGGCCAGGAGCGCTACACCACCGAAGTGCTGGTCGACAGCTTCACCGGCGTGATGCAGATGCTGGGTGGTCGCCCGCAAGGCGGTCAGGGCATGGGTGGTCAGCAATCCCAGGGCAACTGGGGCCAGCCACAGCAGGCTCCCCAGCAGAACATGCAACGCCCTGCCGCCGCACCGCAGCAGAACATGCAACAGCAACAGGGTGGCTATGGCCGTCCGCAGCAACAGCCGCAGTCCGCGCCGCCGGTCTACAACGAGCCGCCGATGGACTTCGACGACGACATTCCGTTCTAAGACACACAGGCCCTGACAATTCAGGGCCTTTTTTTGTCCGCTTCTGACGCAGCCAGCGTCCTGTTCTGCACGTTGGAGGGCTGCACTTCTCCGTCTGGGCGCCATTGCCGCCCCTTGTGGCTACCATGAGGAAAAATCCCATCCGAGATCCCCGATGACCCGGTTCAACCATCTGCTGTACGGCATCCTGCTGCTTTATATGAGCCCGCTGCTGGCCGAGCCATTGCGCGTTGGGGTCAGCTTTGCCATTCCCCCTTATGTGATACAGGAACAAGGCCGGGGCATAGAGCTGGATCTGCTGACGACCGCCTTCGCCGGCAGCGGCTATGAACCCAGGTTCATCTATCTGCCGCTGGAGCGCACCTTCCGCATGCTGGCAGAAGGCAAGCTGGATGCCGTCATCAATGTGAGACCCGGCATGCTGACGCGGGTGCATCTCTCCCAACCGGTGATCACCTTTTACAACCGGGTGTTTACGCTGGATGAGGTCTCTGTGCGAACCCTGTCAGACCTGACCACCCTGAGGGTCAGCGCCTTTCAGCGAGCGCAACAGATCCTGGGGGAGGAGTTTGCCCGCATCAGCACACGGAATGCGCGGTATGAGGAAGTGGCACGGCAAGAGAGCCAGGTGCAGAAACTGCTGCTGGGGCGCACGGATGCGGTGATCCTGGAGCAGCGGGTGTTCTACTACTATCTGGCCCAACTCAATCGGGATAGGCGCAACCAGGGGCTCTATCACCCCGGACGGGTACGCCGGCACGATCTGTTTCCTCCCACCCACTACCACTTCGCCTTTCGCGAGGCGGCGCAGCAACAGTGGTTCGATCGCCAGCTGGCCAGGATGAGGGAGGATGGTCGTTATGCCCGGATCTTCGCCACCTATGGCGCATCACCGAACGCTGAAAACATAAAAGCCAGCCCATGACAGGCTGGCTTGATACTGGCTCCAAAGGAACAACAGTGTAGGAGCGTTACTTCATCGCGCCGCCATTTTTCAGATCGGCTTTCTGCCGCTTGGCTTCGCGTTTCTCTTTCAGTGACATCTGCGGTTTTTTCTTGGCATCTTTGCCGTGATGCTGTTCTTTGTTACTCATCATCAGACTCCAAAAATGTTACCCAGACAGTTGGAACCAGAGTTCCAGCATGCCATCCGAATCATAGACTTCAGTACGCTTGCAGTGACGATCCTGGATCGCACTCACCTCAGCATACCCCCAACCTCCCGACCGGATCCAGCCTCACGGCATGAGCTCGCAGGGCAGCCACCCAGCTGGTCATCTGCAACCCGTCAGACGCTGTCGGCATATTCATTTTTATGATGGAAATGGCGATTCCAGAAGAGATGCTTCAGCCGACTGTGCTAGGGTGAACCATCCCTGCCAAAGGAGTGCCCCATGAAGAAACTCGAGATGAAGGATCTCACCGAGGCCGAAAAAGCCGAGATCACCTTGTTGCTGCAAAAAGCCCAAGCCAACGCGGATCACACCCTGAGCAACGGGGAACGCAACAAGATCCGCGAAGAGGGGCGCCAGAAAATCGAGGCCGATCGCAACAAGGCCGCCAAGGCAGCCTCGGCCCAGGCAAGAGAGAAGGCCAAGGCACGGGCCAAGGAGCAATCGACGTCTGAAACTTTCAGTTGGTCAGACTCCGTCAGCAACAAATATCGAAGCAAACGCTAACCCCGCATGGCCTGTCCAGATAGGAATATGGCAATCTGGATATCAACTATCCTGCCACCGGAATGGCGGCCAGAAGCCGCCCCGATTCATGCGGTTGAACCCGGTTTTCGCCACATAAACCACTCCAAAGCGGACGAAGGCAGGCAGTTAACGCCGAGATAAAGATTGCCATGACGAGGTGTGCGTGTTCTAATCGATTCGATGGTTCGGTAGTTCAGACCTGATTATGTTAGGCAGTCATTTTAAAGCAGTGATTGGTGCATGAGCTCTTCATAGAAGATTCACGCCAAATAATTATCCTTCTTTAGTGCTCCCCATACGTATTGCTGACGAAAAATCATGGATTGCCACACCAGGTGGCGTTTCAATATCACTATTCAAGGAAATTATCATGTCCAACAAAATGACTGGTACCGTTAAGTTCTTCAACGCTGAGAAAGGTTTTGGCTTCATCTCCCCGGCTGACGGCAGCAAAGACGTGTTCGTACACTTCTCCGCCATCCAGTCCAACGGTTTCAAAACCCTGGAAGAAGGTCAGCGCGTTGAGTTCACCATCGAGCAAGGCCAGAAAGGCCCGGCTGCTGCCAACGTAGTTGGTCTGTAATTCAAGCCAGGAAGCCTTGCCGTTCATCGACAAGACCTTCTGCAAGAATTGAAAAAACCCGCTTCGGCGGTTTTTTTGTTGCCCGTTTCCTTACGCTTTTTCTCCCCGTCACCGCAACCAGAGCCCGCCCGGCTCAGCCCCTCTCCCCTATTTTCATCTGTCCCTTCCCTGAATTCCCACAACAATTAAATGATATTGATTATCATTTACATGCATTGAATGGATCTCTACAATGCCGCCGACGGATTAATTAGTTATCCGTTTGACGCTTATTTTTTGCGGCACACCGACCGCGGCGTCACCCTGCGGCACCGCCAAGAGCGCCGTTGTCTCTCACTCAAGAGTTCAGGCCAAGATGATAAAGATCCCCCCTCACAAGCTGACGCCTCTCCTGCTCGTCTCACTCGCCCCCCCTGCCTATGCGGACGAGCCGGAGGTCATGGTCGTGACCGCTTCCGGCTTCCAGCAGAAGATCGAGGACACGGCGGCGTCCATCTCCGTGGTGACCCGCGAGCAACTGGAGAAACGCGCTTATCGCGATGTCACCGATGCCTTGAAAGACGTGCCCGGTGTGGTGATCACCGGCGGTGGCAGCAGCAGCGACATCAGCATTCGCGGTATGGGGTCGAAATACACCCTGATGCTGGTCGACGGCAAACGGGTCGACAGCCGGGGCACCCGTCCCAACAGCGACGGCCCCGGCATCGAACAGGGCTGGCTGCCCCCGCTGCAGGCCATCGACCGCATCGAAGTGGTGCGCGGCCCCATGTCATCCCGCTATGGCTCGGATGCCATGGGTGGGGTCATCAACGTCATCACCCGCAAGACCAGCGACATGAGCGCCTGGCAAGGCTCCCTGCACGCCGACTCCACCTTCCAGGAGAACAAGGCGTCTGGCGACATCTTCCAGACCGATGGCTACACCGCGGGCAATCTGGTGGACGGCTTGCTGGGAATGCGCCTGAACGGTCAACTTTCCCATCGGGGCGAGGATCAGTTCCAGAACGGTTTCGCCGAGCAGGAGACGAAGAGCGGCACCGCCGTGTTCAGCCTCACGCCGGATGAGCACAACGGCTTCGACGTCGAAATCAGCCGCACCCTGCAGGACAGGGACAGAACCCCGGGCAACTCCCTGTCGGCCACGTCCAAGCCGAGCCTCAATACCTACGAGCGCACCAACTACGCCATCACCCACAACGGTCAGTACGAGTTCGGTTCTTCCAGCAGCTACCTGCAGCGGGAGGAGAACACCAATCCCGGCCGCCAGATGAAGATGATCAACAGCATTGCCGATACCCACACCCAGTTCATCCTGGGGGATCACTATCTGAGCGTGGGGGGCCAGTATCGCTATGAGGATCTGCAGGATCAGGGCAATCAGCTCAAGGTGGGCAATCGTGCTGATCAGCTGACACGCTGGAGCTGGGCCCTCTTCGTGGAGGATGAGTGGTCCCTGACGGAATCCTTCGCCCTGACCGGCGGCGTTCGCATGGACAGGGACGAGAACTACGGCAGCCACTGGAGTCCGCGCCTGTACGGGGTCTGGCATCCCGCCGAGTTCTGGACCCTCAAGGGGGGCGTCTCCACCGGCTACCGCTCGCCGGATCTGCGCATGTCCGCTGCCAACTGGGGTCAGGCCAGCGGCGGTGGTACCCAGGATGGGATCATCATCGGCAACCCGGACCTCAAACCTGAAACCAGCGTCAGCGAAGAGATAGCCCTGCTATGGGATGGGCGTGAAGGGCTCAGCGCCAGCCTGACCCTGTTCAACACCGACTTTGAAGACATGCTCACCGAGATCCGCCGCTGTTCCAGCAAGAGCGACCCGGTCTGTACCTTCAACGGCCATACCTACGACTTCATCAGCGATCGCATCAACGTCGACAAAGCCAATATGCGCGGGGTGGAGAGCACGGCCAACTGGGCCATCAACCAGGACTGGTCCCTGGCCACCAGCTACACCTACACCCAGTCCGAGCAGAAGAGCGGCCCCATGGAAGGCCAGCCGCTGAACCAGATGCCACGCCACATGTTCAACGGCTCGGTCGACTGGCAGACCACCGACGAGGTCAGCCTCTGGTCCAGAGTCAACTTCCGCAGCAAGACCTCTGATTACCTGAGTCGCACCCGGATGGCCGAAGGCACCCCCTCCTACACCTTCTTCGACACCGGCCTGGTCTACAAGGCCAATGCGCAGCTCAATGTCACCGCCGGTATCTACAACCTGTTCGACAAGACGGTAGACTATGGCAGCTACGGCACCGTGCTGGACGGGCGCCGCTACAACCTGGGCATGACCTTCCTGTTCTGACCAAGGGCTCACGATGCCATCGACAAGAAGGGCGCCATCGGCGCCCTTCTTCATTCACTCTTTTTCACAGTGGCAGGCTGATCCTCGCCTCCAGCCCCCCGCAGTCCCGGTTGTGCAGGGTCAGCTCCCCGCCGTGCTGATGCACCAGGGTGCGGGCGATGGCAAGCCCCAGCCCCACGCTGCCGGACTCCGTATTGCGGGCCCCGTCGAGACGCACGAAGGGCTTGAACACCTCCTCCAGCTGACCCGGCTCGATGCCAGGCCCTCGATCGCAGACCCGGATCAGCAGTTCGCCATCAGTGCGATCCAGGGACACTTCGGCCGACCCCGCATACTTGATGGCATTGCCGATGAGGTTTTGCAGCACCCGGCGCAGGGTGTTGGCACGGCAGGCATAGACCTCCTTGCCCTGTGCCAGGCAGGTGACCGGCTGGCCGGTATCCGCATAGTCGTCGCACAGGCTCTCCAGCAGGCTGACCAGATCCAGCTCCCGGGTCGCCTCCTGCAAGCCCTCCTCCCGGGCGAAGCTGAGGGTGGCCGCCAGCATCTGCTCCATCTGTTGCAGGGTCTGCTGGAAGCGATCCTTGTCTTCCCCATCCGCCAGAAACTCGCTGCGCAGGCGCAGGCTGGTGATGGGGGTGCGCAGGTCGTGGGAGATGGCCGCCAGCATCCGGGTCCTGTCCTGCACGAAGCGATCGAGCCGGGTATGCATGCGGTTGAACGCCTGGATGGATTCACGGATCTCCGTCGGCCCGGCTTCCCGCAGGGGCTCTATGTCCTCCCCGCGTCCCAGCCGATCCGCGTTGGCCGCCAACTGCTTGAGCGGCTGGGTGGCACGGCGGAACAGCCAGATCATCAGGCCGATCACCAGGCTCGCCACCAGCAGCAGGTTGAGGGTGGTCTGCCAGGACCAGCTGGCCGACTCCTTGTCCACCAGAGAGCTGAACTGCAGCCAGCCCCCGTTTGGCAACTGGATGGAGCCATAGAGCCGCATGTCCTGGGGCGGCGGCATGCCGGCGCGATCCTTCATCATGCGGTTGTGGTGGCGCCAGGCCTGGCTGCGCTGGAACTCCTGCTTGAGCTCGGCACTGATCTCCACCGCCAGCTGGGGCGGGTAATCCAGCTTGGAGCGCACCAGCCGCTCGAAGCGGGGGCTGCGGTTGTCCGGCTGCAGCGGCTCATCGGAGAGGCGCAGCAACAGGGTCTCGCTGCGGCTCGCCTTGAGGATCTCGTGATAGAGAGAGGGGGGAGAGAGCGTCAGCAGGCGCACCACGGAGACGATGCGCTGCATGGCGTTGCGGCTGTTGACGTAGCCGAGCGCCTCCTCCCGATCCGTGCGGTAGATCTGGATGCTGAGCAGCTGGATCAACACCAGCCCGGCCAGGGCCACCAGCACTATCTGGCCGGTCAGCCCCTTGGGCCACAGCCTGGCAAAGAGTCGCTTGAAGGCAGTCACCGGCTCACTCCTGGGTCACGTCGGCGGCGAACAGGTAGCCACCACCCCAGATGGTCTTGATGAGCTCCGGGTTCTTGGGATCCCGCTCCAGCTTGCGCCGCAGCCGGCTCACCAGGGTGTCGATGGCGCGATCGAAGGCCACCGCCTCCCGGCCACGGGCCAGATCCAGCAGTTGATCCCGGCTCAGCACCCGCTGGGGGCGCTCGAGGAAAACCTTCAGCAGATCGAATTCGGCGGTGGAGAGGCTCATCCCCACCCCTTCCTCATCCACCAGCTCCCGGCGATGGATGTCCAGCAGCCAGCGATCGAAGCGCAGATCCCGGGTCAGGGTCTCGGGCAGGGATTGGGGCTCGGCCTGGGTACGGCGCATCACCGCCTTGATCCGGGCCAGCAGCTCGCGGGGATTGAAGGGCTTGGCGAGGTAGTCGTCGGCCCCCATCTCCAGCCCGATGATGCGGTCGGTCTCCTCCCCCATGGCGGTGAGCATGATGATGGGCAGGCTGGATTTGACGCGCAGCTCGCGGCACAGGGTCAGACCATCCTCCCCCGGCATCATCAGATCCAGCACCAGCAGGTCGAATTCCCGTTCCTCCAGCAGGCGTTTCATCTCCTTGCCATCGCGGGCACAGCTGACCCGCATCCCGTGCTGTTCCAGAAAGCGCTTGAGCAGATCGCGGATCTCGCTGTGGTCGTCCACCACCAGAATATGAGGGCTGCCTTGGTTCATCACTGTCTCTCCCGTTATCGAGCTGGGACGATTATACGAAAATCGGTCTTGGGGGTTATGTCAAAGTGTGCCAACGTGCCTGGATGCCACACTCTGCTACAAAATAGGCTTCAACTGGCAAATTTCAGACACTTCCTCGGTGTTTACTGAGTACCAAGGCGAACGAGCCGAATCCCGCATTCATCCGAAAGGAGTTACCTATGAAAAAGCTGACCAAGACCCTGTTGACCGCCACCCTGATCCTCGGCCTGCCGCTCGGCGCCTATGCCGCCAGTGAAGCCGTGAGCACGGCGCAGCCCGGTGCCCCCATGGCCGATTGTGCCATGAAGGATGGCAAGCATCATGGCGGTCGCCACGACAAGATGGCCCGCATGAAGAACATGACCCCGGAGCAGATCCAGGCCCACCTGCAGCAGCGCTACGACAAGATTGAAGATCCGGCCAAGAAGGCCGAGTTCGTCAAGAATCTGGAGCTGCGCGCCGACGGCATGACCAAGCATGCCGAAGTGATGAAGCAGTTTGCCGAAGCGAACAAGTAAGCGCTCCGACAACCCAAAGAGGGTGGCCATGGCCACCCTCTTTGTCATGGTGCCAAGGCAGAGCCCTGGCCATCGATAACAACAAGGGGCCCATGGCCCCTTGTTGTCTGGCTTATGCCCTGGCCTTGTCCGCCAGGCTCACCGTCTTGGCGGTCTCGCCGTCGAACTGGATGAGCACGTGCTTGTTCTCTATCTCGGTATCCTTGAACAGCACCTTGCTGGTCTCGGCCAGGGTGGGAGAGATCTTGTTCAGGGCAGTCAGGTCATAACGCCACACTTCCCGCCCCTCGACGGTCTCGGTGCTGGCCGGCGCTCCCAGCTTTGCCTTGATGGCATCCTTGCTGGAGCCCCCTTCCTTGATCTCCAGCGCCCGTTTGACCGCGGCATTGGCGGCGTCATCCATGGCCGTACCGGCCATCTCTTTGGCACTGTTGGTGAGGCTGCTGGTCATGGTATCGGTCAGGGAGTCCATCAGGCCGGCGTGGACCATCAACGGCAGGGCGGTCAGGGCAATCAGGAGGCACTTCTTCATCAAGGTATATCTCACAGGTATGAAAAGAGCGCGCATCAGACCAGTGAGCCGGGTTGGCGTCAAGCAGAGAGCGAGATCAAGCCGCATTCGGGGGAAGAGAGGCCCATGGCAGCCCCTCGGCCCGGCCCATGTCTAGCCACAGAGCTGGTCCTTGCCCGCCAGCTTGGCCCGGTAGAGCGCCCTGTCCACCCTCGCCATCAGCTGGGCCACCGCCTCCTCGGGCTGCGACTCCACCAGCCCGAAGCTCAGGGTGATGGGGTCCCGCTCCATCACCCGCAGATGCCCGAGTCGCAGGCGCAGCTTCTCGGCCACCAGCAGGGCATCCGCCAGCCGGGTGTTGGGCAGGATCAGCATGAACTCATCGCCTCCCCATCGGGCGAGCAGATCGATCTCGCGGATCCCGCCCCGGGTCGCCTTGACGATGTCGATGAGGGTCTTGTCGCCCACCCCGTGACCATGACTGTCATTGATCTGCTTGAAGTCATCCACATCCATGGCGATCACGGAAAAGGGCTCCTGGAAGCGCCGCGCCCGCTCGTGTTCCAGCCGGATCGCCTGTTCCAGCCGATACCGGCTGGCGGCACCGGTCAGCACATCCGTCTCCGCCAGGCGGCGGTTCTCCTCCACCTGATGCTGCAGCGCCCGGTTGAGGCACTCCAGCTCGGCCGTGCGCTCGGCGACCTGTTGCTCCAGGCTGCGGTTGTGCAGCTCCAGCCGCACATAGAGCTCGCGCTGGGCGTGAATATCACGATGGGCCCCGATCATCCGGGCCACGGAACCATCGGGGTTGCGCGCTATGATGCGGCCGCTGTCCTCTATCCAGCGGTACTCCCCATTGCGGCAGCGACAACGGTACTCGGCCCTGTAGTCGGAGGCCTTGCCGTTCAGGCAGTCATCGAAACAGGCCATGACGTGGGCCAGATCGTCGGGGTGGATCACGCTCTCCCAGGTGAATACCGTGTTCTCCAGGGAGTGGGGATCGTAACCCAGCATCAGATACCAGCCGGCATTGCGGTAAACGAACCCCGTGTTGGCATTCCAGTCCCAGATCCCTTCGCTGATCACCTCGAGGATGCCGTGCACCACTGCCTCATTGAGATCGGAGATCCTGATCCCGTCCGTCTCTTGTTCCATCGCAGCTCATCCTTGTCCTCTCGCGGCCCGCATCCTCTTGCGGGCCTGGCATTGAGTGTAGAAGCCACTTCTGCGGCAATCCCTATTGACCTTCTTTTGATAGGGGAATGGCTCATCAATAGCCCCATTTGAGCTGAATTTATATCGTTCAGGTCGCCCGCCAGCAAGGGAAGTCGGCGGGATGCGCCCTGCTTGCACTCGGAAACACGTATAAGCGGCAAACGGGCGACGTGATCAGGGCAGTGGAAAGCACTGTTTATCTTATTTTTCACAAATAAAAACCGGGCAAAAGCCCGGTTTAACATACTTATTTCACTGCCACGAATTCACTGGTTGGTCGCGGGTTCCAGCTTGATCTGGACGTTGTCAAAGCCCAGCGCGGAGAGCTCGCCGGCATCCAGGGGGATCTCCAGGCGCAGCCCGCCAGCCTGGCTGTCAACACTGCGGGCGCGGCGCACCTTGCTGTCACTCCCGATGGGAACGGGCGCACCGATCTCGATATTGCCGGCAAACTGGCTCTCGGCGTGGAAGTCACCCGTGATGCTGGCGCGCACCGGGCGCAGCACCCTGGCCAGGGCCTGCTTCATGGTATCGGCACCGTTCTGCTGTATGGTCCAGTTCCAGTCCCACCACTTCACCTCACCCGGGATGTAACGCTTGTCCCACTGGTAGCGAATGCTGCTCGCCTTGTCCTTGAACGGGCCCATGACGAAGCTGTGGTTCCAGGTCGGGCGGTTGTCCGGATGGGTGTGCCAGGCGTTGCCGCCCCAGCGCAGGAAGCCGTTCAGGGCGAGATCGTAGCTGACGTCCGCCTTGAACTCGTAGGGGTAGGAGATGTTCGCCTTGTAGAGCTCGATCTTCACCGGGATCCTGGAGTGGGCGGGCACGGTCGGGCGCGCCGACTGGGACAGAGAGGTGGTGGTCGCGCCCCCGTTCTGGGAGGCCCAGGACTGGCTCGCGGCGATCTCGATGGAGAGCTCAGTTTCCCCCACCAGGGGCCACTTGAACTTGTTCTTGGTGGAGACCTTCTCGCTCAGACCATAGGTGTTGGTCTTGGACCAGTTGGTGGCCGTGTCGTAGCGCAGGGTCACGTCATAGCCGGACTGGGGGGTGTCGCTGTCGTTGACGGCCCACCCTACGACCGTCTTGATCAGGGTGCGATCGGACTGGGTCACCTCGCCGTGACTGAAGCTCTCGGGATCCAGGGTGTAGGCGAAGTTGCTGACCCGGATGCTGGTTTTCTCGCCGCAGCGATAGCCGTCGCAACCGCCGCTGTTGTTGCCGCGGATGAGCCAGCTGTCGCCATCCTGGCTCACGTCCATGTCCTCGCCCACATAGGGGCTGTGGTCACCCCCCACCCAGGCATAGCCAAGATAATGGGCGAGGTAGCTGGCGGGTTTGATGAAATTGGCACTGTCATGCACCAGCCGCCATTGTACGTCCACCTCATCGCCGTCTGGAATATTCATCGCAGGCAATACGGGTATTTCACTGGTGACCGGATTGGTTGGATAACACCAGGTATCAGATGCGTTTCCGGGTTTTATTTCACCATTGTAGCCTGACCCCATAATAACCCAGTTATTGGCCAGCCCGCTGATCTGCCATTGCCCCATCATGGCCACAATATTATTGCGGACACTCTGTGCTTCTTCCCGATTTACGGGGCGGTAATTATCCCCGCATACCCCGGTTCCGAGTGAGAAGAGGCGCAGCTGATCAGGGTAGATGGGCTCAGCCCCATAGGCCTGGCTCATCAGCAGCGTCGAGATGGTCAACGCCAAACTGCTTGTTTTTAATTTATCCATAGCTCCCCCAATATTTAATGTTTGGCATGCAAATTATTTTTCTTGCTGCATGCAAGAGGGAAAATATCAGCGAAGAACAAAGCCAATTGCGATCGAGTCCACAGTTTACTTTATATAAACCGTGAATCCGGCAATTAACATTGAGCTTATTTAATAATGACAAGCTTGATATCAGAGCTATTACTTTATTATTTATTTTATGAATTTCGTGGTGTTTAAGTTTTTAATTACCGACGAGCCATGTGTGCTAGTTAATACGATTAAATAATACCCATCATATCTGAATATTATTTAGCCCTATTCAGGGTCTTCTTCCGGGTTGGGGATCAATATGTCCGTCAGGTGCCCTTCTTCGTCACGGGTCAGCACCAGTTTGCGTCCCGATTGCAGATCCGCCGGGCTGCCATTTTGCCAGCGCGTGTTCCCATCGAACACCAGCACTCCCAGCTCCTGCAGCAACAGGGTCTGCCCCGCTGCGGCCAGCAGCCTGTCCTCTGCCCGTGACCACTGGCTGCTCTGGGTCAGGGTCGGTGCCGAGGTGAGCAAGCGGATCTGCTCGGCGACGCCATGACGACTCTCGATGGCGAGGCGCATGCCCGGCTGGAGGGCATCCGGCCCGTCGATCCCCACCAGATCGGCGCTGCCGAGCTCCAGCTCGGCCCCCTGAAACTGCAGGCGAATGCCATCGTTATGTTCCAGTTCCACCAGCCAGAGCTCGGGCTCCATGGCCAGGGCGCCGAGGGGCAGCAGACAGAGGATCAGTGGGGCGTTTGTCATGGGGACCTCGGGGTCGTGGTGACGCGAGGTTTAACTATGGGCCGGATCCGCTCTTTTTTCCGGCCTACGGTCGAGGTGGCTCAATCTTCTTCCTGGCAACGACTCAGCCGCATGCCGTCAAACTTGCACTCCAGCTCCAGCCAGCGTCCTTCAAAAGGGGCCAGGCTGCCGTCCGAGGCGGCATAGCCCCAGATCCGCCCCTGCGCCACCGGCCCCTCCAGATCCATCTCATCATCCTCTTCCAGCGCCTCCACTTTGTGGATCAGGCGGCGATCCCCTCGCATCTCCCCTTCCAGCTCGACCCAGGTTCCGCCGAGATCGTCCTCGTCCAGACCGTCCTTGAAGCGGGTATCTTCATCGATGACAAAGGGGATGCCATTGACCATCAGCTGGCCAAGCTGCCAGCTGGTGCGGCCGATCAATTTGAACTCAGCCGCATGAGCCGCCCCAAAGGGCAGCAAAATCAATAGCAAGAGCGCGCAGAGGGGCTTCGTCATCGGGGATCCTCGGGGTTACACTGGCACACAGCATGCCTCATCCGGTGTGAAGCGGCCGTGAAATCGCGGCCACAACCAGGAGATCAGAACATGAAAATACTGGTGGTGGAAGACAATCCCCAGGTGGCGGAGACCATCATGGACTACCTGGAGCTCGCGGGGCACCAGCTGGACTGTGCCTACCACGGCCAGGCCGCCCTGCAGCTGCTGGCGGAGCAGCGCTTCGACGTCATCATCATGGACGTCATGATGCCGCGCCTCGACGGCCTGCGCACCGTGGAGCAGCTGAGGGCCGATGGCATCCCGACCCCGGTGCTGTTTCTCACCGCCCGCGACAGCCTGGACGACAAGCTGGCGGGCTTTCGCGCCGGCGGCGACGACTACCTGGTCAAGCCCTTCGCCATGGAGGAGCTGGAAGTCAGGTTGCAGGCCCTGGCCCTGCGCGGACCCAGAGGAGACATGGGAACGCTCAGCTTCGGCGAGCTGACGGTGGATCCCGCCAGCGGCCGCGCCCACCGCGCCGGGGTGGAGCTCAGGCTCGGCAAGATCCCGTTTCAGATCCTCAGTCTGCTGGTGAAACGGGCCCCCCAGCTGGTCACCCGTCAGGAGGTGCTGGACACCGTCTGGGGCGATGAGGAGCCGGACTCCGACGCCCTGCGCAGCCACATCTATGCCCTGCGCAACGCCCTCGACAAGCCCTTTCCCACCCCCATGCTGGAAACCCTGCACGGTCAGGGCTACCGGCTGACCGCCTCGTCATGAACCGCGACCACGAGGAGAGCGCCAGCAAGCTGCCCAGCCTGCGCAAACGGCTGATCCTGATACTGGGGGGAGCCGGGCTCCTGCTGCTGACCACCCTCAGCCTGCTGATGGTGGCGGCGGAGAGCAAAATGGAGGAGCTGAGCCTGCGCCACTGGCTGGAGGCCGAGGTCACCCGCTATGGCGATGACTGGCTGCGGCTGGGAGAACTGGCCCCCGCCCCCAGCCCGCGCCAGTTCTCCAGCTACTGGACCCAGGCCGGGCGCCTCCCCGCCTGGCTGAGGCCCTACCAGACCCCGGGATTCTATGAGCATCAGCTCGGCGAGGAGGACAAACACTTCCTGGTGCGACCTCACCCCTCCGGCCAGGGCCTGCTCTATCTGGTCTTCAACGACGACGCCGACGACTACCTGGATCCTTACGAAGACAGGCTGCACCTGATCACCCGACTGATCGGCCTCACCCTGCTGCTCGGCTGCGTCGCCTTCGGCATCTGGCTGGTGCGTCACATCACCCGGCCGCTGGAGCGCTTGCGTCAGCGGGTTGCCCACCTCACCCCGGATCGGGCCGACTTCGTGCCGGACGCCCCCTGGCAGGAGCTGAGAGACATCGAACAGGCACTGCTGGCCGGCAAGCAGGAGGTCGCCGCCGTGTTCGCCAGGGAGCAGGAGTTCAGCCGTTTCGCGAGCCACGAGCTGCGCACCCCCAACATGGTGATCCAGGGCTCGGCGGCCCTGCTCGGCAAGGTCAGCGATCTGCCTGCTCCGGCGGCCCGGGCGGCGGGGCGCATCCGCACCGCCAGCGACGAGATGGCCCTGCTCACCGAGACCTTCCTGCTGCTGGGTCGCAAGGAGGCGGTGGAACGCCCGCCCCAGCTGGTCGCCCCGCTGATCCGCCGGGAGCTGGCCCGTCTCGCGCCTCTGCTGCAGCGGGAGAGCGTCGAGATCCGGCTCAATCTGGACGAACAGAGTGAGGTGCAGGCCCCCCTCTCCCTGCTCGCCATCGCGCTCGGCAACCTGCTCAAGAATGCCCTCAGCTACGCCGATGGCCACATCGAGATCGCCCTGAGCCGGCAGACCCTCACCATCAGCAACCCCACGGCGGCGGCGCCGGATCAGATCCTGGGCTATGGCTGCGGCCTCACCATCATCCAGCGCATCTGCGAGAAGCTGGACTGGCACATCATCACCCGGCTGGAGGAGGGGGTGTTCAGCGCCAAGCTGGAGATGGGGAGCAATGTTACATGAATGAAAAATCCATTTTTATAAGACAGATACGAAACCGTTCTAACGACCATAAAAGAGCTATGCAGCTCCTGGTATCAGCGAACATCCCTAGCCAAATGATTGCGGTGCTTCGTCAAGAGCTGGACTCAATGGTGCGAGTCATTTACTTACTGAGTCAGGAGCCCTATCGACAAACTCTCCTGATAGAAGCTTCCGTAAATGGCCAACGATGGCAGCAATCTCGCGGCCGCGCTCGTGTAACAGATAGCGAAATGGTTGAACTGGCTCAGCAACTACAAGGTTGGACAAAGTCTGTGTACAACCTTGGATGCGCATTCATTCACTTATCCAATTTGCACGATTACAACGACCGTGACCCGCTGCAGCAAATAGCAGCCGAAGAGCGAGAAGCCATTCTGGGGCACTGCAGATACTATCATGGCGGCCCAGAACGCTCTGGATTCACAGACCTAATACCCTATCTACCAAGGGTTTTGGAAAAAGTCTCAAGCAACCTTGAGTGCTATCTTGCGCAATTGGAAGACTGCCCACAGCAACCTGCCCATATATAGAATATTGAGGCCAGAAAACGACAAGGCGCCCTAAGGCGCCTTGTCATCTCCAACCATCGGCTTTGCCGTCACTCCGCCGGCTTGTGCTTGCGGCTCGCCTTGAGCTCCAGGTACTCGATGATCTTGCCCGCCACATCCTTGCCGGAGGCGGCTTCCACCCCTTGCAGGCCGGGGGAAGAGTTCACCTCCAGCACCAGAGGGCCGCGGGCGCTGCGAAGGATGTCCACCCCGGCCACGTCCAGCCCCATGATCTTGGCGGCCTGCACCGCGGTCGCCCGCTCCTCGGGGCTGATCTTGATCGCCTCGGCGGTGCCGCCACGGTGCAGGTTGGAGCGAAACTCACCGGGCTGGGCCTGACGACGCATGGCGGCCACCACCTTGCCGTTGACCACCAGGCAGCGAATGTCGGCGCCATTGGCCTCGCGGATATACTCCTGCACCAGGATGTTGTTGTTGGTCTGGATGAAGGCCTCGATCACGCTCTCGGCGGCCTTCTGGGTTTCGCACAGCACCACGCCTATGCCCTGGGTCCCCTCCAGCAGCTTCACCACCAGGGGGGCGCCGCCCACCATGGTGATGAGATCCGGCACGTCGTGGGTGCTGTGGGCATAACCGGTGATGGGCAGGCCGATGCCATGGCGGGAGAGCAGCTGCATGGCGCGCAGCTTGTCCCGGGAGCGGGAGATGGCCACCGAGCTGTTCAGGGCCATGGTGTTCATCATCTCGAACTGGCGCAGCACGGCGGTGCCGTAGAAGGTGATGCTGGCGCCGATGCGCGGGATCACGGCGTCATAGCCCGCCAGTTCCCGGCCCTCGTAGTGGATAGAGGGGCTGTGAGAGGCGATGTTCATGTAGCAGCGCAGGGTGTCGAGCACTTCGACCTGATGACCACGGGCCCGGGCCACCTCGACCAGGCGGCGGGTGGAGTAGTTGTTGGGCTCACGGGATAAAATGGCAATATTCATGGAAATGGCAGACCTGATAATCGGACTGGAGAGTATAAGGTGCCATGAACGACTGGCAACGCCAATCCTTTCCCCTCACCATGTGCCGTTCTGCAAGAAGGGCCCTGGACAAAGAGCGCCGTCTTGCCAATGCCCTCTAAGGCCGTTTCAGTGCGGGCCGCGCAACTGCTGTTGCAGGCCGAGCAGCAGCCCCACCTCCTGCAGGCGGCGGGCGGTGACCCCGCCCCATCCCCCGACAGGGATTGGCGCCAGCAGGGTCTGGGCGATGCAGTGACGATAGAGGGATCCCTCCAGCTGCCAGCGTTGCGCCCCCCCGTTTTCATGATGGTGCAGCCAGGCCAGGTTGCCGCTTCGCAGCAGCTCGATCACCCGGCCATCCTTGAGCGTCAGGCGTAATCCCTTCTTCTCCACACCGGGCCCGGCGTACTTGTCGAGCCAGAGGGTGACGGACACCCCGGCCGCTTCCCCGCGCAGGCAGGCACGTCCCTCCGCCGTACTCAGATCGCCCCGTGCGATGGGCCGCCCCAGCCGATCGCAGACCCCTTCCGCCACCAGGTGCAGGCTGTCATCCCCGCCGAGGGCCACCAGCAGTTCGCGGATCATCGCCAATACATGGGTGCCGATGTCGAGGATGACCCCATCCGGATGGCGGAAGGTCCGCTGATCCGGCTCGCCGGTGGCGAAGTTGAGGGCGAAGGGATGACCCTGTGCGTCGATGCCGCAAGGCTCCAGCAAAAAACCTTCCACTTCAGCCACATCCTCAAGGGTCGCGGGCCGAACGGCCGCCCCCTGAGGCTGCCAGCCGGCATCCAGTCCCTCACCGAGCAGTTGCTGCGCGGCGCGGCGCGCCATCCAGTGATCCAGCGCCAACACCCGACTCGCCACGGCAGGATCCGCCAGCAGGGCCAGCAGGCGGTCGTGCTGGGCCAGGCTGGCCACCACGGGTTTTTCGACCAGGATCAAGGGGATGGCGCTCGCCAGCGCCTGCTCCAGCACCGGCAGGTGCAGCAAAGAGGGGGTCGCGATGACCAGCCGGTCCAGGGGCAGCGCCAGCAAGGCTTCCAGACTTTGGGTTTGCATCACCCCCGGCAGCGTCTGCGCCGGGTCAAATCCCCATATTTCAGCATTTTCCGCCAATGCTGCGAGGGCAGGCAGATAGGCCGTCTGCACCACGGCCCCCAGGCCGACAAATCCAATCTTCATCATTACCTCGATACAGGGTCCGCAGACCCTGTCGATCAATGCAGGTTAGGCCCCAGCCAGCGCTCGGCTTCCACCAGAGTCATGCCCTTGCGCACGGCGTAGTCTTCCACCTGATCCTGCTGGATCTGCGCCACCGCGAAGTATTTGCTGTCTGGATGGGAGAAGTACCAGCCGGAGACCGCCGCCCCCGGCCACATGGCGTAAGACTCGGTGAGCTTCATGCCGATGGCCGGCTCTACCCCCAGCAGCTCCCAGATGCTCCCCTTCTCGGTGTGCTCGGGGCAGGCCGGATAACCCGGCGCGGGGCGGATCCCCTGGTAATTTTCGCGGATCAGCTCCTCGTTGCTGAGCGCCTCGTCCGGGGCATAGCCCCAGTGCACTTTGCGCACCTGCTCGTGCAGGTACTCGGCGAAGGCCTCGGCCAGACGGTCGCACACTGCCTGAATGAGGATGGCGTTGTAGTCGTCGTGCTCCGCTTTATAGGCGTTGGCGATGGCCTCTTCACCGATGCCGCCGGTGACGGCGAAGGCACCGATCCAGTCCGGTTTGCCGCTCTCTTTCGGTGCCACATAGTCCGCCAGACAGTAGTTCGGGAAGCCCTGCTTCTCGCTCTGCTGGCGCAGGTGGTGCAGCACCTTGCGTACCTGGGTGCGCGACTCGTCGGTGTAGACCTCGATGCTGTCCCCCACGGCGTTGGCGGGGAAGAGGCCGACGATGCCGGCGCAGCGCACGCTTTGATCCTGCTCGAGTTTGTCCAGCATGGCGTTGGCATCGGCAAACAGCTTGGTTGCCTCCTCGCCGATGATTTCATCTTCCAGGATGCGCGGATACTTGCCCGCCAGCTCCCAGCTCAGGAAGAACGGCGTCCAGTCGATGTAGGGACGCAGTACCGAAATGGGCACGTTCTCGAATTGCTGCACCCCGGGCTCGCGAGGTGCCGGGGGCTGATAGCCGACCCAGTCCAGCTGATGACGGTTGGCGCGGGCATGGGCCAGACTGACCGGCTTGGATCTCGGCTGCTTGCGAGCATGCTGCTCGCGGGCAATCTCGTACTCCTTGTCGATGCGGGCGACGAAGGCGGGCTTGAGCTCTGGGCTCAGCAGGCTCTGGGCCACCCCCACGGCGCGCGAGGCGTTCGACACATAGACCACGGGCTCCTTGTAGTTCTGCTCTATCTTGACCGCGGTATGAGCCTTGGAGGTGGTGGCGCCACCGATGAGCAGGGGCAGCTTGAAGCCCTGACGCTCCATCTCTTTGGCGACGTGCACCATCTCATCCAACGAGGGGGTGATAAGGCCGGACAGGCCTATGATGTCTGCGTTCACCTCGCGAGCCGTCTTGAGGATGGTCTCGCAGGAGACCATGACCCCGAGATCCACGATCTCGAAGTTGTTGCACTGCAGCACCACCCCGACGATGTTCTTGCCGATGTCGTGCACATCCCCCTTCACGGTGGCGAGTACGATTTTGCCGTTGCTGTAGCCCCCCTGCTTCTCCGCCTCTATGTAGGGCTGCAGATAGGCCACCGCCCGCTTCATCACCCGGGCGGACTTCACCACCTGGGGCAGGAACATCTTGCCCGCGCCGAACAGGTCGCCGACCACGTTCATGCCGTCCATCAGGGGCCCCTCGATGACGTGCAGCGGCCGCTCGGCTCCGGCCCGCGCCTCTTCGGTATCCTCTTCGATGAAGTCGGTGAGTCCCTTGACCAGGGCGTGCTCGAGCCGCTTGCCCACGGGCCAGCTGCGCCACTCCTGATCCCGCGGATCCTCCGCCTGGGCACCGGCACCGCGATACTTCTCGGCGATGGCCAGCAGCGCCTCGGTGGCATCGGGGTTGAGGTTGAGCACCACGGCCTCGACCTTCTCTTTCAACTCAGCCGGGATGTCCTCATAGATGGCGAGCTGACCGGCGTTGACGATGCCCATGTCCATGCCGTTCTGGATGGCGTGGTAGAGGAAGACGGCGTGGATGGCTTCACGCACCGGCTCGTTGCCCCTAAAGGAGAAGGAGACGTTGGAGACGCCGCCGGAGATCATGGCGTGGGGCAGGTTGTCCTTGATGTCCTTCACCGCCTCGATGAAGTCCACCGCGTAGTTGTTGTGCTCGTCAATGCCGGTCGCCACCGCGAAGATGTTGGGGTCGAAGATGATGTCTTCCGGCGGGAAGCCCACCTGATCCACCAGGATGCGATAGGCGCGCTGGCAGATCTCGAACTTGCGGGCGCGGGTGTCCGCCTGGCCCACCTCGTCGAAGGCCATGACGATGACGGCGGCGCCGTAGCGACGCAGCAGCTTCGCCTGCTGGATGAATTTCTCCTCCCCCTCCTTCATGGAGATGGAGTTGACCACCGGCTTGCCCTGCACGCACTTGAGGCCGGCTTCCAGCACCTCCCACTTGGAGGAGTCGATCATCACCGGCACCCGGGCGATGTCCGGCTCGCCGGCGATGAGGTTGAGGAAACGCACCATGGCCGCCTCGGCGTCCAGCATGCCCTCGTCCATGTTGATGTCGATGATCTGGGCGCCGCTCTCCACCTGCTGCTTGGCCACATCCAGGGCCTCGTCATAGAGCCCCTCCTTGATGAGGCGCTTGAACCGCGCCGAGCCGGTGACGTTAGTGCGCTCCCCCACGTTCACGAACATGGATTCCGCCGTGATGATGAGGGGTTCGAGACCGGACAACCGGCAGGCCACCGGGATCTCTGGCAAGACGCGGGGCTTGATGCCCGCCACGGCGTCCGCCATGGCGCGAATATGGGTCGGGGTGGTGCCGCAGCAGCCCCCCACCAGATTGAGGAAGCCGCTCGAAGCCCACTCGCGGATGTGTTCCGCCATCTCGACCGCGTCGAGATCGTACTCGCCAAACGCGTTGGGCAGGCCGGCGTTGGGGTGGGCGCTCACGCAGGATTCGCTGATGCGGGAGAGCTCTTCCACGTACTGGCGCAACTCGTCCGGACCGAGCGCACAGTTGAGGCCAAACGAGATGGGTTTGACGTGGCGCAGGGAATGGTAGAAGGCTTCCGTGGTCTGGCCGGACAGGGTGCGACCCGAGGCGTCCGTGATGGTGCCAGAGATCATCACCGGCAGGGCATGGCCCAGCGCCTCGAACACCCCTTCCACCGCGAAGGCGGCAGCCTTGGCGTTGAGGGTATCGAAGATGGTTTCAATCAGGATGATGTCGGCCCCCCCTTCGATGAGGGCGTGGGTCGATTCGGTGTAGGCGGCCACCAGCTCGTCATAGGTGACGTTGCGCTTGCCGGGATCGTTGACGTCCGGCGAGATGGAGGCGGTACGGTTGGTGGGGCCCAGCACACCGGCCACGAAGCGAGGCTTGTGCGGCTCTTTCACCGTCCACTCGTCCGCCACGGCCCGGGCCAGCCTGGCGGCTTCCCGGTTGATCTCGGCGGAGAGCTCTTCCATCTCGTAATCGGCCATGGCGATACGGGTGGCGTTGAAGGTGTTGGTTTCGAGGATGTCGGCCCCGGCGGCACAGTATTGATCGTGGATCTCGCGGATCACCGCGGGCTTGGTCAGCACCAGCAGATCGTTGTTGCCCTTGATGTCCGTATGCCAGTCGGCGAAGCGCTCACCCCGGTAGTCCGATTCACCGAGCTTGTAGCCCTGGATCATGGTGCCCATGGCCCCGTCGATGATCAGGATCCGTTCCCTGAGGCAGGCTTCCAGCTTCTTTTTTATGTTCGACACCGCTCGTTCCTCTCACATCCATGCAACTACGTGGCCTCCATCCTAACAGCAAAAAAATCAAATGGAAATCTAGCCGTCTATCTGTCCGTAACCGACCGCCATATACTCACAAATAGGTAATGAGTAAGATGTGTCCCGAGAGTACCCTATGCCCGTCCTTGATAGGGATACGTGCTTGCTGTCTACTAAAACGAGAAAAAATAACTATGAGCGTCTACTACACACTCTGTTTCTTGGCAGCGTTGGCGATCTTCATCGCCTTTGCCAACCAGTATGTTGTAAAGATCCAGACCACCATCGCCATCACCGCAGGATCCATGCTGATCTCCGCCCTGATGGTGCTGTTTGGTAAGTTGGGTTGGTTCAATCTGGAACCTCTGGCCGTCAAGACCATGGAGAGCATTGACTTCCAGAACTTCCTGCTGAAAGGGATCCTGGGCTTCCTGCTGTTCGCGGGCGGGCTCGGCATCAATCTGAAGGCGTTGCGCAGCCAGAAGTGGGAGATCACCATTCTCTCCATCGTCGCGACCCTGCTCTCCACCTTCATCATCGGCTACGGCTTCTGGTTCATCTCCAGCCTGCTGGGCTGGGACGTTCCGCTGATCTACTGCATGCTGTTCGGTGCCCTGATCTCCCCCACCGACCCCATCGCCGTGCTGGCCATCGTCAAGAAGATGAAGGCGCCACCCCAGATCGCCATCCAGATCGAGGGGGAATCCCTGTTCAACGACGGCGTCGGCCTCGTCATCTTTGCCACCGTCTTTGCCGTGGCCTTCGGTGGCGTAGAACCGACCTTCACCAGCGTGGCCGGTCTGTTCCTGCATGAAGCCCTCGGCGGCATCCTGTTCGGCGCCGTGCTGGGCCTCATCGCCCACGTGATGATCAGCGCCACCGACGACGGCTCCCTCGAGCTGCTGCTGACCCTGTGCATCCCGACCGCCGGCTTCGCCTTCGCCAACATGATCGGCGTCTCCGGCGCCCTGGCCATGGTGGTGACCGGCATCATGATCGGCAACTGGACCCGCCACTCCGGCTTCTCCGAGCAGAGCCGCCACCACCTGGATCACTTCTGGGAGTTGATGGATCAGTTCCTCAACGCCCTGCTGTTCCTGCTGATCGGTCTGGCGCTGGTGCTGCTGGATCTGGCCTGGCGTGACTGGATCCTGCTGGTCATCGCGGTGCCGCTCTGTCTGGCCGCCCGCTTCATCAGCGTGTCCCTGCCTTATGTGGCCTTCCGTCGCTTCCGCAGCTACAACACCTTCTCCATCCGCATCCTGACCTGGGGTGGCCTGCGCGGTGGCCTGGCCATGGCCATGGCCCTGGCGCTGCCCTCCGGCGTCATGATATTGCCGGAACATGGGGTCGACCTGCGGGAAGTCATCCTGGTGATGACCTACTCGGTGGTGATGTTCTCCATCGTGGTGCAGGGGATGACCATCACCCCCATGATCACCGCGGCCAAGAAGGCGAGCGGCGGCTACTAAGCCACTGCTTCAAGCCATGATGGCCAACAGAGAGGGCTCCCGGCGGGAGCCCTTTTTCTATCCGGCATACCCAACATGAGCATGACCATCACACCCTGTGGATCACCGCGGCCAAGAAGGCGAGCGGCAACTACCAAGCCATTGCCTCAAGCCATGATGGCCAACAGAGAGGGCTCCCGGCGGGAGCCCTTTTTCTATCCGGCATCTCCAACATGAGCATGGCCATCACACCCTATGGATCACTGCGGCCAAGCAGGCGAGCGGCAGCGACCAAGCCATTGCCTCAAACCATGATGGCCAACAGCAAGGGCTCCCGACGGGAGCCCTTTTTTGTCTGATGCGGCAGTGAAAAACATGGGGGTGAAATGATGGCACCAAATATTTGTTTGCTTTTCAGGCAAATCGAGGAGAGAATGCGCGCCGGCTAGTTAATCAGCCCTGATTATGTTCGCAATGCTTCACCGTTAGATGAATCCTGCCAGTACACACATAACCTCCCTCTGATTTACTCGCCTCGAAAACCGTCAGGCTGTCTGCCTGCGTTGCCCGGTTTTCACGGCGCAGACCCGATCTGCCCACTTCCAAGTAGCATCATGCATCCGCGTGATCCTTGGCGCATTTCCTTGAAAAGTGCAGACGCCCCTGACAGGGCTGGGTATTCCTGCGTGGATCTGACCACGCCCATTGACCTGACATTTGCAAAAACAAGGAGCAAACACCTCATTGATATAGAGAAATACCATGATGAAAGCAGTACAAACACACAAACCCCTGCGTCGTAGCAAGCCCGTCAACCTGCCCCCGCAAGAGCAGGATTATGATGCCTTCCTGATCCAGTTCAGCACCCGTTTCAGTGGTGGCTTCGCCATCTCCTGTGACGGCATCCCCGGCGAGTTCTCCATCGAGGATCTCAACTGATCAGCACTGCCCATGGCAGACCCGATGCAAACAGGCCGCAACTCACGGCGGCCTCCCTTGTCTCACGATAAAACGCACGGCTCCTGGTCCGATGCTTCCAGCAGCAGACACTCCTCCTCACTGTCACCCAGTTTGATCAGCTTGCCCTGAGTGAGCCCCAGCTTGGCCAGCAGCGCAACCGAACGCTCGTTGCCCGGGGTGACGATGGCGATGACCCGCTCGATACCGAGCCGCTCACGCCCATCCCGGATCGCGGCCTGCGCCGCCTCGACCCCGTATCCCAAACCGCGGTAAGCCGGCAAGAAGGCGTAGCCGATGTCTTCGCACGGCAGGGTATCGCGCTTGATGAGGCCGCAGATGCCTATCCTGGCGCCATCTTCCCGCCGACTCACCAGATAGAGACCATGACCATGCCGGGCATAGCTGACCGCCGGCCCCTGCTGGATATACTCTTCGGCACCGCTCAGGGTGCGCACGCCCCTATCGCCTATCCAGCGGTGGAAGTCGCCATCGTTGAGCAGTTCGAGGATGAAGGGGGCATCGGTGAGATTGAGCTCGCGCAGGGCGAGGCGCTCGGAGAGGATCATGGCAAGGCTCTTCTAGTCGGAAAACGGGGACGAGAGAAGCCAACAAGACTGCCCCCGCGCTTTCCCCTTGGCAAGGGGGGCGGGTAAAAAGTGCCGCCTGACGCGGATACTTGGCACCGCGCTACCTAGGCCCGGGCCGGATGCGGTTATAATGCCCGCCCAATGACACTCCTACCCTTCGACTCAGGAACAAGACATGACAGAGAGCACCGAATTTTTCGACGAACAGACCCTGCTGGAAATGGTGGATAACCAGCTCGCCGACGGCAACCCCCTAGAGGTGAAGGCCACCCTGATGCGGCTGGTGATGAAAGGCACCCCGCGGGAAGAGGCGCTGCAATACATCGCCTGCGCCCTCGGCGCCGAGCTGATGGCGATGGAGGCGGATCAAGGCCCCTTCAACCTGACCCGCTACGCCGAATTCCTCGACAGCCTGCCCGAGATGCCCTGGGCCGAGTAAGGCCATCCGTTAGGCAAGGCACGCCCGCAGCCATTATCATTACTGCCACGACCAATCACGGGAGCAGGCAGACATGCGCTGGCAAAATCGTCGGGAGAGCAACAACGTAGAAGACAGGCGTCAGGATGGGGGCGGCAGCGGAGGTGGCGGCCTGCCCATCGGCGGCAAGGGACGCCTCATCCTGGTGGTCGTAGTGATGATCGCCGGTTACTACGGGGTGGATCTCAGCCCGTTGCTCAACGATCCGGCCCCGCAAACCCAGGCGCCGCGCCAGAATGTGTCTCAACCCGCCAACGATCCCCTGGCCAAGTTCACCTCGGTGATGCTCGCCTCCACCGAGGATGCCTGGGGGGAGATCTTCGCCCAGAACGGCAGCCAGTATCAGCCCCCCAAGCTGGTGCTCTATCGCGGCGCCACCCGCACCGGCTGCGGTCAGGGTCAGTCGGTGATGGGCCCCTTCTACTGCCCGGCGGACAAGTCCGTCTACATCGATCTCTCCTTCTATCAGGACATGCGCGACAAGCTCGGGGCCGACGGTGACTTCGCCCAGGGCTATGTGGTCGCCCACGAGGTGGGCCATCACGTCCAGAACCTGCTCGGCATCTCCACCAAGGTGCGCCAGCAGCAACAGGGACTGAGCCAGGTCGCCCAGAACCGACTCTCGGTCAAGCTGGAGCTGCAGGCCGACTGCTTCGCCGGGGTCTGGGGCCACTACATGGAGCGGGAGCAGGTGCTGGAACACGGGGATATCGAAGAGGCCCTCAACGCCGCCCAGGCCATCGGCGACGACAGGTTGCAGCAGCAGGGACAGGGCCGGGTGGTGCCGGACAGCTTCACCCATGGCAGCTCGGCCCAACGTCTGGCCTGGTTCAAGAAGGGCTTCGACAGCGGCAAACCCGCCAGTTGCGATACCTTCGCCGCCCGCTAGCCACCGGCTGACGCCAACAAAAACGCCGACCCTGGGGTCGGCGTTTTGTTATCAGCCGTTTTATCTGGCCAGCTGGCATCACCCTTGTCATTCATCTCGCCTGGTGGCCCGCAGGCAGCAGATCCGTAAAGACGAATCCGTCTCTTACCACGGTTTCCCCTGTCTCGATGGCCAGCGGCCGCGAGAACATGGGACCGTCATAGGCCAGGGTGTGAAACTCCCCGTTCTCGCCGCACGGATCCACCCCCTCCGGGAGGGCCGCCAGCAGAGCCTCGTCGAACTCGTGCCCCCCCAGGCTCATCTCCAGCCGCTTGGGGTCGAGGGTGCTGATCCGCGCCTTCAGCCCGGCCGCCATCATCTCTCCCGCCAGGGTGCGAGTATCGCTGCCCCAGAGCGGGAACAATGCCGAGATCCCGGTCCCCTCTAGCTGACGCTCCCGATAGGCGCGCACGTCCTCGAGGAAGAGATCCCCGAACGCCATGTGCCGGATCCTCCGCGCCACCACCCCTTCAATGAAACCGGTCATGATGCGGCCGTAATCCTCGTTGCTGCAGGGCCAGGGGAGGTCGATGGTCTCTATCGGCAGTCCCACACACTCGGCCTGCTGCATCAGCAGCTGCTTGCGCACCCCGTGCATGGCGACCCGCTCGAACGCCTGATTGAGGGTGGTGAACAGCCCCACCACCTCGATGGCCGGGTCCTGGCGCAGCCGATGCAGTGCCCAGGCGCTGTCCTTGCCGCTGCTCCAGGAGAGCAGCACCTTGGTCTTCGTCATTCTCTATCCAACCCTCGTAGATGGGAGCCACGCAACCATCGCCGCCGCCACGGATCCGGGATCCACGGCCAGCCTATCTCCGGCCCGCTTGTGAGCTCGGTGTTGCAAGACTGTGTTGCGAATTGTGCGATTTACATTGCAGGATACAAAAGCATACCCTCGTGGGTGAGCGTATCCCCGCAGATGATGGGGAACAATAACTAAAAAAACGATGGGAAACATAAGGATATGACTACAGTCACCACACCGCGTGAGCATAATCGCCCCCTCAACCGACAGGATTACAAGACCCTGAGCCTGGCGGCCCTCGGCGGCGCCCTCGAGTTTTACGATTTTATCATCTTCGTCTTCTTCGCCGTGGTCATCGGCGAGCTGTTCTTCCCGGCCGATATCCCCGAGTGGCTGCGCCAGTTCCAGACCTTCGGCATCTTCGCCGCCGGTTATCTGGCCCGCCCCCTTGGCGGCATCATCATGGCCCACTTCGGCGATCTCATCGGCCGCAAGCGCATGTTCACCCTGAGCATCATCATGATGGCCCTGCCCACCCTGCTGATCGGCCTGCTGCCCACCTATGCGGCCCTCGGCATCGCCGCTCCCCTGCTGCTGCTGTTGCTGCGGATCCTGCAAGGGGCCGCCATCGGTGGCGAGGTGCCGGGTGCCTGGGTGTTCGTGGCCGAACATGTGCCCGCCAAGCGGGTCGGCGTCGCCTGCGGCACCCTCACCGCGGGGCTGACCGCCGGCATCCTGCTCGGCTCCCTGGTCGCCACCGCCATCAACCGCGGCATGAGCCCGATCGAGGTGAGCGAGTGGGGCTGGCGTCTGGCCTTCGTGCTCGGCGGTGTCTTTGGCATCGTCGCCATGTATCTGCGCCGCTGGCTGCACGAGACCCCGGTGTTTGCCGAGATGCAGGCCAACAAGGCGCTGGCCGAGGAGCTGCCCCTCAAGACGGTGCTCCGTGAACACAAGGGCAGCGTCATCGTCTCCATGCTGCTGACCTGGCTGCTCTCCGCCGGCATCGTGGTGGTGATCCTGATGACCCCGACCTATCTGCAGAAGGCGCATGGCATCACCCCGACCGACGCCCTGACCGCCAACTCCCTGGCGATCCTGGCCCTGACCCTGGGTTGCATCTGCTATGGCCGCCTCATTGATGCCATCGGCAGCGGACCCACCTTCATGCTGGGCTCCCTGCTGCTGGCTGCCACGACCTATGCGTTCTATCACGGTCTGGCGGCGGGCATGGATCAGCTGATCCCCCTCTACGTCCTGGTCGGCTTCGCCGTCGGCATCGTCGGGGCCGTACCCTATGTGATGGTCAACGCCTTCCCGGCCGTGGTGCGCTTCTCCGGGTTGTCCTTCTCCTATAACGTGGCCTACGCCATCTTCGGCGGCCTGACCCCCATGCTGGTGACCCTGTGGATGAAGGAGGACATGCTGGCACCATCACACTATGTGGTCAGTCTGGCTGCCCTTGGCTTCGTTCTCGGCCTGATCTTCTGGCTCCGCCAGCGTAGCCAGCATCAGACCCGGCCACAGACAGCCTGAGCAACCCCAGGCCAGACGCGTCGCACTGGCCTGCCAGTTGCTGAGCCCTGATCCGATTCAGACAGCGAGCCCCGGTTTTCGGGGCTCGCTGTTATGCCTCCGTTCAGGCAGGCTCAGTAGAGTAACCTACCTCTTTCGCCAGAGCCGTGTCTGGCTCCCGTTTCAGCCAACTAACTTGAGGTGCAAGATGTTCTTCCAGGTCGTATTCATCGCCTTGCTGGCACTGCTGCCCATGGTCAACCCGCCCACCACCGCCACCCTGCTGCTGGGCCTGAGCAAAGGCATGTCACGCGAACATGTCCGGCGCCAGATCAATCTGGCCGCCCTCTATCTGTTCGCAACCCTCTGCGTCAGCTTCTTCATCGGCTCCTCCATCCTGGATCTGTTTGGTATCTCCATCCCCGGCCTGCGTCTGGCCGGCGGCCTCATCATCGCCTTCATCGGCTTTCGCATGTTGTTCCCGGCGCCGGCGCAGGCCACCGAAAACGACATCAACCAGAGCATCGCCTTCGTCCCCCTCACCATGCCCAGCATGTGCGGTCCCGGCACCATGGCGCTGGTGATCAGCGGCGCCGCCCAGATCGCCGAGCTGCCGGCTGACTACAACCGCTTCGTCATCTACTCCGGCATGGTCACCGCCTTCGCCCTGATGAGCTTGTTGAGCTGGGGCGTGCTCAAGCTGGCGGACCCGGTGTGCAAGCTCCTCGGCGCCACCGGCATCGACGCCATGACCCGCATCATGGGCTTCCTGCTGGTGTGCATGGGCATGCAGTTCTGCATCAACGGCATCAAGGAAGTGGCGCAGGATCCGGTATTCCACGGCGCCCCGGCGGCCCAGGTCCAGCACCATATCCCCACCGGCGACAGACACATTGAACCCGGCCAGGTTGCCCCCAAATCCTGAACCTTGTGAGGGCGCGGCAGCCTCGCCGGATAGTTTGTTTTTTGTACATGACGGGTTCAGCTTGTGAAGCCTAGAGTGGTATTGCCCGATTAATGACCACCTGGGAGAGATGAGATGGATAACCTGCTGACCGAGATCCGTGGCTACAGTCTGTTTCATGAGTACCTGAACGTGGTGGGCGTCACCAGCCCCAACCCCGCGCAGATCGCACAGGACTGGGAGTACAAGAGCGCCAACCGGCTGATCGCCAGGATCAGCAAGGATCCTCAAGGCAATACCCATTACTACATCGACGCTCGCGCCATCTCGGTCAACTGACCCGACTCTGTCCAGCCCCGGCCTTCGCCGGGGCTTTTTATTGCCCACCCACGGCCCCAACAAAAACCCCGGCCAAGGCCGGGGTTTGCAGGCAAGTCTGTCGACGGCGGACTTACTGGGTGCCGCCCACGGTCAGGCTGTCGAGTCTCAGGGTCGGCTGGCCGACCCCGACCGGGACGCTCTGCCCCTCCTTGCCGCAGATGCCGACACCGCGATCCAGTTGCAGATCCCGGCCCACCATGGAGACCTGGCTCATGGCCTCCGGGCCGTTGCCGATGAGAGTAGCCCCCTTGATGGGAGCACCAATCTTGCCATCCTCGATGAGGTAGGCCTCGGAGGCGGAGAAGACGAACTTGCCGGAGGTGATGTCCACCTGGCCGCCACCGAAATTGGGGGCATAGATCCCCTTCTTCACCGAGGCGATGATTTCCGCCGGATCGTACTGACCCGCCAGCATGTAGGTGTTGGTCATGCGCGGCATGGGCAGGGCGGCGTAGGATTCACGGCGGCCGTTGCCGGTCAGCGGCACCCCCATCAGCCGGGCATTCTGCTTGTCTTGCAGGTAACCCTTGAGGATCCCGTTTTCGATCAACACGTTGTAGCCACCCGGCGTCCCTTCGTCATCGATGGAGACGGAGCCACGTCGACCCGGCAGGGTGCCATCATCGACGATGGTGCAATGTTTGGAGGCGACCTGCTCGCCGATGCGACCGGCGAAGGCGGAGGAGCCCTTGCGGTTGAAGTCTCCCTCCAGCCCATGACCCACCGCCTCGTGCAGCAAGACCCCGGGCCAGCCTGCGCCGAGCACCACGGGCATGGCACCGGCCGGTGCATCGATGGCTTCCAGGTTCACCAGGGCCTGGCGCACGGCTTCCCGCACATAGCCGAAGGCGCGGCTCTCCAGACCATCCAGCTCGAGGAAATAGTCATAGCCGAAACGGCCACCGCCACCGGCGCTGCCGCGCTCACGCTTGTCGCCCTTCTCGGCGATGACGGTCACCGACAACCGCACCAGGGGGCGCACGTCGGCGGCCAGGGTGCCATCGGTAGCCGCCACCAGGATCTCTTCATAGACGCCGCTGATGGAGGCCATCACCTGATTGATGGCGGGATCCAGGCTGCGGGCAAACTTGTCCATCTGCTCGAGCAGGGCGATCTTCTGCTGCTTGTCGAGGGTCTGCAGGGGATCCATGGCCGGATAGAGCAGGTTCGCCTCCGTGCGGGCCCAGGCCTTCACCTTGCCCTGAGCCCCGGCCGCCGCCGTGCCCCGGGCGGCGGGGGCCGACAGCTGGAGGGGCCCCAGGCGCAGTTAGTCCGCGTAG
>NZ_JBSTYK010000024.1:0-44107 GCF_054052485.1 Aeromonas intestinalis
GTCACGCCGGGGGTCGCGGGTTCGAGTCCCGTCCGCTCCGCCACTAACAAGAAGCCCAGTCTAACGACTGGGCTTTTTTTCGTTTCTGCGTATCTGAATACGCCTCGTAAACCTGACCCTTCACTCCCTGTATTCACCCTATCCGATCCGATGATGTCGTAGGCCGCCGTTGCCGCTATAATGGCCGCCCTCAAGCAAGGTGGTGGTATGAAAGCAGAATATCTACAGCGATTCGGGGGCATTGCCCGTCTTTATGGCCAGAGCGCGCTCAGCTCCTTCAGCCAGGCAAGCGTCTGCGTGGTGGGCATAGGCGGTGTGGGCTCCTGGGCGGCGGAGGCGCTGGCCCGTGCCGGTATCAACCGGATCACCCTGATCGACATGGATGACATCTGCATCACCAATACCAACCGCCAGATCCACGCCATGCAGGGGACTGTTGGCCGCCTCAAAACCGAGGTGATGGCGGAGCGTATCCGTGCCATCAACCCGGATTGCGAAGTGACCGAGGTGGATGACTTCGTCACCGCCGACAATCTGGCTGAACATATCAAGAAAGAGTTCGACTATGTGGTGGACGCCATCGACTCGGTCAAGGCCAAGGTGGCGCTGATCGCCTTCTGCAAGCGCAACAAGATACCCGTGATCGTGGCGGGTGGTGCCGGTGGGCAGATGGACCCGACCCGGATCACCGTCGCCGATCTTGCCAAGACCATTCAGGATCCGCTGGCGGCCAAGGTGCGCTCTGACTTGCGCCGTCTGCATAACTTCAGCAAGAATCCAGCCCGCAAGTTTGGGGTGGAGTGCGTCTTTTCCACCGAACAGTTGAGCTACCCGGATGGCAATGGCGGCACCTGTCAGGCCAAGGCCGCCAGCGATGGCAACATGAAGATGGATTGTGCCTCCGGCTTTGGCGCCGTGACGCCGGTGACGGCCACTTTCGGCCTGGTAGCGGCATCCCGTGTGTTGAAGAAGATCGCCGAGCGGGGTGCTCGAGCCGAAAAATCCGTCGAGTAGATTTGCAGACAATGCAGAAATAAAGAGAGCGCCCAAGTGCGCTCTCTTATTTCTAGTGGTGCTCTTTATTGTGGTACTTGGAATCAGCCAGCCATCAGCGATCAGCCAGCGCCACTATGCCCTGCACTATGGCTCTGAGGCCGTTGCCCCGAGAAGGGCTCAGGTGTTTCTCCAGCCCCAGTTCGGCAAAGTAGCTATCCATATCGAACGTCTGAATAGTCTCAGCACTTTGGTGATTGAGCGCTGCCAGCACGATGACGATAAGTCCGCGCACGATGCGGGCATCGGAGTCACAGGCGAAGTGCCAGCAGCCATCCTCGCTCTGTTCTCCCTTCAGCCAGGCTTGGCTCTCGCACCCTTTCAGGCGGTTCTCTTCGATCTGCCACTCCATGGGCAGGGCAGGCAGCAGCTTGCCGAGCTGGATGATGAGCCGGTACTGGTTCTCCCAGCCCTTGGCTGCCGCAAACTGCTGACGGATGCTATTTGCGTCGGGCTCAACGCCTATCCGGGTATAGGTTGCGAGACTGTTCATTGGATGATCTGCCTTAGAAGAAGTCACAGAGTTTGTGCAGGGCGGCCAACAGGGTATCCACGTCGTTCTGATCGTTGTAGCAGGCCAGCGATACGCGCAGGGTGCCGCCGATCCCGAGGCTCTCCATCAGCGGCATGGCGCAGTGATGGCCGACCCGCAGCGCTATGCCCTGCATGTCGAGCAGAGTGGCGGCATCCTGAGGATGGATCTCGTCCAGCAGGAAGGAGACGGCGCCGGCGCGCTGCCTGGGCTCGCCGACGAGGCGCAGGCCAGGTACCTGTTGCAGTCCCGTCACCAGATAGTCGGTGAGGGCCGCTTCGTGGCGGACCAGTGCGGCTCTGTCCAGATCCGCGATGAAGTCGATGGCGCTGGCGAGGCCGATGGCACCGGCGATATGAGGGGTACCTGCCTCGAACTTGAAGGGCAGGATATTGAAGCTGGTGCCTGCGAAGCTGACCCTGTCGATCATCTCGCCGCCGGCCTGCCAGGGGGGCATGCGCTCCAGCAGGTCGGTTCGACCCCAGAGCACGCCGATCCCGGTGGGGCCATAGAGTTTGTGGCCGGAGAAGGCATAGAAGTCGCAGCCAATCTCTTGTACATCCACGTCGAGGTGGGCTACCGCCTGGGCACCGTCGATCAGGGTGAGGGCACCCACCGCCCTGGCGGCCGCCACTATCTCTTTCACCGGGTTGACGGTACCGAGGGCATTGGAGACATGAGCCACGCTTACCAGCCGGGTGCGCGGCCCCAGCAGGCTCTGGTAGGCATCCATATCGAGATCGCCCCGCTCATCGAGGGGGATGACCCGGATGAGGGTGCCGGTGCGCTGGGCGACGAGCTGCCAGGGGACGATATTGGCATGGTGCTCCAGGGTGCTGAGGATGATTTCATCCCCCGGTTGCAGCTCGCTCAGGCCCCAGCTCTGGGCCACCAGGTTGATCGCCTCCGTGGTGCCACGGGTCCAGATCACCTCCTGCGGGCGGGGAGCCTTGATAAAGCGGGCGACCGTCTCGCGGGCAGCTTCGAAGGCGCGGGTGGCACGGCCGCTCAGGGCGTGGGCGGCACGGTGCACGTTGGCGTTGTCGGTGCTGTAGTAGCGCGCGATCGCGTCCAGAACCCGCTGCGGTTTCTGGGTGGTGGCAGCGTTGTCCAGATAGATCAGGGGATGGTCGTTGACCTTCTGCGCCAAGGCCGGAAACTGGCTGCGAAGCCCGGCGTGTTGTTGCTGGTTCATGCTCCCCTCGTCATCTGCTGGAAAAGTCGGTCATGATCCTGAAAATGGTGGCCAAACACAAGGCGAAGTGATGGGGCCTGCGCGTGGTTTCGGCTGCCCGCGGGATCTCTGTTACAATGCCGCCCCTCATCATAAGCCAAGAGATCCGGCCCATGAAGCTCAACCCCAATCAGAACGAAGCGGTCAAGTTTGTCTCCGGCCCTTGCCTGGTACTGGCGGGCGCCGGATCGGGCAAGACCCGCGTCATCACCAACAAGATTGCCTACCTGGTGCAGCAGTGTAGTTATAACGCTCGCAACATTGCGGCGGTTACCTTCACCAACAAGGCGGCGCGGGAGATGAAGGAGCGGGTGGGCCAGACCCTGGGCCGCAAGGAGGCGCGGGGGCTGATGGTCTCCACCTTCCACACCCTGGGGCTGGATATCATCCGCCGCGAGCACAAGAGTCTGAATCTCAAGGCGAACTTCTCCCTGTTCGACGACACCGATCAGCTGGCGTTACTCAAAGAGCTGACCGAGGCCGAGCTCGACAACGACAAGGACAAGCTCTCCGCCCTCATCACCCAGATCTCCAACTGGAAGAACGATCTCATTCTGCCGGCCCGCGCCATGCGTATCGCCCGCGGGCCGGAAGAGGTGCTGATGGCCCAGCTCTACGAGCGCTATCACCGCCAGATGGTGGCCTACAACGCGCTGGATTTCGACGATCTCATCGTGATGCCGACCCTGTTGCTCAAGAACAACGAAGAGGTGCGCACCCGCTGGCAGAACAAGATCCGCTACCTGCTGGTCGATGAGTATCAGGATACCAACACCAGCCAGTACGAGCTGGTGAAGCAGATCGTTGGTGAGCGGGCCCGCTTCACCGTGGTGGGGGACGACGATCAGTCCATCTACTCCTGGCGTGGCGCCAAGCCGCAGAACCTGGTGCTGCTGAATGAGGACTTCCCGAGCCTCAAGCTGATCAAGCTGGAGCAGAACTACCGCTCCAAGGGGCGCATCCTGAAGTGCGCCAACATCCTGATCGCCAACAACCCCCATGTGTTCGACAAGGCACTCTTCTCCGAACTCGACTACGGGGTGCCGGTCAAGGTGCTGTTCGCCAAGAACGAGGAGCACGAGGCGGAGCGCATCGCCGCCGAGCTGATGGGCCACAAGTTCATGAACCGCACCCGCTTCAAGGACTACGCCATCCTCTATCGGGGCAACCACCAGTCGCGCATCTTCGAGAAGGCGCTGATGACCAACCGCATCCCCTATCGCATCTCCGGGGGGACCTCGTTTTTCTCCCGCACCGAGATCAAGGACATCATGGCCTACCTCAAGCTGTTGGTGAATCCGGACGAGGACACGGCGTTTTTGCGGGTGGTCAACCTGCCGCGGCGGGAGATAGGCCCCACCACCCTCGAGAAACTCGGCCAGTACGCGAACCAGCGTGGCAAGAGTCTGTTTGCCGCCAGCTTTGAACTGGGGCTGGAGCAACATTTGTCTGGCCGCGGCCTGGTCGCCTTGCAGGCCTTCACCAACTGGCTGGTGCGGCTCGGGGACGAGGCCCAGCGCGGCAACGCGGTGGAGGCGGTGCGGGACATGATCAAGGAGATCCACTATGAGGAGTGGCTCTACGAGACCTCACCCAGCCCCAAGGCGGCGGAGATGCGGATGCAGAACGTCTCCACCCTCTATCGCTGGATCACCGAGATGCTGGAGGGGAACGAGCTGGATGAGCCCATGACCTTGCCCCAGGTGGTGACCCGACTCACCCTGCGGGACATGATGGAGCGCAACGAGGGGGAGGATGATGCGGATCAGGTGCAGTTGATGACACTGCATGCCTCCAAGGGGTTGGAGTTTCCTTATGTCTACATGGTGGGAATGGAGGAGGGTCTGCTGCCACACCAGACCAGCATAGATGAAGATAACGTGGAGGAGGAGCGGCGCCTCGCCTACGTGGGCATCACCCGCGCCCAGACCGAGCTCACCTTCACCCTCTGCAAGGAGCGGCGTCAGTACGGGGAGTCGGTGCGGCCCGAGCCGAGCCGCTTCCTGCTGGAATTACCCCAGGACGACCTGGAGTGGGAAAACCAGAAGAAGGTGACCGCCGAGGAGCGCCAGCAGAAGGGGCAGGTCGGGGTTGCCAACCTGCGGGCCCTGTTTAAAAAGGATTGAGTGTCAAAAGGGCTGAATGCGACGGTTTAAACCTGCGTCAAACCATACCCGCCTGACCCAGCAGGGGGGTAATATCGGCCCCCGGCAGAGGAGGCGAGATGTGGCGTCCCTGTCCCATGGCGCAGCCGAGATCGATCAGTTTCTGCAACTGCTGGGGACTCTCGATGCCCTCGACCACCAGGGTGAAGCCAAGATCCTGGCAGATGTCCCGCATGGCCCGGATCAGCGCCAGATCCTTGGGAGAATTGAGCATGCGATGGGTGAAGCTGTCATCCACCTTGATGTAGTCCACCGGGAAGTGGAACAGGGCATTGAGGGAGGAGAAGCCGGTGCCGAAGTCATCCAGGCTGATCTGGATCCCCTTGGCCCTGAGTTCATGCAGGGCGGTGAGGGAGTCGGCACTCTGGCGCGACAGCTCCCGTTCGTTGAACTCGAAGATGAAGTAGCCCGGCATGACCCCCTCTTCCTCCATGATGTTGACCAGTTGCAGGATATGCTCCCGGCTGGCCAGATGCTTGCCTGACAGGTTGAGGGCGACCTTGAAGCGACCGGGGCCGGACACCGGCAACCAGCGCTTGAGCTGCTGGCAGGTGCGGCTGAGGATCTGTCTGTCCAGCTCCTGGATGAGGCCGCACTGCTCCGCCAGCGGAATGAAGTCGAAGGCGTCTTTCAGTTCCCCCTCCTCCGTGATCCAGCGGGCCATCACCTCCAGCGCCGTCAGACAGCTGTCCTCGAGCCGGATGACCGGCTGGAAATAGGGCACTATCCTGCCTTCCCGCAAGGCTTTGGCGAGCCGCTCCTCCGGTGAGCCTGCACTCTCCTTGCACGCCTCCGAGTAGTTGACGATGCGGCTGCGGCCATTGCGCTTGGCCTGATACATGGCGAGATCCGCCTGATGCAGCAGTTCGCTGACATCGTTGATCTGCTCGGAGACGCTGGCCACCCCCAGACTGATGGTGATGCTGAGCTCGTTGCCCTGCAGCCGGAACGGATGGGCGATGCGGCCGATCAGGCGGTTGAGTACCGGGCTGACATCCTCCTCTTCCTGGCTGTTGTCCAGGTAGATGACGAACTCATCCCCTCCGAGCCGCGCCACCATGTCGTTTTGCCGGATGCAGCTCTGCAGGCGCTTGCCGATCTCCTGCAGCAGTTGATCTCCGGCACTGTGGCCGAGGGCATCGTTGATCTGCTTGAAGTGATCTACATCGAGGAAGATCAGGGTGAAGCCAGCCGCCCGGTAGCGGCGAAAACGGGTCATGGCGTGATGGAGATGATTCATCAGCAGTGCCCGGTTTGGCAGCATGGTCAGGGGGTCGTGCAGCGCGTTGAACTGCAGCCGACGCTCCAGCTCCTGATGCTGCTTGAGCTGCTTCTGCAACCTCAGGTTGGTCTGGCGCAGCTGCTGCAGCCGTCGGTTGATGGACTCCTCGGAGTTGAGTTCATCCAACTGCTGCCTGACGCGTTTCAGTTCCAGCAGCAGGGTCAGCTGATGGCGCAGAAAGTCGAGGAACAACCGGTCATCGGCCTCCAGGGGATGAGGGGTGTTGATGATGAGGTGCGCGAAATATTGCTGTTGCTGACGCAGGGGCAGGCTGTACCAGTACATGCCCTGCTCGCAGCGCTCGACGCCGTTGGTGCTGTGGCACAGGCCCCGGATGAAGTCAGCCGGGTGGGCAAGCTGTGCCGGGTAGAGCGTCTCCAGCCGCTGGCTGCCCTGATGAACGAGCAGCATGTCCTGGACGGCCAGCATCTGGCGCAGCACGGCTTCAAGCTGGGAGAGCAGAGCGTGTTGGGGCAGGCTGTGGGCCAGCCGCATGATGCGGCTTATTTTCTCTATCTTCTGCTGCCAGTGAGGATCCCGCTGCATGAGGGGGGAGGCCTGCCCGGCCAGTTGGGTACCCGCCTGGGTTTCGTGCAGCCGCTTGGCCAGACACTCCAGCAACAGGCGCAGGGTAGCCGTCTGCTCCGGGGTCGAGCGGGCCAGCAACCACTGTACCTCGACGTGTTCCACGGGTTGCACGCACCAGCCCTGCTGCTCGTCGAGCTGGGTCAGTTGCTCCGTGAGGCGGGGCTCTTCCCGTCCCAGCCACTGCTTGAACGCCTGGGGGAGCCGCTCTTCATACAACCAGTGCACGCCGCCGTCGGCCAGGCCCAGCATGGCAAAGTGCTGCAGGGGGCAGAGTTGGTCGAGCTGCTGCACCAGGCGACCATAATCCTGTGCAGAGGCGGCGCCGGGGGCGGGGAAATCCATGATGGAAGAGACGGTCGCCAGCAAGGGCGTGGCATCGTGCGGTACGGCTGGCTGAACGGACATGCAACACTCCCGATTGAACGTACCTTCAAGGGTAGCCGGAAGTAGACAGATTGAAAGGGCTACAATAGAAGCCCTTTCAATTACTTAGAGCTTATCGATCATGTAGTGGATGGCATTCTCGAGCTCTTCATCGCTACAGGCGGCGCAGGTACCCCGAGGTGGCATCATGCCGGTCTTGCCGGTGAAGCCCTCGATGGCGTGCTTGCGCAGGGTGTCGAACCCCTGGGCGATGCGAGGTTCCCAGGCGGCCTTGTCACCCCGCTTGGGAGCACCGGCAGCGCCGGTATCATGGCAGGCGAAGCAGGCGCCCTTGAACACGGTTTCCCCGTCACGGGGGCCGGAGGAGGCAGCAGCAGCCGCGGGGGCGGCTGCCGTGGCTATCCCTTCCAGATCCTTGGCGGTATAGACCTGACCGACAGGGGCGATACGCTCGGCGATGGCCTCTGGCGACATCTCATCGGCGGCAAACGCGGCGCCGGACAGGCTGATGGCCGTGACGCCGACAGCCCATAAATAGCTCAGTTTTCTCAACACGCTCATCCACTCCCAGCTGGTTCTTATTATCCCTAGAAAACGACGGGATTATAACCGAATAGTTACAGCCATTTAAACGCTTGTGTGTGAAGTGTTAAGCAATCTGTGAAGAAAGTTTCGACAGCGAACGAGGGGAGCGACGGGAACGTAGGCAAAAAGAAACCCGGCGCTTGCCGGGTCTCTGGGGGCTGGGTCTTCACATCAATCCCAGTTCAGGATCACCTTGCCGGACTGACCCGAGCGCATGGCATCGAAGCCTTTCTGGAAATCATCGATGTGGAAGTTGTGGGTGATGATGGGGGAGAGATCCAGGCCGGACTGGATGAGGCTGGCCATCTTGTACCAGGTCTCGAACATCTCGCGGCCATAGATGCCCTTGATGAAGAGCCCCTTGAAGATCACCTTGCCCCAGTCGATGGCCATGGTGGCGGGGGGGATGCCGAGCATGGCGATTTTGCCGCCATGGTTCATCTTGTCGATCATGTCCTGGAAGGCGCTGGGCACACCGGACATCTCCAGCCCCACGTCGAAGCCCTCGGTCATGCCGAGCTCGGCCATGACATCGGAGAGCTGCTCCTTGGCCACGTTGACGGCGCGGGTCGCGCCCATCTTGCGGGCCAGTTCCAGCCGGTATTCGTTGACGTCGGTGATCACCACGTGGCGGGCACCCACGTGACGGCAGACGGCAGCGGCCATGATGCCGATGGGACCGGCGCCGGTGATGAGCACATCTTCCCCTACCAGATCGAAGGAGAGCGCCGTGTGCACGGCGTTGCCGAAGGGATCGAAGATGGCGGCCAGCTCATCGGGCACGTTGTCCGGCAGCTTGAAGGCGTTGAAGGCCGGGATCACCAGGTACTCGGCAAAGGAGCCGGGACGATTGACGCCGACGCCTATGGTGTTGCGGCACAGGTGGGTGCGACCGGCGCGGCAGTTGCGGCAGTGGCTGCAGGTGATGTGACCCTCGCCGGAGACGCGATCGCCGACCGCGAAGCCACGCACTTCCTGACCAACGGCGACGACTTCGCCCACGTATTCGTGACCCACCACCATGGGGACCGGGATGGTCTTCTGGGACCACTCGTCCCAGTTGTAGATGTGGATGTCGGTGCCACAGATGGCGGTCTTGCGGATCTTGATCAGCAGATCGTTGTGGCCGAGTTCCGGGGCCGGGACATCCGTCATCCAGATGCCGACTTCTTTCTTCAGTTTGGAGAGTGCTTTCATGACAGGGTTCCTCAGGGCACTTGGCCGAAGACAGAGGGTAATAAAATGGGGCCCAACCTTGGCCCCCGTTTTAATCAATCAGCCATGGGCTCAGATCACGCCCAGTTCGCGGCCGATGCGGATGAAGGCATCGATGGCCTTGTCCAGCTGCTCGCGGGTGTGGGCGGCGGACATCTGGGTGCGGATGCGCGCCTGACCCTTTGGCACCACGGGGAAGGAGAAGCCCACCACGTAGATGCCGGCGGCCAGCATGCGGCTCGCCATCTCGGCGGCCAGTTTGGCATCCCCCAGCATGACCGGGATGATGGCGTGATCGGCGCCGGCCAGGGTGAAGCCGGCGGCGCTCATGCGGGTGCGGAAGTAATCGCTGTTCTCTTTCAACTGGGCGCGCAGGGCGTGGCCCTCGGCCAGCATGTCGATCACCTTGATGGTGGCGGCAACGATGGAGGGAGCCAGGGAGTTGGAGAACAGATAGGGGCGGGAGCGCTGACGCAGCCAGTCGATCACTTCTTTCTTGCCGGAGGTGTAGCCGCCGGAGGCGCCACCGAGGGCCTTGCCCAGGGTGCCGGTAATGATGTCGACCCGATCCAGCACGTCGCAGTATTCGTGGGTGCCGCGACCGTTCTCGCCGATGAAGCCGACGGCGTGGGAGTCATCCACCATGACCAGGGCGTCGTACTTGTCCGCCAGATCGCAGATGGATTTCAGATCGGCAATGACGCCGTCCATGGAGAAGACGCCGTCGGTGGCGATCAGCTTGAAGCGGGCGCCATCGGCGTTGGCTTGCTTGAGCTGGGCTTCCAGCTCGGCCATGTCGTTGTTGGCGTAGCGGTAGCGTTTGGCCTTGCACAGACGCACGCCGTCGATGATGGAGGCGTGGTTGAGTGCATCGGAGATGATGGCGTCTTCGGCACCGAACAGGGTCTCGAACAACCCGCCGTTGGCGTCGAAGCAGGAGGAGTAGAGGATGCTGTCCTCGGTGCCGAGGAAGTCAGACAGCTTCTGCTCCAGCACCTTGTGCTGATCCTGGGTACCGCAGATGAAACGCACCGAGGCCATGCCGAAGCCGTGGCTGTCCAGCCCCTGATGGGCGGCGGAGATAAGCTCGGGATGGTTGGCCAGCCCCAGGTAGTTGTTGGCGCAGAAGTTCAATACCTGCTCGCCGCCCACCGCAATCCGGGCCTGCTGGGCCGAGGTGATGACGCGCTCCTGCTTGTACAGGCCTTCCGCTTTGACCTGTTCGAGCTGCTCGGTCAGGTGACGATAGAATCCGTTAGACATCCTCGGTCCTCATTCGCTGTGTTAGCTGTGTCGTTCCGGGTCTGCCTGTGCCGGCCATCTGGCCGTTGCCGCCTTCATGATGAAACGCCAGCAGACCCTGGAGTGGGCGAGATTTTACTGCAACCTCTGCTCGTTAATTCAAATTATTGTGCTGATATTCAACAATTGTGAAACAGATCTCACCCAGCTGGTTGGGCCAGCTGGTGGTAGTGTTGTTCCAGCTGGCGGATCTGATCCGCCACCTGGGGCTGCACATAGGGGCGCAGCAGGAAGAGTACGCGCAAGACCCCCTGATACAACAAGGGCTTGGTGATTCGGGTGGCGGGGGCCTGGGCTATCTGGAAGGGGATCCAGCAGGTCACCACCATCTTGATGGTCTGGCCAAGATCTGGCAGGTCATCGTCGCTGACGGTAATGATGCCGCCATCACGCAGGCTGCGAAGCAGGGCCTCCACGGCGGCCCTGAGCTGCTCCTGAGCCTTGAGATACTTCTGCTGCAGAGGGGCGTCGCGACTCAGAATGTCCGGCAGGTTTGCGTAGAAGAAACGGAACTGCCACATCAGATAGAAGATGGCGTCCAGGTAGCCCATCAGGTCTTCCAGCTTGATCTCGTGGCTGCGGGCCGGGGTAAAGCTCTCGCTCAGGTGGCGGGCATATTGATCGAAGATGGAGTGGATGATGTCTTCTTTATTGCGAAAGTGGTAATACAGATTGCCCGGGCTGATGCCGAGATGGGCGGCAATGTGGTTGGTGGTGATGTTGCGTTCACCCTGATCGTTGAACAGCTCGGTGGCGCTGTGAATGATCCTGTCTCTGGTCTTCATCGCTGATCCCTCTGCCGGGCCCCTGCCGGGGAAAGTCATCGAGGTCGAATCCCCTTGCGGCCCGTGATAAACTTTTCGGCAATTTCAAATTGGCTCACTATACACAGCTTTAACAGGCAGTCACACGTGGCCATCAACGTATGCGAGGCAAACTCCATGATCGTAGTAACTGGCGGTGCTGGCTTTATCGGCAGCAATCTGGTCAAGCAACTCAATGCCATGGGACGCACCGATGTGGTGGTCATCGACGATCTGACCGACGGCACCAAGTTCGTCAACCTGGTCGACCTCACCATCGCCGATTACATGGACAAGGATGAGTTCCAGGCGCGGATTGTCTCCGGCGACGAGTTCGAGGAGTGGGATGGCGGCATCGAGGTGATCTTCCACGAGGGTGCCTGCTCCGCCACCACAGAGTGGAACGGCAAGTTCATCATGGAGGTCAACTACGAGTACTCCAAGGATCTGTTCCACTACTGCATCGAACGCGAGATCCCCTTCATCTACGCCTCCTCCGCCGCGACTTACGGCGGGCGCAACGACAACTTCATCGAAGATCCCAAGTTCGAGCAGCCCCTCAACGTCTACGGCTACTCCAAGCAGTTGTTCGATCAGTACGTGCGTCGCCTGATGCCGGAGATAGACTCCCAGGTCGTTGGCCTCAAGTACTTCAACGTCTACGGCCCACGCGAGCAGCACAAGGGCTCCATGGCCTCCGTCGCCTTCCACCTCAATACCCAGGTGAAACAGGGTGAGAACCCCAAGCTGTTCGAAGGTTGTGACGGCTTCCCGGATGGCGGTCAGATGCGCGACTTCATCTACGTGGACGACGTCTGCAAGGTAAACCTGTGGTTCTGGCAGAACCCGCAGCACTCCGGCATCTTCAACTGCGGCACCGGCCGCGCCGAACCTTTCCAGAATGTGGCGGAAGCGGTGATCAAACATCACCAGCAAGGCGCTATTGAATACATCCCCTTCCCGGATCACCTGAAGGGTCGTTACCAGAGCTTCACCCAGGCCGACCTCACCCGCTTGCGCGGTGTCGGCTATGATGGCGAGTTCAAGACAGTGGCCGAAGGCGTGGCCGATTACATGGCCTGGCTAAACCGGGCTTGATGTAATTTTTTCAGTGACAAGGGCTACCCCTATATCGGGTAGCCCTTGTATTCTTTGTTCACGCCTTAAATTATGTGATTTCAAGTATGAAGAAAAAAGTGCTGTTCGTGATGAAAACCCTGGAGGGCGGAGGGGCCGAAAAAGTACTGGTCAACATACTCAATCATCTCGATGAAGCCAAATATGAAATAACCTTGCTGTTGCTGAAATATGAAGGGGTTTACCTGTCTTCATTGCCGAGTCACATCAAGGTGAAATATTTGCTGGGGCCTGAGCCGACGGGCTTCCTGCGTCGTGGAATCATCTATTCCATGAAGAAACGCTGGTATTCCCTGATCCTGGCCAAGCCATGGCTGGCCAATATGCTGCTTCCCGACTATTACGATGTGGGTGTCTCATTTCTAGAAGGGGATGCCAGTTTGCTGCTCTCCTATCTCAACGGCCCTCAGAAAAAAATAGCCTGGGTTCATATCGACCTTGAACGGCATCACACCTTGCCGAGAGAGGTTGAAAAGGTGGTGTATGAGCGGATGGATGAGGTCGTCTGCGTGTCGGAAGGTGTCAAGCAATCCGTACTGAATCTCCATCCTGCCCTCGAGAGCCATATTTCGGTTATTTATAATCCGGTTGATATCAACCACATCGCATTCAAAGGCCAGGAGTGCATCAAGGTCGGTGATGGCTTGAATGTGCTGGCGATTGGACGATTGCTGAACTCACAGAAGGCCTTTGATCTGTTGCTGACGGCCCATCATCGGAATATTGCAGCAGGGCTGAATTATCATCTCACCATTCTTGGTGAGGGCTCGGATAGAGAGGGATTGGAAAAATATATTCAGGAGCACCAATTGGGCAATCACACCAGCTTGCTGGGTTTTCAGGACAATCCTTATCCATATATAGCTGGCTGCGATCTCTTCGTGATGTCCTCTCGCTATGAGGGCTACCCAGTCGTTCTGGTTGAAGCCATGACACTGGGCAAGGCGATTGTCTCGACGGATTGTACCGGGCCGAAAGAGGCTCTGCATGATGGCGAATTTGGCTATCTGGTCCCCGTCAATGATGTTGATGCCCTGGCCGAGGGGATAAGGACCCTGTTGGAGGATGAGGAGGTCCGCGACCGCTACGCCAGTCTATCCAGGCAGAGATCCGATATTTTTAGCTTCAGACGAAGCATGATGGATGTCGAGCGCCTGCTAGATTCCTAATCCTCCGTTGCTTGCACCTGCTCGGCCACCGTTACCAAAGAAGTGTGGTTTTGTGGCAGAGTGGATGAGCAGCCTTAGTCGTGAGCCGAATAACTATGAATATATTGATGGCACTCTCCCAGCTCGAAGTGACGGGCGCCGAGGTTTATGCCACCACGGTGGGCAATGAGTTAACCTGCCGTGGCCACAACGTCTTCTACGTTTCAGACACCCTGACCAAGCCGACCCGGGGGCCTGTTTTCAAGCTGCGCTTCAACAAGCGCAGCATCTTGCGCCGCTTCTGGCATGTGTTTTACCTCATCTATCTCATCAAGAAGCATCACATCCAGCTGGTGCATGCCCACTCCCGTGCCTCCGGCTGGAGCAGCTACGTGGCCTGCAAGCTGACCGGCACGCCGATGATCACCACGGTTCACGGCCGCCAGCCGGTGCATGCATCGCGCAAAGCATTCCATGCGCTGGGCTACCGGGCGGTAGCGGTATGCGAGGACATCGCCCATCAGATCATCGACAACCTTGGTGTGGATCCCACCAAGGTACAGGTGCTGCGTAACGGCATTGAAACCGACAAGTTCCAGCCTGTCTCTGCCCCCAACAATCCCAAGCCGGTGATCGCCATCATAGGACGGCTGAGCGGTCCCAAGGGCGAGCTTTGCTATCGCTTGCTGGATGAGGTGCTGGACTTGGATGCCTGCCTGGTGCGAGTCGTCAGTGGCACTCAGGTGCCGGAGCGCTTTGCCCGTTTCAAGGACAAGGTCGAATTTGTCGGCTATGTGGATGATGTGCCGACCCTGCTGGCGGGTTGCGATCTGGTGATCGGGGCTGGTCGGGTGGCGATGGAGGCCTTGCTCTGCGGCCGTCCTGCCTTTGCCATCGGTGAGGCCAAGGCCATCGGGTTGGTGGATGAATCCAACCTGGACGAGGCACTGGCCAGCAACTTTGGCGACATCGGTCCGAAGGATCTGGCGATCGATTTTGCCGCACTGAGCGCTCAGATTGTCTCGGCCCTGACCTGTACCAGCGTGCCCGACCCCATTCGCCAACGTATCCATCAGGAATATGACCTGCAGGGCGTGGTGACGGGGCTTGAGTCCATCTATCAGGATGCCGTGGTGGAGACCTTGCGCCGTGAGGTGCCGGTCATCATGTATCACCGCTTCATTGAACATGAGAGCGAGAAGGGGGTGCATGGCACCTGGCTGCCCATCACCATGTTCGAAAAGCACCTCAAGCTGATGAAGTGGCTTGGCTACGAGACACTGACCTTCAGGGATCTGGCAGACAAGGGATTTATCCACCGTCTGCAATACGACAAGAAGTACCTGATGATCACCGTCGACGACGGTTATCGGGACAACCTGACCCGCATGCTGCCGCTGCTTGAAAAATATGGTTACAAAGCCGTGGTGTACATAGTGACGGGTGAAGATCACAATCGCTGGGATGTGGAGCATCCGACCCACCCGGACAGGCCGGTATCGCTGATGAATGCCGACGAAATTCGCATGTTGGGGGCATCTGAGCATATCGAGATCGGGGGTCATACCTTGACCCACCCACGTCTGAGCCAGCTTACCCCCGAGCAGCAGGCACACGAGATCCAGGCCAACAAACAGAGGCTGGAGCAGTTGCTCGATCATTCACTCATCACGTTTGCCTACCCTTACGGGGATCTGAATGACAGTGCTAAAGCTCAGGTAACGGCTGCGGGTTATCGCTATGCTGTGGCTACCAACAGTGGCCCCAAAGCCATGCATCAGGATCCGCTCCAGATCCGCCGAATCGCCATCTTCCCCCGTACCGATATGTTCGGGCTGTGGCGAAAGATCCGTGGCAACTATGTGTTCAGGAAATAAGACTTGATGTTGATTAAGCCTCGTAAACTGCTCGATAGAGCAACGACCACTGTTTATGCACTGACCATCATGTTTGCCTTCTGCGGACTTTTCCTGGTTCCGTCTGGTCAAAGCATTCTATCCAATCTGCTGGTGGTATCAGGCGTGTTTGGTCTGCTGAATTATTTCGTGGGAGGCAGCAGGGATGTCTTCTTTATCGATCGTCGTCTGCTATGGGCATTTATGTTTTATGCGGCGATAATCTTGCTTAACAGGGTTGTGCATGGTGATCAATATGGCATTATGCGAGGCCTGTTCTACGTGTCAATATTCTCTCTGATGATGCCCAAGAATAAAATAATACTCTCTCTGGGTTGGGTCGCTATTGTCGCTGGGGGAATTGGATTAGGTTTATTGAGTGTCTGGCAGTTCAAATCTGGGCTGATAAGAGTCGAAGGGTTTACCAACGCCATACTTTTCTCTCAGGCCGCACTGATTCTTGCCATATTAAATTGGTGTGCTTTCAGTCAGTCAAAAGAAAATAATATAATAAAATACATTGCCCTGTTTTCCATGATGTCCTCTATTGTTGCACTGTATTTCTCTCAGAGTCGGGGTGTGTGGTTGGCTTTGGGGGGCGTGATTATTATACATGTTATATACAAGGGCTTTCATAAGCCTGTTAAATATACCATTGTTGCACTCTTGTTGGCAGCCTCAATGGGGGGGATATATCAAACCAATAAAATTGTGCAGGATAGAGTCGCCGATGCAGCCTCGGATATAAGAGGGATAGAAGGTGGGACTTATTACTCCTCATGGGGACTGCGAGTCGTTGCATGGGAGAGTGCGTGGCTAGGTTTCTTGAACTCACCGATCATCGGTGTCGGTACTGATGGCTTTACTGCGGTCAAAGAGCAGCAAGTTGCACAGGGCTTGGTATCCCCCTTGGTAATGGATCCGGCGTTAGTGCACGCACATAGTCAATATATGCAGAATCTAGTGGTCAGGGGGCTCATCGGAATATTTGGTTTGCTGATTTTCATCTTTTACCCGATGAAGCTGCTGGTAGAGAAAACTGGCTGGGGATCTCTCTATATGATGATCCCACTGTCTATTTCTATTTGCGCATTCAGCGATGTCCCGTTTGAACATCAAAATGTACTCTATCTATATTCACTGAGCCTTGTTTTTGCTTGGTGTGCGACAGAATTCACTATGAAAGAGAATCAGTCATGATCCCAGTCTTTGTCATCAGCCTTCTTAGAAGCCATGATCGCCGCCATTTTATCGATCAGCACTTGGGTAGCCGGGCTATCGACTTCGCATTTTTTGATGCCGTAGACGGAAAGTCATTGTCAGAAGATGAATTGAAAAAAGTGGATTTCCCCATGGCCAAGCAATTTTGCGGTCACGACCTGAGTCTGGGGGAAGTTGGCTGCGCCATGAGCCATATCCGTATCTACGAGATGATGGTCGCCAGGAATATTGAGCGCTGTGTCGTGCTGGAAGACGATATCTATCTGCACAGCAACTTCAAATCCATCCTGTCAAAAGCAATATCCGCCAGCCAGTCTGATATTGTTTTCTTGCACCATGGCAAGGTGAAGTCTTGGCCATGGATGAAAAAAATGCCGGAAGGATATCGCCTTGCCAGCTATATCTCACCGAGTCGAAACTCCAAGCGCGGAATCATATCGACGGCAGGGTATATATTGACCTTGTCTGGCGCCAAGAAGCTGTTAAGCAAGGCCTATCCCATCCGGATGCCGTCTGATTATCTGACGGGAAGGTTGCAGCTCAACGGCCTGACGGCTTCGGGGATTGAGCCCTGCTGCATGGATGTCGGCCTGTTCGATACCACTATTGATGACCGCAATTACGGCCCCCATGTGGGCGGTGAAGGGGCGTGATGGTGATAGGCTACCTTCAACTGTTGCGTGATCGGGTGCGTAGGGCCTTGGGCATCTTCTTGTTTGACAAGAAGATGCCGTCCGGTATCCAGGGGGAGATCCACCATATATTGGTGGTGCGCTGGGATGCCAAGCTGGGGGACTCCTTCATCTCCTCCTTTTTCTTCCGGGAGATAAAAAAGCTGCCGGGTAACAAGAAAGTAACGGTTATCACGACCCCAGCCCTGGCCAGCCTGTATCGGGATTGCTTTGGTGTCGATGAGGTCATCGAGATCAACAAGCGGCCCGGCTATGGTGCCATCAAGAAGATGGCCGCAGCCATTCCCCATGTCGATCTGGTGATACACCTCACCGAGGGGATGAAGATGAAGGATCTCTATCTCCTTCACCGGCTCTCTCCCACCCACGTTGCCTCGCTCGATGACAGCATCGGGCGTGTGAATATCAAGCTGTCCAAGGCGACGGCCGGTTTGCTGTTCCAGGATAAATACCGCTATTTGCTCTCTCTGCTGGGGGCGAAAGAGGTGGATCAGCAATACATCATCCCGGTGGTGGGGAAGGGCAATGTGACCTCGCCCTGTGAGGATCTCATCCTCATCAATCCCTTTGGCAGCACCCAGTACAAGTCCTTCTCCCACAACAAGGTGGTCAGCTTGCTGCAGACGTTGGGAAGGGAATTCGCAGGTCACCGCTTCGGTGTGCTGTCATCCCCGGCGACGGATACCGTGGCGAGAGCCATGATCAACGCCTGTTCAACTAGCAATGTGATGCTGGTGGAGGGCGTATTGACGATAGATGATGCTATCTATTGCGTGCAGCAAGCAAAGGCTGTGCTGTCAGTGGATACCGCTATAGTGCATATCGCTGTCGGACTGCAGAAGCCGCTGGTAGCCATCTACCCGCGCCACGGCGAGACGTTCAACCAGTGGCTGCCGACCCGCACGCCGCGGGTCCGGATCCTGTTCAGCGATTCCCCTGGCCTGAATGCCGACATGAACAATGTCGATGACAGGTCCGTCTGCGAGGCGCTGTCTAGTCTGCTGTCTGTGACTGAACCAGCAGAGCCGCGAGCCGCTGAATAACCAGTTCCGGCGTAATTGAGCGGAACAGGGCCTCATCGAAGGCGTCCTTCTCCTGGGCGGGTAGCTGAAAGTCCGCCCCCTTGGCATCGAAGATATCGATGGCCTGATAACGGGGGTGGTTCACCGGGTTGGCGATGATCTTGTCGCCGCCCGGGGCCACTATGGTCAGCAGCGGCAGGCCGATGGCTTGGGCCATGTGCCGCGGACCCGTGTCGTTGCCGACGAACAGCTGGCAGTGGGCGAAGAGGCCGACCAGCTCCCGTACCGAGCGGGTCTGGATATGGTCAAACACGCTGGCTTGCAGCGTTTCTGGTAGCAGTGGCTTGAGGCCCCGGTTGTACTCTTCTTCCCCCGGGCCGCAGTAGATCAGGATCTGGGCGTCGTGCTCCTCGATGAGCCAGCGCGCCACCGCCGCAAAACAATCGATGGGCCAGCGCTTGTAGTGACCGAGGGAGTTGACGCCCATGGCGATGAGGGGCTTGCTCAGATCCACCCCGGCCGCCTGCAGGCTCTCGCGTCCCTGTTGCTTCTCCGCATCACTCAGCCAGAGATAGTAGTTGCGATCCTCTTGTGCTAGTCCGAGGGGTTTTAGCAGTGAGAATCTGTCGTCAACCAGGGTACTGTTGCCCTGATGTTCTGTGTCTTTGCGAAACCGCACTATGCGATTGTGGCCGAGTCGCCAGGGGAAGGAGTCAAAGCCGATGCGCAATCGGGCCCCGGACAGCAGGCAGGTCAGCAGGCCAATCATCTGGCCCTGGCTGTTCACCACCACGTCGTAGCGCTCGCGTCGAATATCAAGCAACACGTCTTTCATATAGCGCCATTCGTTGCGGCGCTTCTTCTCGATGACGATCAACCTGTCGATATTCGGGTTGCCCTCTGCCATGCCCGCGCAGTAATCCATCACCAGATAGTGCACTTCCCCAGCGGGATCATGCTGCTTGAGGTTGTTGCACAGGGCGGTGGAGATCAGCACGTCCCCTATCTGTTTGGTTTGTACTACCAGGTATTTCATGGAGAAGGCCTCGATGGAGGTCGGGTGGTTCGTGAGCCCGACAGCATATCGCACTCATTGGTCAGATGCTGCCGCGACGGTGTGAAAATCCGATCACCGGCACTGTGGTGACCAGATTTATTTAATCGGTGCGGGGAGATCCGCCACGCAGGGCGGGTTGATGCAGCGACATGTAAAAAGGCACGACCCCGGGTCGTGCCTTTTGTCGGCTATATCGTGGCGATGTCGGATCAGCGCACGATCAGGCCAAGCAGTATGCCTACCACACCGAAGTCGGCATCGCTGAAGGTTGTGTTGGCAAAGCCGAGATCCCCCAGCACCGGCAGCAGGAACACCGGCAGGAAGGTGATCAGCAGGCCGTTGGCGAAGGCACCCAGCAGAGCACCGCGACGACCGCCGGTGGCGTTGCCGAAGACCCCGGCAGCGGCGCCGACGAAGAAGTGCGGTACCACCCCCGGGATGATGACGGTGAGCCCCAGCAGGTAGAGCAGCACCATGCCTGCCAGGCCGGCGGTGAAGCTCGACAGGAAGCCGATCAGCACGGCGTTGGGGGCATAGGGGAAGACGATGGGGCAGTCCAGCGCCGGCTTGGCGTTGGGGACCAGCTTGTCGGAGATCCCTTTGAAGGCCGGCACGATTTCGGCGATGACCATGCGCACACCCTGCAGGATGACGTAGACACCGGCGGCGAAGGTGATGGACTGCATCAGGGAGAACATGAACCAGTGCTTGCCTTTGGCAACGCTGGAAACGAACTCGGGGCCGGCGAAGGCGGAGGTGATGAGGAAGATGATGCCCATGGTGAAGGAGATGGCTACCGGGGTATCGCGTAGGAACAGCAGGCTCTTGGGCACCTGCACCTCTTCACTGCTGTGGGCCTTGTTGCCGAATTTGGCGCCGATCCAGCCCGCCAGCACGTAGGAGACGGTGGAGAAGTGGCCGAGCGCCACATCGTCCGAGCCGGTGATCTGCTTCATGTAGGGGTGGGCGAGGGCCGGGAACAGCACCATGGTCACACCGACCACCAGGCTGCCGACCGCGATCAAGGGGATGCCGCTCATGCCACCGGCGGAGAGGATGGCTGCCACCATCATGGACATGAACAGGGTGTGGTGACCGGTCAGGAAGATGAATTTCCAGGGGGTGAGGCGGGCGATCAGGATGTTCACCAGCATGGCGAAGAACATGATCATCGCCATCTCCTTGCCGAACGACTGCTGAGCGATGGAGACGATGGCCTCGTTGTTGGGGACCACCCCCTTGATGCCGAAGGCGTGCTGGAAGATGGTGGCGAAGTCGCCGAGCGAGTTCACCACCAGGGTGGCGCCGGCCCCTAGGATGACGAAGCCCATGATGGTCTTGACCGTGCCCTTGATGCACTCGGTCACGGGTTTCTTCTGGGCAATCAAGCCGATAAGGGCGATCAGGCCGACCAGCACGGCCGGCTCCGACAGCACGTCAAACATCAGAAAATTGAAAAATTCCATGGTCAGCTCCAATCAATGGAAGAGGCGGCCCTCGGGCCGCAGTGTTGAACTCGCCGCAGGGTCACGAACTCAGAGTGCGCCCAGCTCGCGCAGGGCGGCGGAGAGCCGCTCCTTCATGGCAACCTTGTCGACCATGTTGTCCAGCGACACCAGTCGGCCGTTGACCCCCATGCTGGTGAGTTGTTCGGCGATGTCGCGGGTGGCGACGAAGATCTCGGCGCTCTCGCTGCCGGCAGAGGCGAGATCCCGGTGATCCACCTCGGCGGCCACATTCAGCTCCTTCAGAATGCTCTTGATGCTCATCTCCATCATCAGGCTGGTGCCCAGGCCGTGTCCGCATACAACCAGAATTTTCATTGTCTCTACCTCTGTCAGGGCGCCGGGGCGCAGCTCAATAGCGCGCCAGGATGCGCAAGATGTCGTCTTTGGTGTCGGCCGCGATGATGGCCGCCACGTCTTCTTCGTTCATGAACAGCTCGGCCAGCTGGGCGATGGTCTCCACATGAGAGTTGCTGTCGCTGGCGGCCAGGGTGACCAGCAGCTGGATAGGGTCATTGCCCTCCGAGTCGAAATTGACCCCCTCTTTCAGCACCGTCAGCCCCAGTCCCAGCCGGTTGACCCCGTCTTCCGGGCGGGCATGGGGCATGGCGAGGCCCGGGCCCAGCACATAGTAGGGGCCGAGTTCCTCGTGGGAGCGATACAGGGCCGCCACGTAGGAAGGCTCAATGGTGCCGTTGGCCAGCAGGGGCGCGGTGGCGAGCTCGATGGCATGGCGCCAGTCGCGGGCGCCCGCCTCGATGGAAATGACCTCCTCGGTCAGCAGTTCAGTCAGCATGGTGGTATCCGGCTGGTTGAGATGGGGCCAATCTAGCGATCTTGCCTTGGCATAACTGTGAGCCTGATCTCGAAAGTTAGCGCTACCAGATAGCGCTAACAGTGAATTGTGATAGCGCTATCATTTTATTGTTAAAAGGGAGTCATCCTAACCCCTGGCAGGTCGATACGGAGTAGAATCCGGCTTGAGCAAATAGTCAGTGCCCCGCTTTTGCCTTAAAGTGAGCAAGCCCGCATGCCGAGGAAGGAAATAGATGTCAGAAGTTAAGAAACGCCGCAGCACGGGTCGGGTGACCCTCAATGAGGTCGCCAGGCTGGCCGGTGTGGGTGCCATGACGGTATCGCGGGCGCTGCGTACTCCCGAGCTGGTGTCGGACAAGATGCGCGAGCGCATCGAGGCGGCGGTGGATGAGCTCGGCTATATCCCCAACCGGGCTGCCGGGGCACTCGCTTCCGCCACTTCCCAGACCATAGTGGTCATAGTCCCGAGCCTGGCGGAGCGCGGCTGTGGCGACATGGTCGCCGGTCTGCAGCAGACCCTGCTGGCGGAGGGTTACCAGATCATGCTGGGGGATGCCCAACACATGAAACAGCAGGAGGAGAGCCTGCTCGGCAACTTCCTGCAGCACAATCCGGCCGCCGTGGTGCTGTTTGGCGGCGATCCTGGCGAGACGGTGCGCACCCGCCTGAAGGCGGCACGCCTGCCGGTGGTGGAGGTGGGGGCCATGGCGCGTCAGCCCATCGACATGAACGTCGGCGTCTCCAATTTTGACGCGGGTTATCAGCTGACCCGCCACCTCATCGAACGGGGTTATCGCAACATCGGTTTCCTCTGCGCCCGCCAGGAGCAATGGATGCTGCAGCAACGCATGCAGGGCTGGCAGAAGGCCCTGCTGGACAACTATCTCTCGCCGGACGCCATCGTCAATACTTCGGAGTTGCCCAGTTTCAGTACGGGCGCCGCCATGCTGGGGGAGTTCCTGCTGCGCTGGCCCGAACTGGATGCGCTGATCTGCGTCAACGACGAGCTGGCTGCCGGCGTGCTATTTGAATGCCAGCGTCGCCACCTGAGCGTACCGGGCAAGCTCGCCATCGCCGGTTTCGACGATCTGGACGTGGCGCGGGCCTGTTACCCGGCCCTCACCTCGGTCAGGATCCCTTATCACCAGATGGGGCAGCAGGCAGCGGATCTCATCCTGCGCCAGCTGTCGGGGGAGGCCGTGGCAAATACGGCCCTGACCCTGGATTTTCAACTGCAAAAGCGTCAGAGCACCTGACGATACACAACCCGAGAGGCAAGCATGTTCAAGGCCCTGTTACTGGAAAACCAAGACGGCAAGACGATCCCCACCCTGACCCGGTTGGCTGAGAGCCAGCTGCCGGAAGGGGAGGTGCGCATCGCGGTGAGTTACAGCTCCATCAACTACAAGGACGGACTGGCCATCACCGGCAAGGGCAAGATAGTGCGCCAGTGGCCGCTGGTGCCGGGCATCGACTTCGCCGGTACCGTGCTGGAATCCGCCGACCCGCGCTATCAGGCCGGTGACAAGGTAGTGCTGACCGGCTGGGGTGTGGGTGAGGGACACTGGGGTGGCATGGCCGAGCAGGCCCGCGTCAAGGCGGACTGGCTGGTGCCGCTGCCGGCCGGGCTGGATGAGCGTCAGGCCATGTGCATCGGCACCGCCGGTCTCACCGCCATGCTCTGCGTGCTGGCGCTGGAAGAGGCGGGCATCACCCCGGATTGCAGCGAGATCCTGGTGACCGGGGCGGCCGGTGGGGTGGGGTCCACCTCCATCGCCCTCTTGGCGGCGCTGGGTTATCGCGTGGCGGCCCTGACCGGGCGTCCCGAGGAGCAGGGGGAGATGCTGACGGCCCTCGGGGCGAGTCGCATCGTGCCGCGCAGCGAGCTGCTGGAGCCCGCCAAGCCGCTGGAGAAACAGCTGTGGGCCGGTGCCGTCGACACCGTCGGCAGCCAGGTGCTGGCCAAGCTGCTGGCCCAGATGAACTACGGCGGCGCCGTGGCTGCCTGCGGGCTGGCGGGTGGCTTCGATCTGCCGACCAGCGTCATGCCTTTCATCCTGCGCAACGTGCGTCTGCAGGGGGTGGATTCGGTGATGTGTCCGCTGGCCCGCCGCCAGCAGGCTTGGGAGCGGCTGGCGCGAGACCTGCCTGCCCGCTTCTTCGAACAGGCGGTGACCGAGATCGGTCTGGAGCAGGTGGTCGCTGCCGCCGACGCCATTACCCGGGGTCAGGTGGCGGGCCGTACCCTGGTCAAGCTCTGAGCAAGGCACTGGCGAGCCCGGTGATTCTGGATAGACTTTGAAGGCCGGTGCACTATCCAAGGAGCATGAGCATGGGTGAACCAAGGTCGGATTACGAGCTCGACGATGACTGGGAGCCGGAATCCTGGGAGGACGAACTGGAGGAGCTGGACGACGAGGGGTGGCAGGATTTTGAATCCCTCGACGATCAGTGAATCCCGGTTGAGTGCGTGGGCGGGCCCTGGGGCTCGCCCTATTTTTTGTCTATTGCGCAGGATGCGGCTTGGTGGCTGTGGCGGGGCTAGTTAGAATGAATTGCTCAAATGGCGCTCAGATTGGATGAGCCGACGACATGTCGTCACGCCAGCGAGCCCTGTCACCACTCACCCGACGCTCAAGGATGATTATGCGCTCACTCGTCATCATGCTGTTTGCCGCCCTGCTTGGGGGCTGCGTTTCCAACTCGGACGACCCGTGCGAGAAAGTCTGGGCCGATGTCGGTGAAGCCGACGGCAAGCTCGGATTCGCCGCCGATCGGGTCGAATTCCACCAGACCCAATGCGGAGACAAGGTCGATGTGGCCATGTGGCAGCAAGGTCGCCAGAAGGGGCTGGCCTGGTACTGCCGTCCGGAGCACCTCTACCTGGCCGGTCGTGCGGGGGAGGAGTATCGCGGCGTCTGCCCGAACGATGTGCAGGCTCGTCGCTTGTTTGAGCAGGGGCGTCAGGGCTGGACCGATCAATAAGTCTGACCGGAGGTTCACTGAGATGGCCCTGGGATCGGGGGCCTCGGGATGAAGGGGGTCAGTCCCCCTTCTCTTTCAGGCGCAGCGGCTGACACAGGTACTGCTTGTCATTGGCGCTGCGGGCGCACTTGCCGCACACGAACTTCGGCTTGCGCACTATCTTGCGCAAGGCCTTGAGTTCGAACGGGATCTCGTGGCGGCGCCATTCACACAGCGTCTTGTGGCCCATGGCGCTTCATTCCTCGACAACAAAAAAAGGACGGATGGGGGGCTGGGTCAGCACTGCGTCACCCAGGGCTTATTGATACAGGTACTTGGTGAAGATGAGCTCGCGCACCGCCTTCTTGCCGCTCTCTTTTACCAGCAGCTCGTTGACCTTGTCCTGGCACTCCTTGCGCAGCTCTTCCCGGCTCGCCAGGGATTTGATCTGGGTGCCTGTCTTGCTGCCAATCAGGCGGATGATAGCGTCGCGGATCAGCGGGTCATGTTGCTCCAGCAGTTTGAGATCCGCCTCGTTTTCGGCCATCAGCTCCACCGTCACCCGCACATAGCCCAGGGTTTTGCCCTCGCCCAGGTAGTTGGTGATGATGTCCGGATCCAGCGCGTGGTAGGCAAAGCCGGGTTTGACGGCCGCAGAGGCGGCATCGCCAGCCTCCTCGGAGGCGGAGGCGGTCAGCGCGGTAACACTCAGCAATAACATCAACAGGACCTGGATCATCTTCATCTGAATGGCTCGGCAACGATGGATGCCCCATTTTTGATGCTGTCATCGGGGCCGTCAAGCACGGATGTTCTTACATTTCGCCATTGATTTACGGATAATAAACCGGATTTTAACCTGATAACGGAAACCTCCGGATGGTGAAGCTGTGAAGTCCGAGCCGACTGTTCCCCTCATCCAGCTCGATCCCTGGCGGGTCCCCGAGCACTGTGAGCCCCCCGAGGCACTGCGCCCCTGGCTGCTGGAGGCCGACTCCATGACCCGGCGACTGCGTCGCCATCATCGTCGGCTGTCGGTGCAACTGCTGGCCAATCGCAGCGTGCCGCTCGCGGCCGACGAACAGGCGCTGGTCGCCGCCGACTGTCCCCAGGGCCTGTGCCGCGAAGTGATCCTGCATGGGGATGGCGGGCCCGCCGTCCTGGGCTGGACCCTGTTTGCCGAGGCGGCCTTGCAGGGCAGTGGTTTGCAGGATCTCGGTGAACAGCCATTGGGTGAACGTATCTTCGGTTCAGAGCCAACCCAGCGAGACAATCTGCTACTAGCTCGCTTTGAGATAGCAGCCAATCCTTGCTGCCCGGCCGCCATCGTCTGGGGTCGCCGTTCCCGTCTCTATCTGGGGCCGTGGCCCTTGCTGGTCCACGAACTCTTCCTGCCCTCGTTGTTGTCCCATTCGCCGTCATTGCCTAAGGAGCCGGAGTGAAGCTGTTAACCAAGGAGCGGGGGCTGGCCTATGTGCAGTTGGCCCGCATCGACAAACCCATCGGTACCCTGCTGCTGCTCTGGCCCACCCTGTGGGCACTCTGGCTGGCGGCCGGCGGCGTGCCGAGTCTGTGGATCCTGCTGGTGTTCGTGGTGGGCGTTTTCCTGATGCGCTCGGCTGGCTGCGTCATCAATGATTATGCGGATCGCAACTTTGACGGCCATGTGAAGCGCACGGCCGGTCGCCCCCTGCCCATGGGCAAGGTGGCCCCGCGGGAGGTGCTGGCCCTGTTTGCCGTGCTGGCGCTGCTCTCGTTCGGCCTGGTGCTGACCCTGAACCCGCTCACCATAGGGCTGTCGTTCGCCGGCTTGCTGCTGGCCGTCTGCTACCCCTTCATGAAGCGTTTCATCCCCATCCCCCAGCTGGTGCTGGGCATGGCGTTCTCCTGGTCCATCCCCATGGCCTATGCGGCGGAGGCCAACGCGCTGCCCCCCGTGGCCTGGCTGCTGTTTCTCGCAAACCTGCTGTGGACCATCGCCTATGACACCCAGTACGCCATGGTGGACCGGGACGACGATCTCAAGCTGGGGCTGAAATCGAGCGCCATCCTGTTTGGCCGCCATGACAAGCGGATCATCGGCATGCTGCAACTGGCGACCCTGCTGGTGCTGCTGCTGGTGGGGGAGCTGATGGCGATGGGCGCCAGCTACTACTGGGGCCTGCTGGGGGCGGCGGCGCTGTTCGTCTATCAGCAGTGGCTGATCCGGGCGCGCCAGCGTGAAGCCTGCTTCCAGGCTTTCCTCAACAACAACTATGTGGGGGCTCTGGTGCTGCTCGGGGTCGTGGTTCACTACCTCTAGGCAGGCTCATGCACCAGGGGCTGACCCCATGAAAAAGGCCGCATCTGATGCGGCCTTTTTTTATCTCCCCCGACGCCTCGTCAGGGCATCAGGTGCGGTTGCCCGCCTCTATGGTGCGGCGGATCCGGGTGCTGAGCAGCGGCACTATGTTGTCGGCCAGGGCCTGGAAGCGGCCCAGATCCGGCTTGCTGCCGGTATCCAGATAGCCTTCCTGGCGCAGGGAGTGGATCAGAGTGCTGAACAGTTTCTGGTCGAAGAACTCGGGGGCGTTGATGCCATGCAGGGTACCGAGACGCTCCGCCATCATCAGGCCGTCCGCTTCCAGCTGCTCCGCTTCGATGCGGGGCTGGGCCAGCAAGCGGGTCAGCACGATGGCGTAGCGTTGCAGCGTCTCCTGAATGCTCTCTGCCAGCAGCAGCAATCGCATCTGGTTGACCGGGTTGACCCAGTAGCCGCCCTCGCGCAGCTCGATCAGTTGCTGGCGTTGCAGCTCGGCCAGCAGGGCGTCCACCAGTGCCGGCAGCTCCTCCTCGCCATAGCGCAGGAACAGCTCCGTCTTGAGCAGCGGATAGATGTCGATGCAGCGGGCGACGATCTCGCTGCGGCTTATGCCCTCGCAGCGTTCGATCAAGGCCGCCACCAGGGAAGGCAGGGCGAACAGGTGCAGTATGTTGTTGCGATAGTAGGTCAGCAGGATGGCCTGATAGCGATCCAGGCTGACTATCTGGCCGAGCTTGTCCTCGCTCACCTCGAACTTGTTGAGCTCCATCGCCTGATCCAGCAGGGTCTTGGCATCCTCGTCCGGCATGGTGCTCTGGGGGCTGTAGGGCACCTGCTTGAGCAGGTCCAGATAGGTGTTGATCTGGGCCTGCAGCTCGTCCCGGGTCAGGGCGTGGCGTTCGGCGGCCAGCAGGGCCAGGGCGCTCAGGGTCAGGCCGTTGACGGCGGCGGCGTCGTTGATGCGGGTCATCAGAAGCTCGGCCAGCTGGTTGACGGTGGGGGCCATCCATTCCGGGCGCTCTTCCTTGCCGATGCTCTCCTTCCAGTTCGGAACATGCTCACCGAGATAGCTGTTGAGGGTCAGCGGTTCGCCGAAGTTGACGAAACCGCGGCCGTAGTTGCGCAGCTTGCGCAGGATGCCGAGCACCTGCAGGAAGCTCTCCTTTTCCTTGCGGCTGCCCTTGAGCTCGTTGTGATAGGTGTTCACCTCCATCACGTGCTCGTAGCCCAGATAGACGGGGACCAGGGTCACCGGCCTGTCCAGCCCGCGCATCATGGCCTGCAGGGTCATGGCCAGCATGCCGGTCTTGGGGGGCAGCAGGCGACCGGTGCGTGAGCGCCCCCCTTCGGTGAAGAACTCCACCGAGTAGCCCTTGGCGAACAGCAGGTTCAGGTATTCACGGAATACGGTGCTGTAGAGGGGGTTGCCCTTGAAGGTGCGGCGGATGAAGAAGGCGCCGCCGTGGCGGAAGATGGGGCCCGCCGGCCAGAAATTCAGGTTGATGCCCGCCGCGATGTGGGGCGGCACCATGCCCTGGTGGTAGATGACGTAGGAGAGCAGCAGGTAGTCCATGTGACTGCGATGGCAGGGGACGTAGACGATCTCGTGTCCCTCCTGGGCCAACTGGCGTACCCGTTCGGCGCCGTTGACCGAGAGGCCGCGGTAGAGCTTGTTCCAGAGCCAGCCGAGGAAGCTCTCGCCGAGGCGGATCAGCCGGTAGGAGAAGTCGGAGGCGATCTCGTCCATGTAGCCATGGGCGCGTTTCTGCGCCTTTTCCAGGCTGATGCCCTCACGCTCGGCCTCTTCCTCGATCGCCTGCTGGATCACGCTGGAGTCCAGCAACTGCTTGAACAGCAGGTTGCGGTTCGGCAGCTTGGGGCCGGTGGCGGCGAGCTGCTGGCGGCTGAAGTGGGTACGCGCCACACGTGCCAGCTTGTGGGCGATGGCCTCGTCGGTGCCGTGTTTGTCCGCCATGTAGCGCAGGGAGAGGGGCGGAGAGAAGCGCACCAGGTTCTCGCGGCCCTTGAGGATCACAATCAGCGCCTTCTTGAGGCGGTTCGGTGCCAGGCTGCTGATGATGTTCCAGCCGGAGGCCTCTTCCCCTTCCCGGCCCGGACCGCGGCCCCAGAACAGGGTGACGGGAACGACCTGGATGTCCAGCGCCGGATCCTGCTTGTGCAGATCCAGCAGCTGGTGAAATTCTTGCAAGAAGGGCAGCGGTTTGGTGCGCTTGCCAAACAGGGGAGGCGGGCGATCCAGACAGACATAGCGCGGCAGCAGCTGACCGTTCAGTTCCAGCGGGGTGAAGGGACCGGGAAGACCGAGATCCTCGCAGCACTGCTGCAGGGTCAAGAGGTCGGTGATCGAGCTGGTTTTCAGGGCATAGACAATGGGTCTGGCCGGGTCCAGGTCCAGTTCCGTAATGGGGTTTTCCGGCAGGCTCTTGTGATTGACCAAGCCGCTGACCGGCCATTGCAGAATGGCTCTGGAAATGTTCTGTCCGATGGACATGGGTGTCTGCTCTCCAAAAAAATGCGGCGTGAGCATAACAAATCACCGCTGGCTTGTCGCCGAGAGGTAGGATGAGTGGCGCACAGGATCAAGAATGGGTCATTTGCCGCAATAAGTGCGACGAAGACGGGACAAATATCAGCTACGCCTTGCCTTGGCCCCAGCACTGTATATACTGCCAGTGTGCTGTATAAAAAGACAGGTGCCCATGTTATGAAACCCCTTACTCCCCGCCAGGCTGAAGTGCTGGAGCTTATCAAGGCGAACATGAACGAGACCGGCATGCCGCCGACTCGTGCCGAGATTGCCCAGAAGCTTGGTTTCAAGTCGGCCAATGCGGCCGAGGAACATTTGAAGGCCCTGGCCAAGAAAGGGGTCATCGAGATCATGCCCGGCACCTCTCGCGGCATCCGCCTGCTGCTCGAAGAGGAAGAGGCGCCGGAAGAGAGTGGTCTGCCCCTCATCGGCAAGGTGGCCGCCGGCGAACCCATCCTGGCCCAGGAGCACATCGAGAGCCACTATCAGGTGGATCCCGCCCTGTTCCACCCACGGGCAGACTTCCTGCTGCGGGTGCAGGGCATGAGCATGAAGAACATCGGCATCATGGACGGGGATCTGCTGGCGGTGCACAAGACCCAGGACGTGCGCAACGGCCAGGTGGTGGTGGCCCGCCTCGATGAGGATGTCACCGTCAAGCGCTTCCAGCGCAAGGGCAGCCAGGTGTGGCTGCTGCCGGAGAACGAAGAGCTCTCCCCCATCTCGGTGGATCTCGCCAGCCAGCACCTCACCATCGAGGGATTGGCGGTCGGCGTCATCCGCAACGCCGACTGGATGTAATCTCGGCAGCCATCAGACGGCCTCCTGCGGGAGGCCGCGTCGTTTCTGTCTCCCCCGCATCTGTCGCCACCTTCGCCATTTTTGTTGCCTTCAAACCACGCCGTCGCCACCGGGTCGGCATTTCAGATATATCCTTGGGTATGTCCGCCTCGCGCTGGCGGTTCAGGGGGTCGCCATCCCCCGAAGGATTGCCTGAGCTGGCCGGGATAAGGCCGCAGGGATGCAACGCCGATGCTGCTGGGGCGGCACGGGATAGAAGGGAGAGTCGCCCGGATGTGGTCAGTGTCCATGTCTCGAAGCGACCCACAGCGTCAGTACGTGGTCCTGCATCAGCTTGCCGCTGGCAAGGGGGCGGCTCGACGTAGCCTGTTGCGCAAGGAGGACAGGTATGGCTTCAAGCTCACCATGGGATCCGGGTCCGGAGACGGCCCCCGCATCTTCCATCACCCGCTTCATCAAGGGCAGCCGGATGACGTGGTTCTACGCGCTCTGGGTGTATCACAAGGGGAGTGGCTGGACCATCTGGTTGGGGTGCCCCAAGGACAAGATAGTCCGCCTGGTGCGCCTGTTTCGTCGCCATCACGACATCGGCTTGCCGGATGCCCCCTGGACAGCTCCTGTCGTCCCGTTGCATGCCGTCATCAGGCGTCCCCAGGTTCGGCAGCGGTGGCGCCCCTGAGTGATCACCACCCGTTTGCTCCAGGCCCCACCTTGTGTGGGGCTTCTGTTTTTCGGGCAAGCCCGAGGCAAAGCGTGGGGATGGACGGCCTGGTGACCGCGCCAGCGGGATGGGGTCCTACCCCCTATTCAGACCTTGGGGTAGCCAGCGACAGGGGCTGGCAGGTTACAATGACCCTCGATTTGGTCCGATCCCCTGGCTGAACTCCCTGGCAAGGCAAATTTTATATGGTGAAACCCCGTTATCCCCTGATGTTCATGCTGCTGGTCGTTAGCATCATGGTCATTTATTACTGGAGTCGGCCCCTCCAGCCGGAGCAGGCCAATTACTATCCGGCGGGGCGGGACATCAATCCCTTCACCCTGGTGGATGAGGATGGGGAACCCTTCACCGAGGCCAATCTGCATGGCCACTGGACCTTCCTGTTTCTCGGCTACACCTATTGCCCGGACATCTGCCCGACCACCCTGGCGGATCTGCGCGCCGTCTATCCGGAGTTGAAGCAGATAGCACCGCGCAGTCAGGTGGTCTTCGTCTCGGCGGATCCCAAGCGGGACGACAGCGCCCGCCTCAAGGGGTATGTCGATTTCTTCCAGCCCGAGTTCAAGGCGGTGACGGCGCAGCACGATCATCTGTTCCCCTTCGTGCGCAACCTGGGCCTCGTCTACTCCATCGTGGAGCACGACAGCAAGGACTACCTGATCGACCACTCTGCCTCCATCGTGCTGATAAGCCCGGCGGGCAAGCTGGTGGCCGTGTTCCGCCCCCAGGCACAGGAGGGCCAGGTGCCCCATGTGTCGATGGCGACCATGGTGTCCGATTTCACCCGGATCGTGCGACTGGCCGGCGAGTGATGCCTGCCGCCGGAGGTTGTGCATGCTGATCCCGCCCTGGCTTCGTGACCCCGGGCGTCATCGCGCCGTCTTTGCCCTGGCCCTGCCCATGGTGTTCTCCAACGTCACCACCCCGCTGCTGGGACTGGTGGACACCTGGGTGATCGGTCACCTCGGCCAGGCCTGGTTCCTCGGTGGCGTCTCGGTCGGTGCCACTCTCATCAACCTGCTGTTCTGGCTGCTGGGCTTCCTGCGCATGTCCACCACGGGCTTGACTGCCCAGGCTCAGGGGGCAGGCAGTGCCGAGGGGCAGCTGGATACCCTGGCGCGGGCGCTGGGGTTGGCGGTCGCCCTCGGTGCCGCGCTCCTGTTGCTGTTGCTGCCCTTTTTGCCGGCGCTCATCGCGCTGAGTGGTGGCTCGCCCGAGGTGCAGTTCCATGCCGGAGAATATGTATCGATCCGGATCTGGAGCGCCCCGGCGGCCCTGTGCAACCTGGTCATCATGGGCTGGCTGCTGGGCATGCAGGATGCCCGCAGCCCCATGCTGCTGCTCATCTTCAGCAACCTGGTCAACATGGTGCTGGATGCCGGCTTCGTGCTGGGGCTGGGCTGGCAGGTGAAAGGGGTGGCGGCGGCCTCCCTGCTGGCCGATTACGGCGCCCTGGTGCTGGGGCTCTGGCTGGTGAGCCGTCGGTTGCGCCACCTGCCGACAGAGACCTGGCGCGGGGCCTGGCAACGCTGGCGTCAGTGGCCCGCCCTGCGGCGCCTGCTCGGCCTGAACCGGGACATCTTCATCCGTTCACTCTGCCTGCAGCTCTGCTTCGCCTTCATGACCCTGCAGGGGGCGCGGCTCGGGGACGTGGCGGTGGCGGCCAACGCGGTGCTGCTCAACTTCCTGATGCTCATCTCCTACGGGCTGGATGGTTTTGCCTACGCGGTGGAGGCCATGGTGGGGCGTGCCATCGGGCGGCGGGATCGGCAGGCGCTGCGAGAGGCCATCGCCCTCAACCTGGGTTGGGCCGGGCTGATCGCCCTGGGCTTCACCCTGGCGTTTGCCCTGGGGGGCGGACAGCTCATCGCCCATATCACCGACATTCCGGCGGTGATCGCCGAGGCAAACCGCCAACTGCCCTGGCTGGTGGTCATGCCGCTGCTGGCGGTCTGGTGTTATCTGCTGGACGGGGTCTTCATCGGGGCGACCCGGGCGCGGGAGATGCGAAACAGCATGCTGGTGGCGGTGTTTGCCGGTTTCTTCCCCATCTGGTGGCTGTGCCAGGACTGGGGTGTGGCGGCCTTGTGGGCCGCCATGGCGGCGCTGATGACGGGGCGGGGGTTGACCCTTGGCTGGCTGTGCTGGCGGCTGGAGCGCGATGGCCGCTTGCTGGAGCAGGTCCGGCCGGTGCAATCAGCCTAGTCGGCAAACGGATGGATTGACCGGGCGCCGGGTCTGAGGGACGGCGCCCGCAGGCAGCGACTCAGAGCGCGCCCTGATAATCGAACTGGCGCCAGCTCTCGTAGACGAACACGGATACCGCGTTGGCCAGGTTCATGCTGCGGCTCTGGGGCAGCATGGGGATGCGCAGGCGTTGCTCGAACGGCAGGCTCTCGATGATCTCCGCGGGCAGGCCGCGGCTCTCGGGGCCGAACAGCAGGGCGTCCCCCAGGGCGAACCGAACCGCCGAGTGGGCGGTGCGCCCCTTGGTGGTACAGGCGAAGACCCGGGTCGGTGCGACCGCCGCCAGAAACGCCTCATAGCTCGGCCAGCGCTTCACCTCGGCAAATTCGTGATAGTCGAGCCCCGCCCGTTTCACCCGCTTGTCATCCCACTCGAATCCCAGCGGCTCTATCAGGTGCAACCGGTAGCCGGTATTGGCACAGAGACGGATGATGTTGCCGGTATTGGGCGGGATTTCCGGCTGGTAGAGCACGATGTCGAGCATGACGGGATCCTGAGGGAGGCGATAAGGGGCGCCAGCATACCCAGCGCCCGCCGTGATGAAAAGGGATTGTCACGCCATGGGCAGGCGGATGGTGATGACCAGGCCGTTCGGGTGGTTGGTGCCGGCCCGGATGGTGCCGCCGTGCCGCGCGATGGCTTCGGCGGCGATGGCGAGCCCGAGCCCGGTGCCGCCGGTCTTGGCGTTGCGGGCGTCATCGACCCGGAAGAAGGGCAGGAACAGCTGATCCTGCTGCTCCACCGGCACCCCGGGACCATCGTCGCGAATGGTCATCACCCACTCCCGACCTTCCCGATACCAGTCCACCTTGATGAACTCCCGCGCATATTTGAGGGCGTTGCGCAGGGGATTCTCCAGTGCCCGGCCCAGCAGCTCTGGCCACATCCGGATGGACTCCTCCGGCAGGGGCGGCAGCCTTAGCTGCTTGCCGTTCTGGTTGGCCTCGAACATGGCGTCATCCAGGATGGGCTCCAGCAGATCCGCCAGCGGCAGCTCCACCGGAGCCTCAACGTGTTGCTGCACCCGGGAGAGATCCAGCAGATCGCCGATCAGCTTGTCGAGCCGGGCGATCTCCGCCTCGATCCTGGCCAGCTCGCTGCTGTCACCCTGTTTGCGGCGGATCAGCGCCTGAGCGAGCTGGATGCGGGTGAGGGGGCTGCGCAGCTCGTGGGAGATGTCGGAGAGCAGCTGTTTCTGCTTCTGGATCATGCGCTTGAGGGTATCCACCATGTGACTGACATGATCCGCCAGCTGGCCGATCTCGTCCTGGCGCCCCAGGTTGGGGATCCGGGTCTCCAGCTTGCCCTCCGCCAGCTGGGAGACGGACTGCTGCAACTGCAGCAGGGGGCGGGTCAGCCGCCAGGCCAGCAGCAGGCAGAGCGGCGTGCTGACCAGCATGGCGATGCCGAGGATCTGGATGGGGTGATCCAGGATCTGGATGAACAAGAAGAGGTAGGAGTTTTCCACGTTGAGGCCGAAGTAGACGTGATAGTCCTGGCCGTGATGGTGCATCAGGAAGGGGCCGGCGATGGCCCTGTCGTGTTCGCTGCCGAGCATGGGCTTGGCCGGGTCGTCCGATTCCAGCATGAAGCGGATGACAAACTTGCTGAGCTGGGCGGTTGACTGCATCTGGCCACTGGCATCGCGCAGATAGACGTTGTCCACCGGCAGCAGCCCCGCGGCGTCGATGGCCTGCATCAGCACGAAATCCTGCTCGGGGGGCGCCCCCGCCTGCAGTGCCCGCAGGTTGTTGTTCATCCGGGTCACTTCGTGTTCGGGCAGGGGGATGATGTTGCGCGGGTCCAGGGTGGGCAATATGACTACCGCAGCGACAACCAGCAGCAGCATGAACCAGAACCAGAGAAAAATCTGGGTGGAGAGTCCGCCAAAGGGGCGGTGAGTGGTCATGCCTGCTCCAGCCAGAGGTAGCCTCGCCCGCGCACCGTCTTGAAGCGGGGCTGGCCATCGGCCCGCTCCGGCAGCTTCTTGCGCAGGTTGCTCAGGTGCATGTCGATGGCCCGATCGAAGGGTTCGAGCTTCTTGCCAAGCACTTGTTCGGACAGCAGATTCTTGCTGACGATCTGGCCGGGGCTGCGCAGCAGACACTCCAGCAGGCCGAACTCGGTGGCGGTGAGCTCCAGCAGTTCGTCATTGCAGCGGGCCTGCTGCAGGCCGGGTTGCAGCACCAGATCCATGAATCTCAGCTCGTCCGGGGCGCCGCGCTGGGGCTGGGGGCTCTGGGTGCGGCGCAGGATGGCCCGCACCCGGGCCAGCAGTTCCCGGTCGTCGAACGGCTTGGCCAGGTAGTCGTCGGCGCCGGCCTCCAGCCCGTTGACCCTGTCCTGGCTGTCTCCCCGGGCGGTCAGCATCAGCACCGGGGTCTCATAACGCTTGCGCAGTCGGGTCAGCATGGCGAAGCCGTTGAGCCTCGGCATCATCACATCCAGCAACACCAGATCGAACCGCTGCTCCGCCAGCCGCTGCAGCCCCTCTTCGCCGTCCTCGGCCACCGTCACCTCGAACCCTTCCAGGGTCAGGATTTCGGTCAGCAGCTGGGTCAGTTCGAGATCGTCGTCGACCAGGAGTATTTTGTTCATCTGGAGTCACTCCGTTGATTTTGAACGTCAAACAGGCGTTCGTGTCAGGGTATAATAGGGTTTTACACGCCAGAGGAAAGCCGGTTTTGAGCCATCAACAATATTCTCGCTGGGTCACCCTGGCCAGCATGGCGGCGGTCACCGTCGCCACCCTGCTGATCGTCGGCAAGCTGGTTGCCTGGCTGATGACGGACTCGTCCAGCCTGCTGGCGTCCCTCACCGACTCCTTCATGGACGTCAGTGCCTCCCTCATCAACCTGTTCGCCATTCGCTATGCCCTGGTGCCGGCGGATGACGAGCACCGCTTCGGCCACGGCAAGGCGGAGTCCCTGGCGGGCCTCATCCAGTCGGCCTTCATCTCGGGCTCCGCCCTGCTGCTCATGATGCATGGCATCTCTTCACTGCTCAATCAGGTGCCGGTGCAGCGGCTGGAGGCCGGTCTCTGGGTCAGCGGCGGCTCCATCCTGCTGACCCTGCTGCTGGTGAGCTTCCAGCGCTGGGTGGTGGCACGCACCAACAGCGTGGCCATCAAGGCCGACATGCTGCATTACCGCTCCGATCTGCTGCTCAACGCCGGCGTCTTGCTGGCCCTGGTGCTGGCGGGGCAGGGCTGGTTCTGGGCCGATGGCCTGTTTGCCATCCTGATCGGCCTGTTCCTGGTGTGGGGCGCAGTCCAGATCGGCTACGAATCGGTGCAGGCCCTGCTCGATCGTCAGTTGCCAGAGGCGGAACAAGCGAGAATAATGGCTCTCTGCTGTGCCGTTGAGGGGGTACATGGCGTGCATGATCTGCGTACCCGTCAATCCGGGCCGACCCGTTTCGCGCAACTGCATCTGGAACTGGATGATCAGCTGCCGCTGGTCAAGGCTCATCAGATAGCCGACGAGGCTGAGCTGGCCGTGCGCCAGTCATTTGAGCGGATGGATGTGATCATTCACATGGACCCCATCTCGGTGCTGACAAAAGAACAAAAAGGCTCTCACCCTGAACAACAGTAGGCTGTAACATGGACGATCTGGTTGCCCAAACGTGGCAAAAAATTCAGCAAGAAGCGCAGTGCATGGCGACTCAGGAGCCCATGCTGGCCAGCTTCTTCCACTCCACCATCCTCAACCACGGGGATCTGCGCTCGGCGCTCAGCTTCCAGCTGGCGAACAAGCTCGACAGCACCACCATGCCGGCCATCGCCCTGCGGGAGGTGATCGAACTGGCCCTGCGCAGCGAGCCCGAGCTGCTGGCCATGGTGGCCGCGGACATCTGCGCCGTGCAGGACCGCGACCCCGCCGTCGATCTCTTCTCCACCCCGCTGCTCTACCTCAAGGGCTTTCACGCCCTGCAGGGTTACCGGGTCGCCAACTGGCTGTGGCGCCAGGGGCGGCGCTCCCTCGCGCTGTATTTGCAGAACCAGATCTCCGTGGTGTTCGGAGTCGACGTACACCCGGCCGCACGGATCGGCAAGGGGATCATGTTTGACCACGCCACCGGCATCGTCGTGGGCGAAACGGCGGTGATCGAGGACGACGTCTCCATCCTGCAGAGCGTGACCCTGGGGGGAACCGGCAAGGAGGGCGGCGATCGCCACCCCAAGATCCGGGAAGGGGTCATGATAGGGGCGGGGGCCAAGGTGCTCGGCAACATCGAGGTGGGAGTGGGTGCCAAGATCGGAGCCGGCAGCGTGGTGATCAATCCCGTGCCACCTCATACCACGGTCGCCGGCGTCCCCGCCAAGATAGTAGGCCGACCGGAGTGTGACAAACCCTCCTTCGACATGAATCAGAACATCTAGGGACGCATGGTCAAGCGCTGGTCAGGTTTTCTGATCCTGGGGATGTGGCTGCTCAACCTGCTGCACCTCTATCTGGGATTCTCCCCCTGGCCGGCCGCCATCGCCGCCTGGGCCGCCTCTCTGCTCACCTGGCCCTGGCTGGTGGGCGCCGCGCGGCGTCAGGCCCTGGCCCTGTATGGGGCGGCGCTCCTGCTGCTGCTGTTCTCCTGGTGGCGCGGGGCCAGTCTCAGTCCCGGGGACTGGCTGCTTCCCAACATCAACATGCTCACCATGTTCGCCGCCGTCAGCACCCTCAACCTCGCCACCTCGGGCCTGCTGACCGGCACCACCTCCTGGTCCGGGCGAAAGGGGCTGTGGAGCACCATGGCGAGCCTCAATCTGCTCGGTGCCGTCATCAACCTCTCGGTGCTCTTCATCATCGGCGATCGGCTGGAGAAAAACGGTACCCTGGAGCGGCGCCAGGTGATGGTGCTGAGCCGGATCTTCTGCGCCGCCGCCTTCTGGTCCCCCTTCTTCGTCGCCATGGCGGTGGCGCTCACCTATGCCCCCGGTTTGAAACTGGCCAGCATATTGCCATTCGGTATCCTGGCTGCCCTGCTGGCCATGGGACTGACCGCCTGGCAGGTGGAGCGACTCGGGGTGGCGGACTTTGCCGGTTACCCGCTGCGGCTGCAGACGCTCGGGCTGCCGGTGACCCTGGCGCTGCTGGTGTTGCTGGTGCACCAGTTCTGGCCGAGCCTCAGCATACTCGCGGTGATCGCCCTGGTGGCACCCCTGCTGGCGCTGCTGTTCATGCCAAGCGCCGGGCGCGGGGCCGCCCTCAAGCGCCAGGTGGTGGAGCGCTTCCCCGCCATCGGCGGCCAGCTGGTGCTGTTCCTCGGGGCGGGCCTCTTGGCGGCGGGGATCAACAGCGCGCTCTCGGTGCTGGATCTCGGGGGTGGCCACGGCCTGCCGCTGTTCAATCACTTCGGCTGGCTGGAGGCGAGCCTGACCCTGCTGCTGATCTTCCTGGTGGCCATCGTCGGCGTTCACCCCCTCATCAGCATCTCCGGGGTGGCGCCCCTGCTGTGGCCCCTCTCGCCGGATCCCAGCCTGCTCGGCATGTGCTTCCTGCTCGGCTGGGGGCTCGCCACCGGCACCAGCCCGTTGTCCGGATCCAACCTGGCTCTGGCATCGCGCTACAACCTGAGTGCCGGTCTGCTGCTACGCTGGAACCTGCTCTACGGCCTGTTGATGTACGGGGTCGCCTGCCTGTTGATGGGGGGCTTCATCGCCCTGAATGGGTGAGGATTGCGGTGAGATGAGACGCTGCCCGATCCCGTGTTTCACCGCGTTGTTGTGCTGCTTCCCTTATCCTGACCCGCTGTTCATGCTGCCTGCGAGAAAAACAGACGCATATTTAGGCAATACGGGGATGGAGGGCGCATTTTCCGGCGCGCCGTCTTGTTTGTGTCGAGCGCATCGGGGTATGCTCATCTCACGCGCTTGAATCGCCCGCGTCGGGGCATCGCAATTGAACAAACAGGTATGCACATATGTCACTAGAAGTCCTTGAGCAACTCGAATCCAAAGTCCAATCCGCCGTCGACAACATCTCCCTGCTGAAGATGGAGCTGGACGAGCTGAAAGAGCAGAATAGCAAGCTGCAAGACGAGAACCATCAGCTGCGCAACGAGCACGTTGCATGGCAAGAGCGTCTGCGCGCCCTGCTGGGCAAGATGGATCAGATGGGCGAAGCCATCTAATCTGGCAGTTTCTGCTGACAAACACGAAAAAGGCCGCTTCATGAGCGGCCTTTTTGTTTTATGACAGACTGTCGCAGGGTGAGCGGTTACAGGGTCAGCAGCCGCTTGACCGTCTTCTCGATGCCATCGGCGGCCTCCACTATGTTCTGGGCCAGCATGTAGGCGGGGGTCGAGATTACCCTGTGGGTCTCGTCCACCACGAACTCGCTGACCGGGCAGGCGAGATGCTTGCCGCCCATGGCCTCGATGGCATCGGCGGTGCCCGCGTCATTGCCTATGGTAGCCAGGGCGCCGGCACCGTAGATGAGCGGGATCATGGCCGGCGCTATGCAGATGTAGGCTGCGGGTTTGCGGGCCCTGGCGAAGCTCTGGCAGGCCTTGAGCACGTCCGGCTGGATCCGGCAGTCCGCCCCCTGGATGGCGAGATCGCACAGATTCTTGGCGGCGCCGAAGCCACCCGGTACCAGCAGGGCGTCATAGTCCGCCGCATCCAGCTCGGCCACGTCCTTGATCTGCCCACGGCAGATGCGGGCCGCCTCGATCAGCACGTTGCGGCTCTCCCCTTCGCTCACCTCGCCGGTCAGGTGGTTGATGACATGCAACTGGGGGATGTTCGGCGCGAAGCACTGGACCTGGGCCCCCTGGCGGGCCAGCGCCAGCAGGCTGATGACGGCCTCATGGATCTCGCTCCCGTCGAAGACGCCGCAGCCACTCAAGATCACTGCCACTTTTTTCATGGTGAACTCCTTTATTGATGAAAATGTGAGCCAGGGTAGATTGTTGGTTTTTTGTATGGTTATCCCTTGCCTCTCGCTGGTCAAGTCATCCCGCTGTGCTAGGATTGTTTCGTTTTGGATCCTGCCGTACTGACCCCCTTGAAATTTTTTCCACATTGATCGAGATCATCTTAACGAAATGATGCTCTCGGTGCGTGATTGCATTTCATTGTTTTTATTATGTTTTTGTTTTGTTTTTCACAGCTTTATCACTGTGGGAACGGCAACCCTGCAATTTTGAACACAGAGTTATCCACAGAAAAAGTGCTCGCGCCCGACCCGAAAGCATGCTTGTACGCCCCTTGGTGTGCCGCGGGCCCTGTGGCATCCTAGCGACTGTTTATTCTTGGCAGGACTATTTTCATGGCCTCTAGCAATCCCCTCATCCTGGTCGACGGCTCTTCTTACCTCTATCGCGCCTTCTTCGCCTCCCAGCAGGCCGATCTGCGCACATCGACCGGGCTGCCAAGCGGCGCCGTCCGGGTGATGGCGAACATGATGCGCAGCCTGCGCAAGCAATATCCCGATAGCCACGTGGCCGTGGTGTTCGACGCCAAGGGCAAGACCTTCCGCGACGACATCTACCCCGAGTACAAGGCGACCCGTGCCAGCATGCCGGACGATCTGCGCAGCCAGGTCGCCCCCATCCACCAGATGATCAAGGCCATGGGCTTCCCCTTCCTGATGGTGGAAGGGGTCGAAGCGGACGACGTGATCGGTACCCTGGCTCGTCAGGCCACCGAGAAGAAGCTGCCGGTGCTCATCAGCACGGGGGACAAGGACATGGCGCAGCTGGTCTCCGACCATGTCACCCTGATCGACACCATGAAGGACGTGACCACGGATCGGGAAGGGGTGATCGAGAAGTTCGGCGTGCCGCCCGAGCTTATCATCGATTACCTGGCCCTGATGGGAGACAAGGTGGACAACATTCCCGGCATGACGGGGGTAGGGGAGAAGACGGCCCTGGCCCTGCTGCAGGGGATAGGCAGCATCGACGAGATCGCCGCCAATCTGGACAAGGTGGCGGCACTGGGCTTTCGCGGTTCCAAGGCGTTTGCGGACAAGTTCCGCGAGCAGGAGGAGCAGGTGCGCCTCTCCTATCTGCTGGCGACCATCAAGACCGACGTCGAGCTGGAGCAGCAACTGGAGCAACTGCAACTGGGCCCCATCGACAAGGAGTCCCTGCTGGCGGTCTACCGCGAATACGAGCTGCGCAACCTGATCAAGGAGCTGGAGTCCGGTGATGAGGGGGCCAGTGCGAGTGCTGGCCAGGACGCGGTGGATGAAGAGGCTGCCCCAGCTGCTACCATCGAGACCGACTATCGCTGCATTCTGGACGAAGCCGAGTTCGATGATTGGCTGGCGCGCCTCAAGGTCGCCCCGCTGTTTGCCTTCGACACCGAGACCACCAGTCTGGATTACATGGAGGCGCGGGTGGTTGGCGTGTCGTTCGCCATCGAACCGGGCAAGGCGGCCTATGTGCCGTTCGGCCACGATTACCTGGGCGCGCCGGCTCAGCTGAGTGAAGCGCTGGTGCTCGGCAAGCTCAAGCCGCTGCTGGAAGACCCTTCGCTGCTAAAGGTTGGCCAGAACCTCAAGTACGATCGCAACGTGCTGAAGAATCACGGTATCGATCTGCAGGGTATCGCGTTTGATACCATGCTCGAGTCCTATGTGCTGAACTCCACCGCCAGCCGTCACGACATGGATTCCCTGGCCAGCAAGTACCTCGGCGTGGAGACCATCTCCTTCGAGGAGATCGCCGGCAAGGGGGCCAAGCAGCTTACCTTCAACCAGATTGAACTGGAGCAGGCGGCTCCCTACGCGGCGGAAGATGCCGACATCACCCTGCGTCTGCATCAGACCCTGTGGGGCAACCTGAGCAAACTGCCGGAACTTGCCAAGGTATTCACCGAGATCGAACTGCCCCTGCTGCCCGTGTTGGCGAGAATGGAGCTGATGGGGACCACCATAGATCCCAAGCTGCTGCACCAGCAGAGCCAGGAGATAGAGGTGCGACTGGGGGAACTGGAGCGCCAGGCTCACGAACTGGCGGGGCAGGAGTTCAACCTCTCTTCCCCCAAGCAACTCGGCGAGATCCTGTTCGTCAAGCTGGGGCTCCCCATCATCAAGAAGACCCCCAAGGGCGCCCCTTCCACGGCGGAAGAGGTGCTGGCCGAGCTGGCGGAGACTTATGAGCTGCCGCAACTGCTGATGGAGCACCGCGGCCTCGCCAAGCTCAAATCCACCTATACCGACAAGCTGCCGCTGATGATCAAGCCCCAGACCGGGCGGGTGCATACCTCCTATCACCAGGCGGTGGCGGCAACCGGCCGACTCTCGTCCACCGATCCCAACCTGCAGAACATCCCGGTGCGCAACGAGCAAGGGCGGCGCATTCGGCAGGCCTTCATCCCGAGTGCTGGCTACAAGCTGGTGGCGGCGGATTACTCCCAGATCGAGCTGCGCATCATGGCTCACCTCTCCGGTGACAAGGGGCTGCTGACCGCCTTCGCCGAGGGCAAGGACATCCACAAGGCGACCGCCGCCGAGGTATTTGGCGTCGCACTGGATGCGGTCACCACCGATATGCGCCGCAGCGCCAAGGCGATCAACTTCGGTCTCATCTATGGCATGAGCGCCTTCGGCCTCGCCAAGCAGCTGGGGATCGGCCGTGCCGAGGCGCAGAAATACATGGATCTCTACTTCGAGCGCTACCCGGGCGTGCTCGACTACATGGAGCGCACCCGCCAGCAAGCGGAAGCACAGGGCTACGTCGAGACCCTGTTTGGTCGTCGCCTCTACCTGCCGGACATCAAGTCCCGCAACGCCGGTCTGCGCAAGGGCGCCGAGCGGGCGGCGATCAACGCCCCCATGCAGGGCACGGCCGCCGACATCATCAAGCGTGCCATGATCGGTGTGGATGGCTGGATCCAGGGCATCACCGATGGCTCCATCCATATGCTGATGCAGGTGCACGATGAACTGGTGTTCGAGATCCGCGAGGAGAAGCTGGAGGAGTACGTCGCCATCATCAAGGAGAAGATGTCCGCCGCTGCTGACCTGCATGTGCCCCTGGTGGTGGAAGCCGGGGTGGGTGACAACTGGGATCAGGCCCACTGATCCTCTGCTCACGACGGCAATGTATATAGAAGAAGCCCGGCACTTGCCGGGCTTCTTGTTTTCAGCTTTCCCTTCCTCATTCTGCTTCTTGCAGATACTCGTCCTTGAGCAGCACATAGTTGTCGGCCGAGGTTTTCAGAAAGGCCAGTTCGATAGGCTTGAGGGGGCGGGCCTGCTTGACCGGGTTGCCCATATAGAGGAAGCCGGATTCCAGGCGCTTGCCCGGCGGCACCAGACTGCCGGCCCCTATCATGACATCATCTTCGACGATGACCCCGTCTAGCAGTATGGCGCCCATGCCGACCAGGACTCTGTTCCCTATGGTGCAGCCGTGCAGCATGGCCTTGTGGCCCACGGTGACATCCTCGCCGATCAGCAGCGGATAACCATTGGGGTTGCTGGCACTCTTTCGGCTGAGGTGCAACACGGTGCCATCCTGCACATTGCTGCGGGCCCCTATGCGGATGTGGTTCACGTCCCCCCGGGCTGCTACCAGGGGCCAGATGCTGGCATCGTCGCCGAGTGTGATATCTCCCACCAGGGTGGCGAAGGGATCGACATATACCCGTTTGCCCAGTTGCGGGCGCTTTCCTTTGTAAGATCTCAGTCGCAAGTCCATCTTGGCCTCCTTGTTTTCGGCCATTCTAGCAATTTGCGCCCTTATCTGTGGATAAGTTTGTATAAAAACTGTGCTTCATTATGAATAACTAACTAAATGCGTATTTTTGACGATTTATTGTGGTAAAGGGGTTGCCAGCAGAATTCTGCTCCCTATAATGCGCCTCCATCGACAGGGCAAGCGGCAACGCAAACAACCCCGGTCGGTGCCTCGAAAAGCCTTTTAAAATAAGGCTTGA
>NZ_JBSTYK010000025.1:0-30768 GCF_054052485.1 Aeromonas intestinalis
GGCGGCCCCCCCCCCCGGCTTTTTTATTTGGGGGTGCGCCAGGTTTGGGGCCGCGGCGGTGCCCCCCCCCCAGCCGCTCGGCCTCGTTGGCCTGCAGCCAACCATCCTGGGACAGCAGGAACCAGGCGCGGGCGAAATACTCGGCCGTGGCCGGATCATCCAGCGCCAGCGCATTCTCCCCCAACTCCTCAAACAGATAGCCATCCTCGGGGACTTTGGCGGCGGCCATGTCGGCCTGCAACTGCTTCAGCTCTCCCATCGCCTGCTCGTGCAGCCCTTGCGCCCGGGTGAGGCGCGCCAGACTCCAGCGGGCGATAAAGGCCTTGGCCTGGTTGTTGTGCTGCTCGTGCCAGGCCAGGCATTTCTGCTGACTGGCTCTGGCCTCCGTCAGGCGTCCCAGCTCGAACAGGGTCCAGCCCTGATTGTTGTAAAGGCTCGGCAGCCAGCCCCGGGCCCGCTCGTCCTGGCTGCGCTCGGCCAGGGTCATCGCCAGCTGGTGCCAGCGGCTCTGCTCCTCCAGCGGGGCGGCGATGGCTACCATATGGGCCGCATCTATGGCCAGGTGATCCTCACCCTGTTTGAGACCCAGCTGCCAGGCCTGTTCAAACAACGTCCTGGCACTGGCCTTGTCACCGGCGGAGTTGAAGGTGCGGCCGCGCTCCAGCAGGGCGCGAAGACGGGCTCGCGGGGTGGCAGTCGTGAGGCGGGGTTCTAGCTCGTCGAGCAGCTGGTGCGCCTCGGCAAACTGGCGTCGCAGGGAGTGGGTGCGGGCTATCTGGGTCAGCAACTCAAGCTCGTACTGCAGATCGGCGGCGCGAGCCTCGGGAAGAAGGGCATGAAAGCGCTCAGCGCTGGCGGCGGGATCCTGATAATCCCACAGGGTCATGAAGTCGGGCGGGTTGGTCATCTGGCCTCCTGGCGAGCATTCCTGCCACCAAGATGCCCGCAGGCCATTGTTTGTACAAGAGGCGCCCGCCACAGAGCGCCTCCTGTTCCGTCACAGGCCGATCACGGCCTGCATCAATACACCATGGCCAAGCTCATCAGCATCAGGCCGAGGGCGGCGAAGGCGCCTTCCTTGATGGCGAGTCGGGGCACCAGCGCCTTGGGCAAGGCCGGGAACAGGCTCAGCGCAAAGCCGAGCCCCGGCATCAGCCAGTGAAAGCCGGGGCTGCGCTGGGCAGGATCGGCCGCGCCATTGATGACGATTAGCAGGATGAAGAGGGTAAACGCGGGCAGGATAAACCAGCGTGCGCTGCCAGAGGCGACGGCCCGCAGGGGCGAGATGCGATAGAGCACCAGGGTGACGATGAACAGCACCAGGGGGGCCAGCAGATAGAGGGGGGCCGGGTTCATGTGAAAGCTTCTCCAGACGATGGGCGGCGAGTGTAATCAGCGAGAGTCAGGGATGACCAGCATCCATGCCCCGGGCTGTGAAGCCGATCCCAGGGCAAAGGTTTGCGAGCGGCTCAGCGCAGCCAGTACCAGCCACAGGCGAAGGTCAGCCAGCTCAGCCCCAGCAGCACCCAGGGCAGGGGATGTTGGCGGCGGATCTCGATGATCTCGACTTCGCTCTCTTCCTCATGCTCGCCCTGTGGTTGCGATTTCGCCTTGGCCTGCAGCTTCTTCTGGCGGCTGGCCTCGCGGGCGCGGGCCTTCATCTGCTTCTTGTATTCGTCTATGCCCTTCTGGATCCCCTGGGCGATCAGTTGGGTCTGCTCCTTGGTCTGACCTGGCCTCTGGTTGGCGCGGGCGATCTTCATCGCCTCTTGCTGGGTCTCGGGGGAAATCTTGTCGTACTTGGCCATTCACGGCACTCCTTGGCATCGATTGGGGGGAATTATGCCATAACCTGTGCAGCCATGGCTGCCATCCGGATCGGTGAAATGGCGGTGAATCGGGTGAGAGCGCGGGGAGATATTTCGACAGGAGAACAGGTTGCGCGAAGGATCACATTTAGCGCAATTTGTGAGTCGCCGATGAAAAACCGTCACAGGTTGTTTGTTATATTACCGCCCGACCCAAGGCATGGGTCGTCCAATAACAAAATAACAAGGTGATATGGAAATGAATTATAAATTAGTCAAAGGAAGTGTCGCACTGGCTGTGCTCGCCGCTCTGAGTGGTTGCAATTCCTCCAAGAATGAAAGTGTCGCCCCCTGTACCGAAAATGTCTGCAAACTGACCGTCCTGCACACCAATGATACCCACGGCCGTTTCTGGCATAACGTCGATGGTGAATATGGCATGGCCGCCCAGAAGACCCTGGTCGAGCGGCTGCGTGCCGAGGCCAAGGCCGCGGGCAGCGAGGTGCTGGTGCTCTCAGGTGGGGATGTGAATACAGGTGTACCTGAGTCCGATCTGCAGGATGCCGAGCCCGACTTCATCGGCATGAACAGCATTCGCTACGATGCCATGGCCGTGGGCAATCACGAGTTCGACAACCCCTTGAGCGTCCTCGAGAAACAGCGTGAGTGGGCCAAGTTCCCCATGCTGTCTGCCAACATCTATGACAAGGCCAGCGGCAAGCACTACTTCGACCCCTACAAGGTGTTCAAGCTGGACAACGGCCTCAAGGTCGCCGTGCTGGGCCTGACCACGGAAGATACCGCCCAGCTGGTGGATCCGAACAACGTCAAGACCCTGGAGTTCCGGGATCCGACCACGGAAGCGGCAAAGCTGGGTCAGCAGATCCGCAGCAACAAGGAAGCGAACCTGGTCTTCGCCATCACCCACATGGGCCACTACGCAGATGGCCAGCACGGCAGCAATGCTCCCGGTGATGTGGAGATGGCCCGCGCGCTGCCGGCCGGCACCCTGGACGCCATCATTGGTGGTCACTCCCAGAACCCGGTCTGCATGGAGCCGGGCACTCCGGACAAGTACGCCAGCTTCCAGCCGGGGGACGACTGCCTGCCGGATCAACAGAACGGCACCTGGATCATGCAGGCCCACGAGTGGGGCAAGTATGTGGGTCGCGCCCAGTTTGACTACCAGAATGGCAAGCTGACCCTGACCAGCTATGAACTCATCCCGGTCAATCTGGTCAAGCGTGATGCCAAGAACGTGGTAATTAAAGACACCAATAACAATGTGCAGTTTATTCAGGACGAAATTATCAAGGACCCTGAACTTTACTCCACCTTGCAAGTATTCCAGGAGAAGGGAGAGGCCGAGTTAGGCGTAAAAATTGCCTCCACCGATGACCTCCTGCTGGGGGAGCGTAAAAATGTTCGTTATATGCAAACCAACCTGGGACGGCTTATTACTACGGCCACAGCCGAAAAGCTGGGTGCCGATTTTGGTATCGTGAACTCGGGCGGTGTGCGTGCGTCCATACAGATCGGCGATATTACCTACCGCGACGTGCTCACCGTTCACCCCTTCGGTAACACAGTTAACAAAGCAACCATGAAGGGTGCCGAGCTTGTCGGTTACCTTGGTCAGGTCGCGACCTTGACCAGCGGTGGCTATCCCCAATTTGGCGGCATCAACATGGAAGTCAATTGTGGTGCCAAGAGCGTCACCATTGCCTCCATCGGTGGCAAGGCCTTCGATGCCAATGCAACCTACAGCTTTGCCATCCCGAGCTTCAGTGCGGCGGGTGGCGACAAGTATCCTGTCATCAACACCATCAATGCTGGCCTGGTCGATGCGGGTGTGCTGAAAGAGTATCTGGAAGCCAAGCAGAACGTCCATGCCGCTGACTACCTGCCTGCGGGTGAAGTGACCTTCATCAACAATACGGTCAACCCGGCCAACACCAACAACTGTGGCCAGGAGATCATGGGTAACTGATCATCGTTGAAGCCAAAACCGGGGCCTTGGCCCCGGTTTTTTTGGTCTAGCGAATAGTGTGAAGCCCATCTGCGTGGACGAACCATGGTCAATTGGCCAATGTGGGCGACATGATCCCATGGATGGACAAGCAGTAAAAAGGCGACCCTGAGGTCGCCTTTTATATTTCCTGAAGGGAGAGCCTTACAGCTGCTCGATCCCGACGATGTGCCAGGGGGCATTGTCCTTGGCGAGGTCACGCTCGAGGTGCCACACCTCCTTGATGTCCTCCTCGACGTTCTCCTGGCGGTCCATGTAGCGGCCGCTGAAGCGCACGCTGACCTGGGCCCAGTCGCTACCGTAGTCGGCACGCACCAGCTGGGTGTCCACATACATCACTTCGGTATGCTGCTCACCGGTCAGTTCGGCGCGCTCGGCCTTGAGGTTCTCGAACAGTTCCGGGCTCACGTACTCGCGTACCTTCTCCAGATCGTTCTTGTTCCACGCCTCTTGCAGGGTGCGATAGTGATCGCGGGCGCCGGACAGGAAGCCGTTCATGTCAAAGCCCGGGGGCAGACGGAAGGGCACGTCGCTGTCGGCGAAGCCGGTCGCCTGCGGGGCGCTGTGGCTCTGCTCAAACTGCTGCGGGGCCTGGGGGGGGTGGTAGCCCGCATAGGCGGCCTGTGGCTGGGCCGTCGCCGCTTTGCTCTTGCGCAGGGCGCGGAACAGGAAGACGCCACCCAGGGCCAGCAGGGCGATCAACAGCATGTCCATGCCTTGAAGGCCTTCGAAGGCGCCGCTGCCCAGCAGGTAGGCGAACAGGCCGCCGGCCAGCAGGCCACCCAGCAGGCCGCCCATCATGCCGCTCTTCTTGGGGGCCGCAGCCAGGGTCGGGTTCTTGCCGTTCACTGGTGCTGCGGCTGGAGCCGGTTGTGCCGGCGCCGTCTTGTAGCTCTTGCCAAAGGATTTGCCGCCGCCAAACTTCTTGGCTTCAGCGATGGGTGCCCCGAGGCCAATGGCCAGGATCACGGCAAACAGGGTCAGCATCTTTTTCATTTTGACTCTTTTCACTCTCATGTGGATGGGGGCATGCTCTGCTTGTGCAAGCTCAGCGAGGCGCATGGCAGGCTGCCTGTCCCTTTTTGTGTTGCAGCTTGCGGCTATGATTAACACGTTTGGCATGAATTATTCATGAACGAATTGTCCCCTCGGGACGGCAACAGGAGAAGCTGGATGAAAAACAGACGACCGAGCCGCAAAGAACGCAAACTGCGCAACAAGGCGAGAGCCAAGGGGCAGGATCAGACCCTGGTGTGGCCCTTTATCGTGTTGTGACGGTGACGGGATAACCCGATTAGTCATCCCGACGGGCGATGATAATCCGCCATGGCTTGAACCGGAGGAGGGGAAAGATAGCCGGGCTCTTTGAATGGCGCGCATTAGCGCTCGCGATGGCGGGGTTTCTTTTGTAAAATTCCCGTCCCCTTCCCGCTGCGGTTTTTATGTGTATGGCAGAGCAAGTGACGGCGAAAAAAGACGCCAAGACACAACAGCTGAAAGTTCCCCCCCACTCCTTTGAGGCCGAACAGTCCGTACTGGGCGGCCTGATGCTGGACAACGAGGCCTGGGATCGGGTGGCCGAGCGGGTGATCGACAAGGATTTCTACAGCCGTCCCCACCGCCTCATCTTCCAGGCCATGACCCGTCTCTCCAACGCGGGCAACCCCATCGATCTCATCACCCTGCAGGAGGAGCTGGAGCGCTCCGAGCAGCTGGAAGAGTCGGGTGGTTTTGCCTATCTGGTGGAGATCGCCAAGAACACCCCGAGCGCCGCCAACATCAACGCCTACGCCGAAATCGTGCGCGAGCGGGCCGTGGTACGGGAGATGATCTCGGTCGCCAACGAGATCGTCGAGGCAGGCTACGAGCCCCAGGGCCGCACCTCGGGGGATCTGCTGGATCTCGCCGAGAGCAAGGTGTTCCAGATTGCCGAGCAACGCTCCAGCGCCAACGAGGGGCCGCAACCCCTGAACCTCATCCTGGAGCAGACGGTCGACAAGATCGAAGAGCTGTTCAAGACCCCCCACAACGGGGTGACCGGCGTCTCCAGCGGTTATGGGGATCTGGACAAGATGACTGCGGGTCTGCAACGTTCGGACCTCATCATAGTCGCGGCCCGTCCCTCCATGGGCAAGACGACGTTCGCCATGAACCTGTGCGAGCACGCGGCGCTCACCGCCGACAAACCGGTGCTGATCTTCTCCCTCGAAATGCCCTCGGAGCAGATCATCATGCGTATGCTCGCCTCCGTGGGGCGCATCGATCAGACCAAGGTGCGGACCGGCCAGCTCGACGACGAGGATTGGGCGCGGCTCTCCTCCACCATGGGACTGCTGCTCGAGAAGGGCAAGATGTACATCGACGACGCCTCCGGCCTGACCCCGACCGACGTGCGCTCCCGCGCCCGGCGCATCGCCCGCGAGCATGGCGGCCTGTCGATGATCATGATCGACTACCTGCAATTGATGCGGGTGCCGGCCCTGTCCGACAACCGGACCCTGGAGATCGGCGAGATCTCCCGCTCCCTCAAGGCCCTGGCGAAGGAGCTGCAATGCCCCGTGGTGGCGCTCTCCCAGCTGAACCGAAGCCTGGAACAGCGGGCCGACAAGCGCCCGGTCAACTCGGATCTGCGGGAATCGGGCTCCATCGAGCAGGATGCCGACTTGATCATGTTCATCTACCGCGACGAGGTGTATCACGACGACAGTCCCGACAAGGGGATCGCCGAGATCATCATCGGCAAGCAGCGTAACGGCCCCATAGGACGAGTGCGCCTCACCTTCCAGGGTCAGTTCTCCCGGTTCGACAATTATGCCGGCCCGGCGTTTGACGACGACTATTAAGCGGGAGCGAACCGCTCCCAGATGAGAAGACACAGTTTTCCCGGTTCGACAATTATGCCGGTCCGGCCTTAGACGATGACTATCAAGGGCGGGCACCCCGGTGCCAGGCGCCAGGCGCCACATGCCCTCAAGGGAAAACAGATGAAAGCGGCTATAGCCCAAATCGATACCCAGGCCCTGCGCCACAACCTCGCCGTGGTCAAGCGCCACGCCCCCTCCTGCAAGATCATCGCCGTGGTCAAGGCCAACGCCTATGGTCACGGTCTGCTGCCGGTCGCCCGCACCCTGGTGGATGCGGACGCCTACGCGGTGGCCCGCATCGAGGAGGCGCTGATGCTGCGCTCCTGCGCCGTGGTCAAGCCCATCGTGCTGCTGGAGGGCTTCTTCAGCGCCGCCGATTTGCCGGTGCTGGCGGCCAACAACCTGCAGACCGCCGTGCACACCTGGGAGCAACTCGAAGCCCTGGAGCAGGCCGAGCTGCCGGCCCCCGTGGTGGCCTGGCTCAAGCTCGACACCGGCATGCACCGGCTCGGGGTGCGGGCAGACGAGATGCCTGCCTTCATCGAGCGCCTGGGCCAATGCAAGAACGTGGTGCAGCCGTTCAACATCATGACCCACTTCAGCCGCTCCGATGAGCTGGAACAGGCCACCACCCGCGAGCAGATCGATCTCTTCAGCCAGCTCACCGCCAACTTGGCCGGCGAGCGGGCCATGGCCAACTCGGCGGGGATCCTGGCCTGGCCCGATTCCCACTGCGACTGGGTGCGCCCGGGGGTCATCCTGTATGGCGTGTCGCCCTTCCCGGAGACAGTGGCGGCGGATTATGACCTCAAACCCGTGATGACCCTCAAAACACAACTTATTGCGGTGCGGGATCACAAGGCCGGTGAGCCGGTGGGCTACGGCGCGAACTGGGTGTCGGAGCGCGACACCCGGCTCGGGGTCATCGCCATCGGTTACGGCGACGGCTACCCGCGCATGGCCCCCAACGGCACGTCCGTGCTGGTCAACGGCCGCATCGTGCCCCTGGTGGGCCGGGTCTCCATGGACATGACCACGGTGGATCTCGGCCCGGGTGCCACCGACAAGGCCGGCGACGAGGCCGTGCTCTGGGGTGAGGGACTGCCGGTGGAGCGGGTGGCCGAGGAGATTGGCACCATTCCTTATGAGCTCATCACCAAGCTGACGTCTCGTGTGTTCATGGAATACGCCTAGACTATTCCTCCTCATCCCCAACCCTTCTCCCGCGAGGGGGGAAGGGGCAGAGAGTGACATCAGCATTTTTCTCTTCACCTGAGGAGAGATGAAGCATAAAAAAGGCCGCCCTTATCGGGACGGCCTTTTTTATGCTCTGGTGATGGCGGTGTCGATATGAAAAAGCCCCGCGTCAGCGGGGCTTGAGCTCTCAGGTTCTGTGCAGCGCTTAGCCGATGGTCATCAGGCTGGCGTTGCCACCGGCGGCGGCGGTGTTGACCGAGAGGGCGTGCTCGATGAGCAGGCGCTCCAGCGGAATGTCGATCTCGCCACGGTGCAGGCCGTGCACCCCGACGATGGCGCCGGGACGAGCAGCGGCGAGCTTGCTCACCTCGCTCAGCTGATCCGAGTCACCGTGATGCAGCAGGGCATCGAAGGCGGTGTCGCCGTTGGCCCAGTCCGCCACCAGCTGGATGCGGCTGCGCACCTCGGCCGGCAGGCTGCCATGGAGGGTGCGGTGCAGGGCAACGTCCTGCCACAGCACCTCGGTCCCGACCGCCAGACAGGCCGCCAGCTGGGCCAGCAGATCCGCCTTGTCTTCGGCCAGACAGAGCACCCGCTCCCGCGGCAGCAGGCTATAGCTGTTGCGCTCGCCGGTGGGGCCGACCAGCAGCTGGGTGCGGCCGCTCTGGGCCAGCTCGCCGTAGCGATCGCACAGGGGCACCAGGGCCTTCTCCTGCTTGGCTGCCCAGTTGCGCAGGGCCTGCAGGGCGGGTTTGAGCGACTCGGCCTGCGGGGCGGCACCGGCTTCCTGACGCAGCTGGTTGGCCACCGCATCGTCCGGACGAGTGGCCAGCAGGCGGTACATGTAGAGCGGGCCGCCCGCCTTGGGACCGGTGCCGGAGAGGCCTTCGCCACCGAAGGGTTGTACCCCGACCACGGCGCCGACGATGTTGCGGTTCACGTAGAGATTGCCGACCCGGGCGGTGTTCACCACCTGGGCGATGGTCTCGTCGATGCGGGTGTGCACCCCCAGGGTCAGGCCGTAGCCGCTGCCGTTGATCTGGGTGAGCAGCTCACCGAGCTTGGCCCGTGGGTAGCGCACCAGGTGCAGCACGGGGCCGAACACTTCGCGGCCGAGCTCATCCAGGCTGTCGAGTTCGATCAGGGTCGGCAGCACGAAGGTGCCGCGGCTGTAATCGGCGCCCTGGGCACGGGCGATCTGGTGCACCTTGCGACCCTTGTCGGTCATGGTCTTGATGTGTCGCTCGATGTTGGCCTTGGCCTCGACGTCGATCACCGGGCCGATATCGGTGGCGAGGTGCTCCGGGTTGCCGACCTTGTACTCGGCCATGGCGCCCTTGAGCATGCGGATCACCCGATCCGCCACGTCGTCCTGCACGCACAGCACCCGCAGGGCGGAGCAGCGCTGACCGGCGCTGTCGAATGCCGAGGAGATGACATCCATCACCACCTGCTCGGTGAGGGCGGAGGAGTCGACGATCATGGCGTTCTGGCCACCGGTCTCGGCGATGAGGGGGATGGTGCGACCCTGGGCGTCGAGGCGACCGGCCAGGTTGCGGGAGATGATCCCCGCCACCTCGGTGGAGCCGGTGAACATGACGCCGCGTACCCGCTCGTCGGCAATCAGCGCCGCACCCACGGTTTCACCGCGGCCCGGCAGCAGTTGCACCGCACCGGCGGGCACCCCGGCTTCCAGCAGGATGCGTACCGCCTGGGCGGCGATGAGGGGGGTTTGCTCGGCGGGCTTGGCCAGCACCGTATTGCCGGCGGCGAGCGCCGCACACACCTGGCCGCTGAAGATGGCGAGCGGGAAGTTCCAGGGGCTGATGCAGACCACGGGGCCAAGCGGCCTGTGGCTGTCGTTGGCGAAGTGGTTGCGGGCCTGGGCGGCGTAGTAGCGCAGGAAGTCTACCGCCTCGCGTACTTCGGCGATGGCGTTGCTGAAGGTCTTGCCGGATTCCCGCACCAGCAGGCCCATCAGGGGTTGCAGTTCGGATTCCATCAGATCGGCGGCGCGCTCCAGCACGGCGGCCCGTTCGGCAGGCGGGGTGGATTGCCAGATCTGGCCGCTGGCGAGCGCGCAGGAGAGCGCACTGTCCACCAGCTCGCCGTTGGCCTCGCTCACCTGACCGACGATGTCTCTGTGGTCCGCCGGGTTGATCACGGGCTGGAACTCGCCAGTCGCCTGGGTCTCACAACCCAGCATGGGCAGGGCTTGATAGCGGGTGTTGGTGCTGGCGAGCAGGGCGGCGGAGAGGGAGCCCAGGCGATGTTCATTCGCCAGATCCAGCCCTTCGGAGTTCGGGCGCGCCTCGCCATAGAGTTCGCGGGGCAGGGGGATGCGCGGGTGCGGCAGGCCGAGGGCGCCTTCGCGGGCGGCCATCTGTTCGATCTGCTGCACCGGATCCTGTACCAGATCCGCCAGGGAGATGTTGTTGTCCGCGATGCGGTTGACGAAGGAGGTGTTGGCCCCGTTCTCCAGCAGACGGCGCACCAGGTAGGCGAGCAGGGTCTCATGGCTGCCGACCGGTGCATAGATGCGGCAGGGGCGGCCCAGTTTGCCGTCGGCAACCTTGCCGACCACCTGTTCATAGAGCGGCTCACCCATGCCGTGCAGGCACTGGAACTCGTACTGGCCAGGGTAGTAGTTTTTCCCGGCGAGCTGATAGATGGCCGACAGGGAGTGGGCGTTGTGGGTGGCGAACTGGGGATAGATGGATTCCGGCACCGCCAGCAGCTTGCGGGCGCAGGCCAGATAGGAGACATCGGTATAGGGCTTGCGGGTATAGACCGGATAGCCTTCCAGACCGTTGACCTGAGCCAGCTTGATCTCGCTGTCCCAGTAGGCGCCCTTCACCAGGCGGATCATCAGGCGATGACGGCTGCGCTTGGCGAGATCGATGACGTAGTCGATCACATAGGGGCAGCGCTTCTGATAGGCCTGAATGACGAAGCCGATACCGTTCCAGTCGGCGAGGGAAGGATCGAAACAGAGCTTCTCCAGCAGATCCAGCGAGATCTCCAGCCGATCGGCCTCCTCGGCGTCGATGTTGATGCCGATGTCGTACTGCTTGGCGAGCTGGGTCAGGGAGAGCAGGGTGGGGTAGAGCTCCTCTATCACCCGGTCGTACTGGGCACGGCTGTAGCGCGGGTGCAGGGCGGAGAGCTTGATGGAGATGCCCGGGCCCTCGTAGATGCCGCGGCCGTGGGAGGCCTTGCCGATGGCGTGGATGGCCTGCTCGTAGGAAGCCAGATAACGCTTGGCATCCTCCTCGGTCAGGGCCGCTTCCCCCAGCATGTCGTAGGAGTAGCGGAAGCCCTTGGTCTCCATGGTGCCGGCGTTGGCCAGTGCCTGGGCTATGGTCTCGCCGGTGACGAACTGCTCCCCCATCAGCCGCATGGCCATGTCGACCCCCTTGCGGATGAGCGGTTCGCCGCCCTTGCCGATCAGGCCCTTGAGGGAGGTGTTGAGGCCGGCCTCGTTATGGGTGGCCACCAGCTTGCCGGTGATGAGCAGGCCCCAGGAGGCGGCATTGACGAACAGGGAGGTGCTGTTGCCCAGATGCTGGCTCCAGTTGCCACCGCTGATCTTGTCGCGAATGAGGGCGTCACGGGTCGCCTTGTCCGGAATGCGCAGCAGCGCCTCCGCCAGACACATCAGGGCCACCCCTTCCTGGGAGGAGAGGGAGAACTCCTGCAGCAGCCCCTGCACCAGACCCTGACGGCCGCTGGCACTCTTCTGGTTGCGCAGCTTCTCGGCGATGCTCATGGCGAGCTTCTGGGTCGCCTCGGCCTTCTCTTTGGGCAGACGAGCCTGCTCCAGCAGCATGGGCACGGCCTCGGTCTCGGGGCGGCGATAGGCGGAGGTAATGGCGGCGCGCAGCACGGATTGCGGCAGGATGCTCTCGGCAAACTCGAGGAAGACCTGGATCCCCTGCTCGGTCAGCGCTTCCACCGGCTCGTCCCCTGCGGCGGCAGCCAGCCCGGACTGCTCGGGCGGAGTCAGGCCGCGATCCAGCTGCTCCAGGTAGGTGAAGATCGCCTGCTTGATCAGCCAGTGGGGGGTGCGGTCCAGGGTCTGGGCGGCCTGCTTGAGTCGGTCGCGGGTCGCTTCGTCGAGTTTAACGCCAAGGGTGGTGGTGGCCATGGGACTTCCTGTGTCTAGAAGGTAACAATATTACCGGATGGTTAAATTTTGAAGATGATGGTGCAACCAGGTGCAACCTTCAAGCAAGATTTTTTAATGGTTATGCTACAAGGTTTCGTTTGAGTGACGCTTTTAGACGACCCTGCTGGTGGAAAATGCTGTCTTGTTAGCATGTTAATCTGTTGAAACAGACTATTAACAACTTATATTGTGAATATTGTTAATGGTGCAACCGGGAGATGGATCTCGGTTGCATCTTTTTTTTGCCGCTGGCTAAGATGTGCAGCCTGGGTGCAACCGGTTCATGGATGTGGTGCACCGGGACTCGCTGACAACAAACTTCAAGGAACGAAGACAATGATGACTACACCCCTGGTGCAGCCACAGACGGCTGCGACCCGAAAACGGGCGCTGATCGCCAGTTTGACCGGCAGCTCCATCGAATGGTTCGACTACTTCCTCTACGGCACGGCCGCGGCCCTGGTGTTCAACAAGCTGTTCTTCCCGAACTTCGACCCCGTGGTCGGCTTGATGCTCTCCTATCTCTCCTTCTCCCTGACCTTCTTCATCCGTCCCATCGGCGGCGTGCTGTTCGCCCACATCGGCGATCGCATCGGCCGCAAGAAGACGCTGGTGCTCACCCTCTCCCTGATGGGGGGCGCCACCGTGCTGATCGGCTGTCTGCCCACCTATGAGCAGATCGGTGTCTGGGCCCCCATACTGCTCATCTCCCTGCGGGTGGTGCAGGGCATGGGGATCGGCGGTGAATGGGGTGGTGCCCTGCTGCTGGCTTATGAGTATGCCCCGCCCAAGCGCAAGGGACTGTTTGGCAGCGTGCCCCAGGTGGGGGTGACCATCGGCATGCTGCTGGCGACCCTGGCGGTGAGCCTGATGGCCATGCTGCCGGAGGATCAGTTCCTCTCCTGGGGCTGGCGAGTGCCCTTCCTGCTGAGCGCGGGCCTGGTGTTCGTGGGTCTGTGGATCCGGCACGGGCTGGACGAGACCCCCGAGTTCAAGCAGGCCAAGGCCAGTGGCAACGTGGCCAAGGTACCGCTGCTGGAGACCCTGCGTCACCACTGGCGGGAGGTGCTGATCGCCGCCGGTCTCAAGGTGGTGGAGACGGCCCCCTTCTACATCTTCTCCACCTTCGTGGTGAGCTATGCGGTCAACTCCCTGGCCTATGAGAAGGGGGTGGCACTCCATGCGGTCATGCTGGGGGCCCTGGTGGCGACCTGCATGATCCCCCTGATGGGAGCCCTGTCCGACAAGGTGGGGCGCAAGGTGGTCTATATCGGCGGCATCCTGGCGCTGGCACTCTTCATCGCTCCCTACTTCATGCTGCTGGACACCCGCACCGGCTGGGGCATCACCCTCGCGACCGTCATCGGCTTTGGTGTGCTCTGGGCGCCCATCACCGCCGTGCTGGGGACCCTCTCCTCCGAGATCTTCAGCACCCGGGTACGCTACACCGGCATCACCTTGGGCTATCAGCTGGGTGCCGCCCTGGCCGGCGGCACGGCGCCCCTCATCGCCACCTGGCTGTTGAGCCGCTATCAGGGAGATTGGCAGCCCGTCGCCCTCTACATGCTGGTGACAGTCGGCATCTCGCTGGTGGCCATTCTCGCCATCGGCAAGGGCCGGGGAGCGGCGCTGCCGGCCGGGGAAGTGGAGGCGGGTTAAGGTCTGGGTGTCGCCCCCTCACTGGGGGGGCGTGCAGGGGATGGGGCTCTTCTATGCTGATAGCTGGCCTGTGGGCCAGCCAATCGATGACAAGGAGAAAACCATGGCGCGTGTCAGTACCTATCTCAACTTCCCGCGGGAGACGGAAGCGGCGTTTCTGTTCTATCGCGAGGTGTTTGGCGGTGACTTCAACGGCCCCATCCACAGATTCAAGGACTCCCCCGGCTGCCCGGGCCAGCCCGCCCTGTCCGAGGCGGACGGGGAACTGGTGATGCACGTGGAGCTGGCCATCCTCGGCGGTCACGTGCTGATGGGGACCGATGCCCCCGCCAGCATGGGCTTCACCCTGGTGCAGGGCAACAACAGCTACCTCAACCTGGAGCCTGACAGCCGGGGTGAAACGGATCGGCTGTTCGCGGCTCTGGGGGCGGGGGGCAAGGTGGAGATGGCGCTGCAGGAGATGTTCTGGGGCGACTATTTCGGCTCCCTGGTGGACAAGTTCGGTACCCACTGGATGTTCAACTGCCAGAGCAAGACCTGATAACCGATCTGCAATGCAAAAGGGCGCCTAGGCGCCCTTTTTCTCTATTTCATCGATTCACAGCGCTATTTGCTGCGACCCACCATCTGGCCGGGCACCACCCAGGCATCGAACTGCTGGGCGGTGAGATGACCCGATGCGATGGCCGCCTCCCGCAGACTCAAGCCCTCATGGTGCGCCCGTTTGGCGATCTCGGCGGCCTTGTCATAGCCGATGTGGGGGTTCAGCGCCGTCACCAGCATCAGGGAGCGGGCCAGCAGCTCGTCGATGCGATCCCGGTTTGGACGGATGCCGACGGCGCAGTGTTCGGTGAAGCTCTTCATGCCATCCGCCAGCAGCCGCACGCTCTGCAGGAAGTTGTGGGCCATCATGGGCCTGAACACGTTCAGCTCGAAGTTGCCGCTGGCTCCGCCGATGTTGATGGCCACGTCGTTGCCCATCACCTGGGCGCAGAGCATGGTGAGGGCCTCGCTCTGGGTCGGGTTGACCTTGCCCGGCATGATGGAGGAACCGGGTTCGTTCTCGGGGATGAGGATCTCCCCGAGCCCGCTGCGGGGACCGCTCGCCAGCCAGCGCACGTCGTTGGCGATCTTCATCAAACTGGCCGCCAGGGTCTTGAGGGCGCCGTGGCCATGGACCAGGGCATCGCTCGCCGCCAGCGCCTCGAACTTGTTGGGGGCGCTGACCAGGGGCAGGCCGGTCTGGGTGGCGAGGGCGGCGGCGACCCCTTCGGCGAAGCCGGGCGGGCAGTTGAGGCCGGTGCCCACCGCGGTGCCGCCGAGGGCCAGCTCAGACAGATGGGGCAGGGCGGCGCGCAGGTGGTGCTCCCCCTGCTCCAGCTGGGCGACCCAGCCGGAGATCTCCTGACCCAGGGTGAGGGGGGTCGCATCCTGCAGGTGGGTGCGGCCTATCTTGACGATGTCGTCGAAGGCGCTCGCCTTGTCGGCCAGGGTCTCTTTCAGGGTGAGGAGGGCGGGCAGCAGTTGGCCCGTGATGGCGGTGACGGCAGCCAGGTTCATGGCGCTCGGGAAGACGTCGTTGCTGGACTGGCTCTTGTTCACCTCGTCATTGGGGTGCACCAGGCGATCTTCGCCCCTGGCACCCCCGAGCAGTTCGCTGGCGCGGTTCGCCAGCACCTCGTTGAGGTTCATGTTGGTCTGGGTGCCGGAGCCGGTCTGCCACACCATCAGGGGGAATTCCCCGCCGTGCAGGCCCGCGAGAACTTCGTCCGCCGCCGCCATGATGGCCTGGGCCTTGCGGGCTGGCAGCAGGCCAAGATCGTGGTTGACCCGGGCGCAGGCGGACTTGATGTGGGCGAGGGCATGGATGATCTCGATGGGTTGGCGCTCCCCGGAGATGTTGAAGTGGTGCAGGGAACGCTGGGTCTGGGCTCCCCACAGCCTGTCCGCCGGGACGGCTATCTCCCCGAGGCTGTCACGTTCCATCCTGATGCTCATGGCTCTTCTCCTGTCGGTGGGACTGATTCCCTAGCATGACCATAAAGGGTCGTCGAGGCCAGCTTGCATATATCCACCTCTTGTATATAATAAGCAAAGCTTACTATATGGATTGATTATTATGAGCAAACAACAGGACACCCTGGGCTTTCTGATCGCCGATGTGCAGCGCCTGATGCGCCGCCAGTTCCAGCTTCAGCTGGAGGGGAGTTGCGTGACCCTAGCACAGGCTCGGGCCCTGGTTCACATCGCTCGCAGTGAAGGGATCCGCCAGGTGGATCTCGCCGATCGGTTGGACATCCAGCCCATCACGCTGGCCCGCCAGCTCGATCAGATGGCCGAGAACGGCCTGGTGGAGCGACGCAGCGACCCCAACGACAGGCGGGCCCATCAACTCTATTTGACCCCGCAGGCGGATCCCTACCTGACCATGATCAGGCAGGCGTCCGACACTGTGATGCAAATGACCGTCAACGAATTGGGGGAGGCACGGACTCAGCAGTTGTGCGACTCCCTCAAGACCCTGCGTGACGCGTTTTCCCACTCCTGATTTCTATTTTCACAGCATTTATGCGGAGTTTTCATATGACTGACGATACTTCACCCCAACTTACGGCAACCCCCAATCGTCGCCGGACCCGCCTGCTTCTGCTGGTGGTGGTGCCGGCTCTGGCCCTGCTCGGCGTCGGCGCCGTCTACATGATGGGCGGCCGCTACGTGGAGACCGACAACGCCTACGTGAAGGCCGACAAGGTGCCCATCAGTACCGAGGTGCTGGGGCGGGTCTCCAAGGTGTATGTGAATGAGAACGAACAGGTGAAGGCCGGCCAGCTGATGTTCGAGCTGGATCCCGAGACCTTCCAGGTGGCCGTGACCAAGGCCGAGGCAGAATTGGCCAAGGTGCGCACCGATCTGGTGGCACTGCAGACCAGCTATCGTGGTCAGCAGGCGGAGATAAGCGTGGCCAGCACCCGTCATGCCTATGCCCTGAAAGAGGAGCACCGTCAGGCGGACCTGGTGGCCAAGCACTTCACCTCCACCGCCAACTATGACGATGCCCGCCAGCTCACCATCCAGACCGCCCAGCAACAGGTGGCGCTGGAAGAGGGGCTCAAGAAGATAGAGGCCTCCCTGAACGGGGACGTCAACCTGCCGGTTGAACAGCAACCCGCCTATCAGGAAGCCGCCGCCGAGCTTGCCAAGGCCAAGCTGGATCTCTCTCGCACCAAGATCTATGCCCCCGCCAACGGCATCGCCAGCCAGCTACCCAAGCCGGGTCAGTACAGCATCGTCGGCATGACCGTCATGATGCTGGTGGAGACAGACACTCCCTGGGTTGAAGCGAACTTCACCGAGACCGAGCTGACCCATGTGCAGCCGGGTCAGGAGGTGGAGATCAGCCTGGATACCTACCCGGATGCCCGTTGGCACGGGGTGGTGGAGAGCCTGAGCCCGGCCACGGGGTCCGAGTTCTCGGTGATCCCGGCCCAGAATGCGACCGGCAACTGGGTCAAGATTGCCCAGCGGGTGGCGGTGCGCATCAAGCTGGACGGGGCGGCGGATCAGCCCACCCTGCGCGCGGGTCTGAGCGCCATCACCAAGATAGACACCGGCCACAAACGCAGCCTGCTGGGCTGGTCATTCTGAGGTTGATATGACGACGCAAAGCCATCAGGGGGACGATCAGAGCTCCCGACGTGGCTTCATCACCCTCTCGGTGATGTTGGCCACCATCATGCAGGCGCTGGACACCACCATCGCCAACGTAGCCCTGCCCCATATGCAGGGGGCCATGGGGGCGACCCAGGATCAGATTTCCTGGGTGCTGACCTCCTACATAGTCGCGGCGGCCATCTTCATGCCGCTCACCGGTTTCATCTCGGCGCGGATAGGGCGCAAGAAGCTGTTCATGTGGTCGGTGGCGGGTTTCACCGTCGCCTCCATGCTGTGCGGGGCGGCCCAGAGCCTGGATCAGATCGTGCTGTTCCGCCTGTTGCAGGGGATCTTCGGCGCCAGTCTGGTGCCCCTCTCCCAGGCGGTCCTGCTCGATACCTACCCGCCGGAGAAACATGGCTCCGCCATGGCGCTCTGGGGGATCGGTGTCATGGTCGGTCCCATTCTGGGGCCGTCGCTCGGGGGCTGGCTCACCGAGTATTACAACTGGCGCTGGGTGTTCTACATCAACCTGCCGTTTGGCCTGCTGGCCTGGTTCGGTCTCGCCGCCTTCATCGAGGAGACCAAGATAGATGCGAGCCGCCGTTTCGATCTGCTGGGCTTTGCCCTGCTCAGCATCGGCATCGGGGCGTTGCAGATGGCCCTGGACCGGGGGGAATCCCAGAACTGGTTCGCGAGCCCCGAGATAGTCATCGAGACCATCATGACGGTGATGGCGTTCTATCTGTTCGTGGTGCACATCTTCACCCACAAGCATCCCTACATAGAGCCGGCCCTGTTCAGGGATCGCAACTTCAGCGTCGGGCTGGTGTTCATCTTCATCGTCGGCATCATTCTGCTGGCGACCATGACGCTGCTGCCTCCCTTCATGCAGGGGTTGATGGGCTATCCAGTCATCGACGTGGGTTATCTGCTCGCCCCGCGGGGGGTTGGTACCATGTTCGCCATGATGCTGGTAGGCCGTCTCTCCGGCCGGGTGGATGTGCGTTATCTCATCCTGCTTGGGCTGCTCCTCACCAGCTTCTCCATGTGGGAGATGACCCTGTTCAACACCGACATCAGCAGCTGGGACATAGTGCGAACCGGCATAGTGCAGGGGCTGGGGCTCGGCTTCATCTTCGTGCCGCTCTCCACCGTTACCTTTGCCACCCTGTCTCCCCGTTTCCGCAATGAGGGAACGGCGCTGTTCAGCCTGGTGCGCAACATCGGCAGCAGTATCGGCATCTCCGTGGTCATCGCCTATCTGGCCCAGCGCACCCAGATGAACCACGAGGTATTCGCCTCCTACATCAACCCGTTCAACATGGCGCTGCATCAGAGCGGGGAGATCGCCAAGCTGGATACGGTCAAGGGACTGGTGGAGATGAACGGGGTCGTGACCCGTCAGGCCAGTCTGCTCGCCTATCTGCAGGACTTCCGGCTGATGATGTGGGTGACCCTGTGTGCCATTCCGCTGGTGCTGCTGCTCAAGGCGCCCAAGCCCGGGGCCGAAAAGCAGGAGATGATCCTGGAATAAGGGGCCAGGCTCTGCAGAGCCTCGCTTTGCAGGGAACAGTAAAAAAGAGGGATGGCCTTGGCCATCCCTCTTTTTATGGGTGATTCACCGGGACGTGCCGGGCGAGTTGACTACCGGGTCACACCTTGGGGGTGAAGGGGGTCAGTGTGGCCAGGGGGGTGGCGTCCATGAACTCCTGGGGGGTCTCCCCGTGTTTGAAGATCTTGAAGCCCTGACCGCGGGCGCTCCAGTACTCGATGGTGTCGCCGCTGGTCTCACCGCTAATCTGCAGCAGGCTGGCTTCGCGCAGGGCCACCACGTGCTCGCTCGGGTTGATGGCACAGAACTCGGCGAGGCGCTCGTCCCGGGTCTCCCCCATGTGGCCGCTGATGCTGGCATCCAGATAGTGGGGGTTGATCTGCTGGGGGAAGAGGCCGAGGGCCGGCAGCACGGCGGCGTTGCACACCGGCATGTCGTTGGTGGTGCGAATGCTCGGGGTCGCCACGTTGCAACCGGCGCTCCAGCCCACATAGGGCACACCGCGCTCGCGCACCGCGCGCTGGATGGGCACCACCAGACCGTACTCGTGCAGTTTCTGGTTCAGACGCCAGGTGTTGCCACCGCTGATGAAGATGGCGTCGGCCTGCTGGATGGCATCCACGGGATCGTCGAAGTGGTGAATGCTGATGGCTTCCACCCCCAGGCTCTCGGTGAGCTCATTGGCGCGGGCATCCCAGTCGCTGCGGATCACCGCATAGGGGATGAGCAGGATGCGCTTGACCTGTTTGCGGGCGAGTACGTTTTGCACCCGCTCGCGGGCCCAGCCGAGCAGGCCCGGGAATTCGGTGGCTTTACCATTGCTCAGAAGAAGCAGTTCCATAATGACTCCTCGATGACGAAAAGGCGCAGGGCCTGGGCCCTGATATAAGGCAGAGAGGCACTCTACCCCCATCGGGAGGGGAAGTGTGTGATCTTATCGCGCTTTGTGTCCGCTTATTGACTGTCCGGTCAGTTTTTCGCAGCTCCGGATCAGCTGACATCCGCGTAGAGCAGCATCAGCTCGGCCATGGAATCCACCTCCAGCCGCTTCATCAGGCTGGCGCGGCACACCTCCACGGTACGTACCGAGATGCAGAGCTCGCTCGCTATCTGCTGATTCTTCTGACCCCTGGCGATGAGTTGCAGCAGCTGGTGTTCGCGAGGGGTGAGGCGCTGGTAGGCGCAGAGGTGGGCAAGGCGTCTTGCCGCCACCTCGCTGGCCTGCCAGGTGTGCTCGATGGCCGCCAGCAGGGGGGCGAGCTGCACCGGTTTTTGCAGGAAGTCGACCGCCCCCTGCTTGAGGGACGCCACCGCCAGGGGCACATCCCCGTGGCCGGTGAGAAACAGGATGGCGATGGGGCTCTGGGCCGCGTTGAGCCGCTGCTGCACCTCGGGGCCGGAGAGCCCCGGCATGCGGCAATCCAGGATGAGGCAGGCGGGTTGGCGCACGTCCACCTCGGCAAGGAAGCGCGCACCATCGTCAAAGCAGATCGGCGCGAAGTCGCAGCCCTCCAGCATAAAGCGCAGGGCGTCGAGCACCCCCTGATCGTCATCGACCAGGTAGAGGGGGAGGCGGGATGGGGATGGCATATCAGTTCCTTGTGCGGGGTGGGGGCACGGTCATGGGGGCGGGCAGCAATACCTGGGCGAGGCAGCCACGGGGGCTCAGGTTGCTCAAGGTGAGCCGACCGCGATGGCATTCGACCACATCCCGGCAGATGGCGAGGCCAAGCCCCATGCCATCGGCCTTGCTGCTGTAAAACGGCTGCTGCCACTGCTCTTCGGGCGTGGCGAGGCCGGGGCCGTTGTCCCGCACCTCGAGGCGCAGTCGTTCCCCCTCGAAGGCGACAAGCAACGCAACCCCGGGGGCCTCTCCTGTCAACTCGGGGCGGGCTTGCGCCGCGCTCTCGGCGCCGTTCTTGAGCAGGTTCACCAGCAACTGCTCCATGCCGGTTGCATCCAGCTGCAGCAATCTGGGCTCTCCCTGCCAGCTCAGGGAGAGGGCGACCCCGAGGGGGGCCAGCAGCTGCTCCAGCAGGGGGCGTAACTGTTCCACCAGGACCTGCAGATCCGTGGGCGCGGGCTGGTGCGGCTGCTTCTGCCAGCGGGATCTCAGCCGTCCTATGGTCTGGCTGATGCGCTGGGTCTGCTGGCCGATCTGCTCAAGGGCCTGGGTCAGGGGGAGGGTCAGAGCGTGCTCCTGCTCCTGTCTGGCGAGGCGCAGCAGGGCGCCCTGGCTGTAGCTGGCGATGGCGGTCAGGGGCTGATTGATCTCGTGGGCCATGGTGGCGCCGAGTTCACCGAGCTGGGCCAGGCGGCGCGCCTGCTCGAGCTGGTGCACCTTGTCATCGAGCTGGCGGCCCTGCTCGTCGAGCCGCTGGCGGGCACGGTTCAAGCGGCGCTGGCTGCGGTTGAACAGGTGTTGCAGCAGCAGGTGGTGGCCGCCGAGCAGCAGCACCATGAGCAGGGCCCCCCAGCCCCACTGCTGATGCTGACGCAGCCAGTGCCAGGCTCCCTGCCACCAGGGTGTCTGCAGGGGGTGGCGATCCAGATCCCTGAGCAGGCGATCGATGGCGAGCGGGCTGGCGGGCACAGTCCAGCCCGCGGAGTCGGCGGCGCGGGCGGCCTCGCTCTGTGCAGGCAGGGCGAACAGGGCGCGGGTGACCGTCAGCGCGAGCTCGGGGGAGGCCCGTGCCGTGCTCGCCATGGACCAGTTGGGATAGAGCCGGGTCGAGCTTTGGCAGCCGAAGTCCGCAGGGGCCTTGTTGTCCAGTACCCGAAAATCCTGCCCATCGATACGGCCCTCCCGCACCATGCGCTCGAGCTGGCAGACCGGCACGATGGCGGCGGCCACGGCCTCGCGCTGCAATTGGGTGATCAAGCTGTCCAGCGGGAATCCGGTGAAATTTATCCCTGAGAAGAACTCATCTATCCGCACACCCTGCTGATGGGCCTCGAAACGGTAGGCGAGATAACCACCGAAGGCCTCTTTTGATACGGCCGCCACCTTCTCGCCCTTGAGATCCCGCCAGTGGCGGTAGGGGGCGTCGGAGCGCACCACCAGGGCGGCGCCGATGACCAGGTTGTCCCCGCCATGGGGGCTTTTCAGCGTGGCGAGCCAGGCCAGCGGATACTGGCGCGACAGACTGACCAGCTGACCCGGGTTGGTGATGACAAAATCGAGGCGCTCGTCGGCGATGGCCTCTGCCAGGGGGGTGAGAGCTAGGGGGGCAAGTTCGAATCGCCGACCCGGCATGGAGTGAGCGAGCCAGTCCAGCAGCGGTTGCCACTGCCGGCGGGAGTGTTCCTCACCCCGGGTCGCCAGCACCCCGATCCGCACCGGCTCGGCGGTGGCTGGCTCGCCGGCCTGCGCGGGCGCCGCCATCCACTGCGCAGCCAGAACCAGCCAGGCCAGCAGGCGGAGCAGGCTCATGAGGCGAGGCCTTTGGCCATGAGGATAAGGACGATCAGGGAGTCAGACATAGGGGGCCAGTCTATCACCGGGCGTACCGAACTGGGCCGCCCGGCGGGGGGACAATGGGGGGCCCGTCACAGTTCGCACCCTGGCCCGGCGCTTTTCTTGCGCTGGATCAAGAGGGGGCTCGCTATGTGGAAAACCACAATAGAGACGCATTTTTCTGCCGGGGACAATGGCCTCATTCCCACGCTTGTCCGGCGTGGCAAGCCAGCAGAAGGAAGCATTTATGGAGCCCAGCAAGCGCCGGTTGTTATCCGGCATTGCCGCCATCACCGCCGGTGCGGCCCTGATCCCCGTTACCCAGGTTCATGCCCAGAGCGCCCGACCGGCCGTCGGTCGCGGCGATCCCGGCAAGCGTTACGGCATGTTGATCGATTTGCGCCGCTGCGTCGGCTGCCAGGCCTGCACCGTGGCCTGCACCATGGAGAACCAGCCCCCCCTCGGCCAGTTTCGCACCACGGTCAGCCAGTACGAAGTGAGCGACGTGGCTGCCCTGGAGGCCCCCGCCTCTCTGTTCATGTTGCCAAGGCTCTGCAACCACTGCGCCGAGCCCGCCTGTCTCGATGTCTGCCCCACCGGGGCCACCTTCCAGCGAGCCGACGGCATCGTCGTGGTCAACAACGACTGGTGCGTCGCCTGCGGCTACTGCGTGCAGGCCTGCCCCTACGACGCCCGCTTCATCAACCACGAGACCCACGCCGCCGACAAGTGCACCTTCTGCGCCCATCGGCTGGAGGCGGGTCTGCTGCCCGCCTGCGTGGAGAGTTGCGTCGGCGAGGCGCGCATCATCGGGGACTTGAACGATCCGGGCAGCCAGATCAGCCGTTTGCTGCGCGAGCATGAATCCGCCCTCAAGGTACTCAAACCCGAGGCCCATACCCAGCCGCGGGTCTTCTACCTCGGCATGGACGAGGCCTTCGTCAGCAAGGTCGACGGCAACCCGGCCCTGCGTACCCTGTTGACCGACGATGGCAAGGAGATAGCCCATGACCATTAACGAACTGCTGGCCCCGGATCAGCCCATCACCTGGCTGCCCTGGGCGGTGCAATATTTCTTCCTGATTGGCCTCGCCTACGGGGCCCTCTGGCTGGGGGCGTTTGAGCTGTGGCGCAAGGCACCGGATGCCCGGCTGCAGACCCTGGCCGCCGTGCTGATGATGGGGGCGGGACTGGTGGCTCCCATCGCCCTGACCGCAGATCTGCACCAGCCGGCACGGGCCTGGCACTTCTACGCCCAGACCCGCTTCAGCTCCATCATGTGGTACGGCGCCTACCTGCTGCCCCTGTTCAGTCTGCTCTCCATGCTGCTGGGCTGGCTGCTGCTAAGACCGGCGCTGGCGGGGCGGAGTCTGGGGGATGACGCCATCGCCCGTCTCGCCCGGCTGCTCTGCCTGGGCTCCTGGTCAGGGGAACGTTGGCTCAGGCCACTCTCCCTGCTGGCAGCCCTGAGCGGCCTCAGCATCGCGCTCTACACCGGACTTGAAACCATGGTAGTCGCGGCGCGCCCCCTCTGGCACACCCCCTGGCTGCCCTGGCTGCTGATCATCAGCGCCCTGCTGGGAGCCCAGGGGGCCCTGCTGCTGCTCAACCGGCTGCTGGCGGGCTGGCGCGGGCAGACCGAGGCAACCTTGCTGCGCCAAAGCCGCTGGACCCTGGCCCTGCTCACCCTCTCCCTGCTGGGGTGGGCCCTGTTTGGCGGCGCGTCGGCGGCGGAAGCGCGGGCCCTCTACCGGCTCGACCCCAGCTGGCGACTGGCGGCCCGCTGGCTGCTGCTGACCCTGGTGCTGCTCGGCGCCCTGATGCTGGTGGGAAGGGGCTCTCACCGAGCGCAACCCTGGCGGCTGTGGGGGCTGGCCCTGCTTGTCTTGCACCTGGTGTGGGGGCTGCGCTGGCTGGTGCTCATCCAGGGGCAGCTCGCCCCCAAATACGGGGCCGGGGTCTATCTCTACCACATCGACTGGGGCCCGCAGGGGATGCTCGGGATCCTCGGCACCTTCGGCCTGTTGCTGGCCCTGCTGGTGGCCCTCTCCGAGCTGGTCCACCCCTCTCTTTCGCCCACCACTGACACCACTCCCCCATCCGCACGCGAGGCACACTAGATGGATCACAGCAAACGCAAGTTTCTCAAGGGCGCCGCCATCGCCGGGGGCACAGGGCTCTTCGTGGCCGGATACAGCGAGACCATAGAGCAGGTGGCAAAGGGGGTGAGCACCGGCAGTGCGGGCAAGCCGACCCGGGATCCCATCCACGGCAACTCCCTCCCGGTGGAGTTCAGGGTCGATGAGCGAGGGGAGCTGCACCCCAACCCGGACCAGCGCCTCGCCAACACCATGTGCCTGGGCTGCTGGACCCTGTGCGGGGTGCGGGCCCGCATCGACAACGAGAGCGACAAGATAGTACGCATCGTCGGCAACCCCTATCACCCGCTCTCCGCCCGCCATCACATCGATTTCCAGACACCCATCAAACAGGGGCTGCTTGGCACAAGCGGCTATCAGGAAGGGGGGCTGGAGGGACGCTCCACCGCCTGTGCCCGGGGTAATGCCATGCTCGAACAACTCGACAGCCCGCACCGGGTCACCCGCTGCCTCAAGCGGGTGGGGCCCCGTGGCAGCGGTCGCTGGCAGAGCATCCCCTTCGAGCAGCTGGTGACCGAGGTGGTGGAGGGGGGCTATCTGTTCGGCGAGGGGAAGGTGGAGGGGCTGAGGGCCATCCGCCACCTCGACGCGCCGCTGGATCCCTTGAACCCGGAATACGGCCCCAGGGCGAACCAGCTGCTGGTGAGCAATGCCTCGGACGAGGGGCGGGATCACTTCATCAAGCGCTTCACCTTCAACAGTTTCGGCACCCGCAACTTCGCGAACCACGGCGCCTATTGCGGCCTGTCGTTCCGGGTCGGCGCCGGCGCTCTGCTGGACGATCTGGAGAAGAACGCCCACCTCAAGCCGGATTGGGACGAGAGCGACTTCCTGCTGTTCATGGGCACCTCGCCCCAACAGTCCGGCAACCCCTTCAAGCGCCAGTCCCGCCAGCTGGCGGCGAACCGGGCGCGGGCGGACAAGCCCTTCTCCTACGTGGTGGTGGCGCCGAGCCTGCCCAATACGGTCAACATGCCGTCCGCCCCCGCCAACCGCTGGCTGCCCATCAAGCCCGCCACCGACTCGGCCCTGGCGATGGCCATGCTGCGCTGGATCATCGACAACCAGCGCTACGCCGAGGCGTTCCTGGCGGCCCCCCATGCGGAGGCCGCCGAGCGGGCCGGTTATCGCGGCTTTTGCAATGCCAGCCATCTGGTTATCAGCGACGAGTCCCACCCGCGCTTCGGCCAGATGCTGCGCTCAAGCGATCTCGGTCTGCCCTTCGAGGGTGAGGCCTATGGGGAGGGGGACGCCGTGCTGGTGATCGATGCAGGCAGCGGTGCCCTGCTGCCCGCCGGCCAGTGCGAACGGGCGAGTCTTTGGGTGGATCGCCGAATTACAGCCCCAAGTGGCGTGCTGGCGGTCAAGAGCAGCTTCCAGCTGCTGGCCGAATCGTGCCGGGAGATGAGCCTTGCGCAGTACAGCGCCGAGTGCGCCGTGCCGGTGGCCGATATCGAGGCGCTGGCGCGGGAGTTCACCAGCCACGGTACCCGGGCGGCCGTGGTCTCCCATGGCGGCACCATGAGCGCCAACGGCTTCTACTCGGCCTGGGCCATCATGATGCTCAACGCCATGATAGGAAACCTCAACGCCCGGGGCGGCGCCGTGGCGAGCGGTGGCAAGTTCGACCCCTTCGGGGCCGGGCCCCGCTACGATCTGGCGAGCTTCCCGGGCATGATCAAACCTGCCGGCGTCTTCCTGTCCCGCTCCAAATTCCCTTACGAGAAAACCTCGGAATATCGGCGCAAGCGGGAGGCGGGGCAGAACCCCTATCCGGCCCGGGAGCCCTGGTTCCCCATCTCGGGTCCCCTGCTCGGCGAGCATCTGACCGCGGCGGTGAACGGCTATCCCTATCGGCTCAAGGCCTGGATCAACCACATGGGCAACCCCCTCTACGGTCAGGCGGGGCTCGCCAAGGCCATCGGGGAAGAGCTCAAAGACCCCAAGGTGCTGCCGCTTTTCGTCAGCATCGACAGCTTCATCAATGAATCTTCGGCGCTGTCGGACTACATAGTGCCGGACACCCTCACCTACGAGTCCTGGGGCTGGGCCAGTGCCTGGCACGGGGTCATGACCAAGGTCTCCACCGGGCGCTGGCCCGTGGTGGAACCGCGTGTCGTCAAGACGGCGGAGGGGGATCCGGTCTGCATGGAGTCCTTCCTGATCGCGGTGGCCAAGCGTCTCGGCTTGCCGGGCTTTGGCGAGGGGGTGGTCAAGGGGGCGGATGGCAAGTTGCACGGTCTGAACCGGGCGGCGGATTTCTCCCTCTATGGCGCGGCGAACGTGGCCTACCTCGGCCAGCCGGTGCCCGCCATAGGACCAGAGGATCTTGCCTGGTCCGGGGTGGAGCGGATCCTGCCTGTGCTGAATGCCACCCTGAGCGAGGAAGAGGCGGGCCGCGCCGCCTACCTCTTCGCCCGTGGCGGGCACTTCGAACCCGTCGCCAAGGGGCGGGATGCATCGGGTCAGCCGAGCAAGCGCTGGCCCAAGCCCCTGATGCTCTGGAACCCCGAGGTGGGCAGCCGTCGCCACAGCCAGAGCGGCCGGTACTTAAGCGGCACCCCGCGCTTCTTCCGCCCCCAACTGGCGGATGGCACGCCGCTCAATGAGGCGTTCAATCCCGCCCAGTGGCCCCTGCTGCTCACCAGCTACAAGTCTCACACCATGAGCTCCATGAGCATTGGTTCGGATCGTCTGCGCCAGGTACACCCCAGCAACCGGGTGCGGCTCAACGAGCAGACTGCGGCGCGTTTTGGCATCGAGAGCGGGGACAGGGTGCGGGTCAGTACCCCGGATGGCAGCGTCATCGGGGTGGCGGAGTGCGTGGCCGGGGTACAGGCGGATGCCATCGCCATCGAACACGGCTTCGGCCACAAGGAGCTGGGGGCAAGAGCGCACTGGGTCGATGGCAAGGAGGTGGCCGCCAGCCCCCTGAGCGGGGCCGGGGTCAACCTCAACGATCTGGCGGTGCTGGATCCCAGCCGTCACGGTCGCTACCCCCTGGTGGACTGGGCCATCGGCTCCTCTGTCCGCCAGGGGCTGCCCGCCCGGGTCGACAAGCTGGTGTAGCGCCAGAGACAAAAAAGCGGGGCCATCGTGGCCCCGCTTTTCATTGCGCTTCTGAACATCAGTTATCCAGTTCGAAATCCACCCACACCAGACGGTGATCCGAGCTGACCCCCTTGGCGATGCCTCGCTGTGCGTCATACACCAGGTGGTAGCCGGGCTCGAAGCTGGCGGGCCAGAACACGCCTGAGGCCACCGCATTGAGGTTGGCGGAGGGGATCAGGTGATCGAGCTGCAGGCCGCTGCTGCTGGTGATGCGCTCCGGCGTGGTTCTGTTGTTGTTGCGCTTGCACTGATCCGGCTGGCTGGCGAGGCACTCGGGGCCCCCCTGGCTCACCGGGATCAGGGCGCCGTTGGTGACCGCCTGATTGACCAGTACATGGTTGTGCAGATCCTGGATGGCGCTCAGATCCCCGTCACCGAGTTGGGGATCGGCGTTGAGATCCCCGGCGATGACGAACCTGGCACCGGCGGGCAGGCCGCCTGCCTTGCCCGCGTCATCCACCATGTAGCTGGCGGTCTCCACATAGTCCTGCCAGAAGGCCACTTCGGCCCGGTTGTGCTTGACGTTGTGGCGCGCCGCGTTGCCGAAGATGGGCGGGGTCGGGTGGGAGATGAGGAAGTGGATCACCTGCTCCCCTTTGGCGGTCTTGACCCGCACCGGCACGTCCGCGTGGTTCTTGGAAGAGAGCGGGAACTGCTCCCAGGCGGCTGCGTCATACCAGGGCTCACCACACTGGCGACTGGCCGGGATCGGCGCCTTGGCGTTGTTGCAGTCGTCGATGACGGGGTTGACTTCGCCCGGCATGTCCTTCCATTTGAAGTGCTGGAAGGTGCGGATCTGCTTGGTGTCGATGGGATATTTCGACATCACGGCGAAGGCGTACTGGCCGTGGTAGTTGCCAAAGCCCCAGGCGTCGTCCGGCCCGCTGCTGACCTTGCCGTCCAGGTTGAGATCCTGGCCGCTCATCAGGCCGGTGTTGGTGGCAAAGTTCTGCATCACCGGGTAGCCGATGGCCTGCACCTCGGCGTGTTGCGGATGGGCGAGGTAGTTGCTGTTGAACGCCTGCAGATCGGCGCTGTTTTCCCCCTTGCCGTCGTTGTCGAACTCGTTGAGCAGGAAGACGTCCGGGCGGGTACGCTGGATGATCTCGGCGATATTGCGGATCTGCTGCACGTCCTTGGCGCGGGTGATCTCGGCCTGGCTGAGGCTGCTATCGCCAGCCTGATAGCGGGCCAGCAGAGCATCCTGGGCGGCGCGGTCCAGCCCCAGCTCGGCGCTCAGCATACCGGCCGCGGTGCGATCGAAGGAGAGGTTGAAGGTGGCGAAGCGAACCATGGTGTCCGGGGCCTCTGAGTCATTTTGGCTGTTACAGCCTGCCAGCATTCCGAGGGAAATGGCAGCGGCGAGCAGGGTCTTGTTGATGTTTTTCATTGTAATATTCCGTAGCATCAAGATGTTATGCCTCAGTAGGGTCACTTGAGGCGCGGCCATTATAGAGATCCAGCCCGGAGACAGGGCTCTGAATGAGCCAAAGTGTGCCTTCATTCACAAAGTGACGGTTTGTTTGGTGGTGAATGAGACAGTGTGCCCGGTTTCAGGGGGGTGAACGGCAGAGGGAGGGGAGAGATGAGTCGGCAGCAAACGGCCCTGGTGGTCGAGGGGGGCGCCATGCGCGGCATCTTTGCCGCCGGGGTGCTGGACGCCTTCCTGGCGAAGGGAGAGACGGGCTTCGATCACTGCATCGGGGTCTCGGCGGGGGCGGTCAACCTGGCGGCCTATCTCGCGGGGCAGCGGGGGCGCAATCACAGGGTCATCACGGATTATTCCTGCCGCCCCGAATTCATCAATTTCGGCAAGTTTGTACGCGGCGGCCACTGGCTGGATCTCGACTGGCTGTGGGAGATCACCATCCGCGAGATCAGGCTGGATCTCGCCCACTTTGCCGAGAGTACCGTGCCGCTGACCGTGGTGACGACCCGGGTATCGGACGGACAGGCGGCCTACCTCAGGGGAAGTGCAACCGAGCTGGAGCAGCAGATCAAGGCCTCCTGCTCGGTGCCGCTCGCCTATCGGGACTTCGTGCGCATCGCGGGGGAGGCCATGACGGACGGCGGGGTGGCGGACTCCATCCCGGTGCGACATGCCTACGAGCAGGGAGCGCGGGACATCACAGTGGTGCTCTCCCGCCCGCTCGGCTATCGCAAGCAGGCGCCGCGTTTGCCCGCCCTGCACCGTTATCTGCTGCGCCAGACCCCGGCCCTGGCCGAGGCGAGCCTCTCGCGCCATCACAGCTACAACGCGGCCATCGACTTTATCCGGGAGCCGCCAGCGGATTGCCAGATCCACGTCATCGTGCCTCCCGCAGGCTTTCGGGTCGGCCGCATGACCACGGACAAGGACCGGCTGGAGCAGGGTTATCAAATGGGTTGGCAGGCGGGGTTGGCCTATCTGGCCGGGAAGGGGGCGGCCCGCTAGGGCAGACGGGGGAGTTGGCTGCTGCCTGGGCCTAGTTTGCCACCTGACGGCGGGCATTATTCATCTGATGAATGTTGTCATCAGGTACATGCATCAAATGAATAGCCTGACCGAGCCAGTGCCAGTCCAGGGGCGGATTGCCGGCCTTGAAGCGCTGATAGGCTTGCCCCTGGCGGACGGTCAGAAACAGGGTGGCGGGCAGGCCGAGGCGATTGCGATAGCGCACCATCACCTCCCCCTGATAGGTGGAGAGGCGTTGTTGCAGTTGCAGCAGGTTCAGCCCCTGCTCCTGTCCCGTTTCATCCCAGATTGCAAACATATGAGGCGGCTCCTTGCCATGAATGGCCCACTGTTTACAAAATGTTCTATCGGGGCAATTGTCAGATCTGACAGTGCCATATGAAATCAGTGCCGTGCGAATGGCAGAAAAGCGAAAACCCGGCCTGAGCCGGGTTTTCTGAAGGATGGTGGAGGGAGAAGGATTCGAACCTTCGAAGGCAGAGCCGTCAGATTTACAGTCTGATCCCTTTGGCCGCTCGGGAACCCCTCCACGGGGTATTGCTATTTTTGGCCTGCTATCAGGAAGATGGTGGAGGGAGAAGGATTCGAACCTTCGAAGGCAGAGCCGTCAGATTTACAGTCTGATCCCTTTGGCCGCTCGGGAACCCCTCCACGG
>NZ_JBSTYK010000026.1:0-27352 GCF_054052485.1 Aeromonas intestinalis
TAAAGGCGGCTCAATGAATTGCTGAATTAACTGCTGCAACTTTCGTTGCGTTGGTCACTTCATCAGACATTGAAAATCAAAAATTGTTTTTTGATGCTCGATGCTGTGAGTGCCCACACAGATTGCTTGATTCAAATTGTTAAAGAGCAGGGTCGATAACTATAACCCCCACTGGGTTGCTTTGCAAGCCAGACCAGCCGCGCACTGTGCCGTGCTGATGGAGGCGCATTATAGGGAACGGTTTCTCGCTGGCAAGCAAAAACCCTGTGTTTTTTTGATAAAACCGTTCAAGCGTTTAAGTATTGAGCAAAGCGAGCAATATGGCAGCAAAAAGGGCCCCAATGGGCCCTTTCAATCTTGTCATGCTGGCAAATCAGATGGAGAAACTGGAACCGCAGCCACAGGTGGTCGTGGCATTGGGGTTGGTCACGGTAAAGCGGGAGCCCTCCAGACCTTCGGTGTAGTCCACGCTGCCACCGACCAGGTATTGCAGGCTCATGGGATCGATCACCATGGTCACGCCGCTCTTCTCGACGACGGTGTCACCGTCGTTGATCTTCTCGTCAAAGGTAAAACCGTACTGGAAACCGGAGCAGCCCCCCCCGGTGATGTAGACCCGCAGCTTGAGCTCGGGATTTTCTTCTTCGGTAATCAAGGTCTTGACCTTGTTCGCCGCCGCATCCGTCATCTGGATTGGCAACAGGGCTTCTGCTACTGCACTCATCACTGACCTCACAACCGTTAAATCCACTTACATGGAACGGCGGAATTATCCAATACCCGACCATTCAGTTCAAGTATTCACCACTCTTCTTGTTGTTACTGGGCCGCCGGCAAGGGCGTTGGCTGGACAACCAGAGGTTTGAGCACATCGCTCCACTCGGCCAGCAGTTCCTGGGCGGGCTGACGTCCCGCCTTGGCGATGGTGATCCGCACCCGATCCGGAATGAAGCCCTCAGGCAATTGCCAGTTGCCCTCCAGCAACTGGAAGTAGCGCAAGGCGTAGCGCCCCTCCCCCGTCTTCATGCCAAGATCCCGGCTACTGAGGGTCTTGGGTTTGTCTGCCAGGCTCCCCTCCACCCGGATCTGAACCTGCCCGCGAAACAGTTCCCGCTTCTTGGCCGGCTGCGTCAGGGCCAGACGGTAATGGTAACGACCCGGCACGCTGGTCTCCTGCAGACTGAGGTTGTCGATGACCACCCCCATCTGATCGCCGGTGGGTCTCATGATCCGCTCGAAGAAGGCGAGCTGGCGCTTCTGCTCCTGAACCTCTGCCTCCTGATCCTTGAGGGTCTGCTGCAACTGCTCGAAGGCCGCCTTCTGGGTCGCCAGCAGGGTATCCTTGACCCCCAGATCCGTCTTGAGTTGACCGATGGCCTTGCTCTGGCGCGCCAGGGTCTCCTGTTGCACCGTCAAGAGGCTGCTCTGGGCCAACTCCTGCCGATTGCCGATCACATACCCGATGAGCCCCCCCACCAGCAACACCACCAATAACTTCACGATTTGGGACATAGGGCCTCTTCCATTACTGCGCCACACTGCGGCCTCTTCCCTTCACTATATGCGACATCAATTGATTGATGTGAACAAACAAGGGGTTAACCAACAGTCACACTGCTCTCACCCCGCTTTTGACGCGCAGCCAGCCGTAAAGTTCGCTCCAGGATCTGGGAATAGATGGGCCGCCCCCCCAACCACTGAGCCACCAGGGTGGCGCCTATGGTGGTGATCATCATGGGCAGGATCAGCTGATAGTTGTCGGTCATCTCGGTCACCAGCACGATGCCGGTGATGGGGGCGCGCACGGTGGCGGCAAACAGCGCCCCCATGCCGGCGATGGCAAAGGCGCCGGGTTCAATGCCCAGATCCGGGAAAGCCGCGTGGAAGATATGGCCGAACACCACCCCGAACAGGGTACCGAGGGCCAGAGTGGGCGCGAAGACACCGCCGGGGGCGCCGGAGCAAAAGCAGATGAGCGTTGCGATGAGGCGCACCGTGAAGATGAGGAACAGGGTGGCCATGGCATATTCATCCCCCATCAGGTGCGGGATGAGTTCGGTGCCGCCACCGGTCACCGAGGGCACGAACAGCGACAGCACGCCGAAGGTGCCCGCCACCAGCATGCCGATGGCGACGAAGCGATGGCGCTTGTTCTGGTGCAAGGCGAGGTAACCGTCCTGACAGGCCAGCACCAGCTTGTTGAAGACAAAACCCAGTACGCCGAAGCAGGCACCCATGAAGAGGAAGAGCCAGAGCGCCTTCAGGGCCGGCGCGTCGTAATGGGGCAGGCTTATCACCGGCGCCTGTCCCTTCATGTTCTGCAGCATCAGGGTCGCCATGACGGCGGAGATCCCCACCGCCTTGATGGCGAGGAAGGAGTAGCGAAACTGGGGTCGCATCTCCTCCATCACGAACAGTATGCCCGCGAGCGGCGCATTGAAGGCCGCCGCCAGCCCCCCGGCGGCACCCGCCGCCAGCAAGGCATGGCCATGTTCCCTGGGCAGACGGAAGATGTCGGCCACCATCTTGCCGAGGTTGCCGCCGATCTGCACCGAGGGCCCCTCCCGTCCCAGCACCATGCCGGAGCTCAAGGTACAGATGCCGCCGAAGAATTTGACCGGCAGTACCCGCCACCAACGCACCGGCCGCAGCTCGTCCATAGCTCCCTCTATCTCGGGAATGCCGGATCCCCCCGCCTCGGGAGCGAAGGCATGGGTGAGAAAGTAGCCGACCATGCCGAGCAGGGCGCTGAAGCCGAACCCCAGCCCGATGAGTTGCCACCAGGGCCTGTCCGCCAGCAGGGTGACTCGCTGGGAGATCATCCAGTGCACGCCGGATTCAAACAGCCCGCACACCAGACCAGCCAGGAGACCCACCAGGGCGGCCAACAGCAGCACCAGCAGCGGCATCTTGTCCTGCAAAATAAGGCGTTGAAAGACGGGTCTGTGCCCAGGCAACGGAATATCAGAAGAAGAGGGGGCTTGTTGCGCCATGAGAAACCATATTCATCCAGCAAGGTTTGACAACACCCGGTCCCGGCTCGACTGCCCAGCACAGGGCCTTTCTGCTATAGTCGGCCGGTTTAATGTGCCACGGGGCAGGCCAGCGGCCCGGGTAATGAGAGCGCAAAGCATACTCCACCACCCGCAGGCTGCCGAGCCGCATTCGGCCACCTTTCCCGGTACGACCACCAAAATCCCATTAAGGATGATCCATGTCAAAATCAGATCAGCTGTTTGAACAGGCCCGCCAGACCATTCCGGGTGGCGTCAACTCCCCGGTCCGCGCCTTCAACGGGGTCGGTGGCACGCCCCGCTTCATCGAGAGTGCCGACGGTGCCTATCTCTATGATGTGGATGGTCAGGCCTATGTGGACTATATCGGCTCCTGGGGCCCCATGCTGCTGGGTCACAACCACCCGGCCATCAAGGCCGCCGTCATCCAGGCGGTGGAAAAGGGGCTGAGCTACGGCGCCCCCACCGAGATCGAGGTGCGCATGGCGGAGAAGGTGCGCCAGCTAGTCCCCTCCATGGAGCAGGTGCGTATGGTGAACTCGGGCACCGAAGCGACCATGAGCGCCATCCGTCTGGCCCGCGGCTACACCGGCCGCGACAAGATCGTCAAATTCGAGGGCTGCTACCACGGCCACGCCGACTCCCTGCTGGTGAAGGCCGGCTCCGGCGCCCTCACCCTGGGTCAGCCGAACAGCCCGGGCGTACCGGCGGACTTTGCCAAACACACCCTCACCTGCGTGTTCAACGATCTGGATTCGGTGCGGGACGTCTTCGCCCAGTACGGCAGCGACATCGCCTGCATCATCGTCGAACCGGTGGCCGGCAACATGAACTGCATCCCGCCGGTGCCGGGCTTCCTGGAAGGGCTGCGCGCCATCTGCGACGAAGCCGGCGCCCTGCTGATCCTGGACGAAGTCATGACGGGCTTTCGGGTCGCCCTCGGCGGCGCCCAGGGCCACTACAACATTGACCCGGATCTCACCACCCTCGGCAAGATCATCGGGGCCGGCATGCCGGTGGGCGCCTTCGGCGGCAAGAAGAAGGTGATGCAGCACATCGCCCCGACCGGCCCCGTCTACCAGGCGGGCACCCTGTCCGGCAACCCGGTGGCCATGGCCGCGGGTCTGGCCATGCTGGATCTGCTGCAAGAACCCGGCCTCTATGCGCGGCTCGATGCCAAGACAGCCCAGGTAGCCCAAGGCTTGAAGGCCGCCGCCGCCAAACACGGCATCCCACTCGCCGTCACCCAGGTAGGTGGCATGTTCGGCTTCTTCTTCACCGATGAGCCCGAGATCACCCGTTATGAGCAGGTCACCCGCTGCGACATGGATCGCTTCAAGCGCTTCTACCATCTGATGCTGGAAGAGGGGGTCTACCTGGCGCCGAGCGCCTACGAGGCGGGCTTCCTCTCCCTTGCCCACGGCGACAAGGAGATAGCCCACACCCTGGCCGCCGCCGAGCGCAGCTTCGCCAAGCTGGCGGGCTGATCCCGGTCCATATAAACCCGTCCAAATAAAGAAGGGCCCTGCGGGGCCCTTCTTCTTGCCTGTGCGGTTAGCCCGCACAGGATCCTGATTGCATGCCCCCTTGTGGTGCACGCCTCTCCCCTTCCCTTCGGGTTTGCCATGCACTGGTGCAAGCAGCGCCACCACGACTGTCATAAAGCAGGCCCACTATTTGCACCAGATTGCTGGAGGCGGTTCACGGCATCCCGGGTGAACCGCGCCCCCAGGAGCCCACTTGACCGAGGTGTGTATGGCAGAGATGAGCCCCATCGATGTGCTGCGGCGCTATCAGGAGTACGAAACCGAGCTGGCCCCCCTGCTGCTGGGGTTGCTCAACCTCCCCCCGGAGTCCCTCAAGGCCTATCCCTTCGTGCAGAGCGTGCAGAGCACGCCCCTGCCCCAGGCAAACGCCACCATCCTGGCTCCGATCCCCGCCCCCCAGGGGCAGCTCAGACTGGTGGTGCAGGGCCATGGCCGTGAGCTCGGCATCAACCTGCATCAGCTGATCGCCTGGCTGATGGGGGACAGAGAGCGGCGCCGCGCCATCCCCTGGTTCAGGGCCGTCTACGTGGTGCTGAGCCTTGCACTGTTTCTCATCGTCGCCACCCTGATCTGGCACGGACTTGAGCAGCTCTACCTGCTGCTGTGCGGCACCCAGCCAAACCGGCTCGGCGCCTTCAGCGCCATCATCTTCCTGACCCTGGCATTGGCGGTGTTCGATCTCGGCAAGACCATATTGGAGGAGGAGGTACTGCTTCATAAGGACATCTTCCGCCACAGCGCCATTCGCCGCACCATCACCCGCTTCATCGCCGCCATCCTGATCGCGGTCTCCATCGAGGGGCTGCTGTTGCTGTTCAAGGGGTCTCTTGGCCAGGTCGAGTTGCTCTGGCCGGCGGTGGGGGTGATGGCCTGCGCCGTGGGACTGCTGCTGGCGCTCGGGCTCTACGTGTTTCTCGGCGCCAAGGCGGAGGCGGCCCTGGTCGCCTCCAGCCAGCGCCCCCTGACAAGTGGTGGCGAGCCGGGGGCCGGGCTTTCGCGGCGGCGCACCGGCTTTCGACGCGGGAGGTGATCCCTCCCCGCAAGATGGTTAGCGGGGAGCCTCGCTCAGCCCGCGCTGAGCCGGTGACTGGCTAGCGGGCTGGCGCCGTCCCGCCCGCCAGGAGGCGTACATGGTCCAGGAGGTGTAGATGACCACTAGGGCCACCAGCCATTTGAGCATCTCCATGTCCATGGACTGCACCAGCTGGGCCCCCAGCACCACGCCGAGAGGGCCGAAGATGGCCACCGCCAGCACGGCTTTGGCATCAAAGGCTCCCCGCCGGATGAAGGTACCCGCCGAGAAGACGCTCAGCACAGCGGTGGAGCCCATCATGATGGGGAAGGCCGCCATGGGATTCATCCCCAGCAGGTAGACCAGGGTCATGCAGGGGGCGAACAGGCCGATGCCGACGTTCATCAAGACCCCGAAGAGGAAGTTGCCAGCCAGGGCAATCCCCAGCTTGTAGCCGGTCAGCCCCATGGCCTCGCCACCGAGGGGGAAGAGCCCCAGCAGGCCGGCGAAGATGAGCCCGGCCACCACCAGCAGGGAGACCGCCATCACCAGCCGGATGGTCTGCCTATCGAAGCCGGCGACCCGGCTCGCCCCCCAGGCGGCTCCCGCGGCGGCCGCCGCCATCATGCTGATGAGGGTGAGGGGGTCCACCTTGACCACGCCGATGAAGATGAGGGACTGGGTCACGGTCGGCAGCACGCACTGACCGTTGAGGGTGCCCGGCAGCAGACGATCGTCGATGAGCTTGAACTGCTTGTAGCAGGCGGTCTTCACCGCGAAGCTGCCCACCCCCAAGGTATCGAGGAAGTTGGCGACAAAACCGATGCCCGCTACCGGCCAGAACGGCGTGGACTCGAGCTCCCCCCTGCGCCGCTTGTGCCACCAGGCGTGGATCAGCATGAAGATGAAGACCAGGGCGCAGCCGATGAACAGCAGGCGCAACAGATTGATTAGCATTGGCGTTCTCCAAAAGAGGCGGCGATGTCAAAGGCGCGCCGCCCCCGACAATATGGCGTGGGCCCACCAGTCAGGCCCCGTCGACGGGATTGATCCCAGGGTGAGTATGCGAACTCGAACGGCGCTGCCCATACTTGCCCATGAGGGCGCAAGCCCGGGGCCATCGGCCGTAGTCATGGTCATTTCGCGACGACCACAGCCGCCGATGGAAATAAGCAAAAGAAGGCAGGTTTCCCTGCCTTCTTTTTTATTGCCAGCCATCCGATGCCGGGTCTGTCAGCCCAGCCAGCCGGGCAGCCTGGGGGCGATGCGCGCGATCAGTCGATCCGACAAGGGCGTCAGCAGCAAGAGGGGCAGACAGAGCAGGGCCAGGCAGAGGGCGCCGACATAGACATCCGTCAGCCAGTGAGCCCCGGCGAAGATGCGGGGAGCCGAGAACAGGGGCACCATCAGCAGGGCGATGACACCGGCCCAGCGCGGCAGGTAGCGCAGGGCGAAACCGGCGAAGATCATCAGGAACAGGGCGTGATCCCCGGGGAAGCTGTCGCTTGAAGAGTCCTTGGTCGGGATGGCGCTCAGCTCGGTCACCCGCAGCGCCCCCTCCACCATCAGGGTGGGGCTCGGGCGACTGACCGGCAGCAGGTGGCCAAACTGGTTGATAGCCAAGGCCCCCAGCAGCATGACGACCCCCATGGCCACCAGCCGACTGCGCTCCTGCCCCTGCGCACGGAAGAAGCAGATGGCCAGGATCAGCCCCATGCAGGCCAAGGCCACCAGATCGAACAGGCGGTTGTTGGTGATGGCCACCAGATCCGCCCAGCGTGCGGAGTCGGCGAGCCAGCCATTGACCCGCAGGAAGGTGGCGAGATCCCAGTGATCCCAGGGGCCGTGGCCCGGCAGGGCGCCCCAACTGAGGGCGATCAGCCCCCCGATCAGATAGAAAGGTATGAACTTGCTCATGCCGAGCCTTCCTTCAGAAAAACCTTATTTTAAAGTAGATTATTCGAGATCTGAATCACAAAAATGTAAAAGTTAATGTCAGAAAGATACTCTACCGAATCTTTTTCCACAGATCCCATCTCGACGCCCAAACTGGCAGTACTCGGCTTGGCGCGCCAGCGGCTTGCGGCTAGTATGTGAATCCCTTCATTCAGGATGATGATGATGCGCAGCTACCTTCGCATGATGTTGTTTGCACTGGGCTTATTGGCTGGGGTTCAGATCCCGGGGCTGGTCGATCTCTACTTCCAGCGGCTGGATGCCCGGGTGCAGCAGGCCAACCTCAGCCTGGCCCCCTTCCAGGGCACCGCGGATCAGCACTTCGGTGGGGATCTGCAGGCCCTGATCGCCCACTACGGCGCCAGTCAGGATCCGGTCTTCACCCAGGATGCCGACAGCCTGAAGCTGCTGGTGAGCCAGCAGCGCCACCTGCAGCAGGAGCTCGCCATCAAGGATAAACCCTGGCTGCGACAGCTCTCCCACCTGCTGCTGCAACCGGATCCCCTGCTCTGGCAGGATACCCTACACAACTACAGCTATGTGGTGCCGCTCAAGCAGGCCGCCATCGGCTGTGGTCTCGCCGTTGGCCTGATCGCCGCCCTGCTCGGGGATCTGCTGCTCGGCATCATCCTGCTGCCGTTTCGCTCGCGCCAGCCTGCCCCCCGCTATCGCTGACGCCCCTCTCCCGGCCTACTCGAAGGGTTCGAGATAGGCCTGGATCGCCTTCTTCAACCAGGCCAGCACCTTGCCGTGGTGGGCGCTTTCCGACAGATAGACCCCGTAGTCCCGCCACTGCAGGCTGAACTTGTGCTTCAGGGTCAACAGATCGCCCTGCCGCAGCTGGCCCTGGATCAGCGGCGAGGGGAGCACGGCCCACCCCAGCCCATCCAGCACGGCGTCCCGCATCAGCTCGAAACTCGACAGGCCGATGTGCTGGCCGCCGATGGGCAGCAGGCTCTTGACCGAGAACTCGTCGACATAGGAGAGGGTGACCTGGGTGTGGCCGCTCAGATCCTGCTGCAGCACCCGTTTCAGGCCGGCCAGGGGGTGGCTCGGCGCCACCACCATCAGGGTGCGGATGGGGTTGAGCACAGCGATGCACAGGCCGCTGCGCTCCTGCTCCTCGGTGATGAGGCCGAAGGCCGCGTCCACGAACCCCTCCTCCACCAGGGCAGGCAGCTCGGGGGGCGAGGCCAGCACCAGGGAGATGCTGGTGCCGGGGAACTGGCGACGCAGGGTCCCCAGCAGGTCGCGCCAGACAGATTCGGGGATGGCGTCATCCCGCGCCACCCGCAGCGCCACCTCGGCGCCGGAGGCGTGATGCTCGCACTTGAGCTGCAGGCTGTTGGCCGCCTGCAGCAGCCGTTTGCAGTCATCCAGCACCTGCTCCCCTATCTCGGTCAATCGACTGCGATTCGCACCGCGTTCAAAAAGGTCGACGCCAAGCTCCAACTCCAGTGCCGCGATCGCCGTGCTGACCGCACTGCGACTCTTGCCAAGACGGCGGGCCGCATTGGCAATGGAGCCGCTTTCCGCAGATTCCACAAAGAGTTCTATCTGATTGAGCTTCATAAAGGCGCTGGCATGCAGAGGATCCGAGCTTTACCTTAGCCCGCCCCCATCACACAGGCAAACCCTTGGCGTCTGATTAATCGACGCTGAGCGATTCCCGACAAGGCCGGGGCCCCGGCTATCCTTGCCGGGTCGAAGCCACAGAAGGACGCTTTATGTTAATCAGTCGCATGTTATTGGCCCGGATGTTTTTGACCGGCGCCATCCTGACCGAGGTCGCCGGCACCTCCTCCATGACCCTCATCGCGGACAATGGCGCGGGCTGGCTCAACTACCTGCCCATGTGGGCGCTCATCGCCCTCTCCTACCTGATGTTGGCCAAAGCCGCCAAAACAATCTCCATTGGTATCGCGTTCGCCCTCTGGGAAGGACTGGGGATCGCCTTGATCACCCTGGTCTCCGTGTTGTTCCTGGATTACCGCATCAGCACCCAGGAGCTGATCGGGCTCGCGCTGGCCATAGTGGGGATTGTTATGGTGACCCTGGGTGAGAGCCATGATGAGCCGGCCTCAACCCCCGCACCGCGTCAGATTGGGGAGGCCCCATGCACCCGTTGATCATCGTGCTCGGCGCCGCCCTGCTGGACATTGGCGCCAACATGGCCATCAACCGCTCGGTGGGGTTTCGCTACAAGGGCTGGGGATTTCTCGGCATCCTGCTGGTGCTCTGCGCCTTCACCCTGCTCTCCGAGGCGGTGAGCACGGGCAAGATAGATCTCGCCATTGCCTACGCCACCTGGGGTGCCATCGGCATCCTTGGCACCGCCCTCGGCGGCCTCTTGCTGTTCGGGGAGCGGCTCAAACCCGTCGGCTGGGCCGGGATCCTGGTGATGGCGGTGGCGGTAGCCCTGCTGACCACCGCATGATCCACGCCAAAAGCTCATGAAAAAAGCCGTCCGGTTTGCCGGGCGGCTTTTAAACAGTCAAAACGATCGCTCAGATTGCAGCAGGCAGTCTAACTCTCTGCCTCATAGAGCTCCAACGGCAGGCCGTCGGGGTCGGCGAAGAAGGTGAAGCGCCGACCGGTCAGCTCGTCCACCCGCACCGCCTCCACCTCGATCCCCTGCCCCTGCAGATGGGCGATGACCCGCTCCAGATCCGCTACCCGAAAGGCCAGATGGCGAAGGCCGCAGGCCTCGGGCCTCGAGGGACGCGGTGGCGGCGCGGGGAAGCTGAACAGCTCCAGCTGGCTGCCGTCCGGCAGGGCCAGATCCAGTTTCCAGGATTGGCGGGCTTCGCGCAGGGTCTCAGCGATGATGGGCAGTCCCAGCACCTCGTGATAGAAGCGGCGCGAGCGCGCATAGTCGCTGGCGATGATGGCCACATGGTGGATGCCGCCGAGCAGGGGTATCGTCATACCGACTCCATCAAAACGGGCGGCAGGCCGCCCGTTTCCTTAGTTGAAGAAACCGTTGAACCAGTTGTCCAGGGCATTGGTCGGGCTCGGGTTCGCCACCGGAGCGGCGCAGCTCATGGGTTCCCCCAGTCCTGCCAGTTTGGCCGGCACCTGCAGGCTGCCGGGGCAGTCGCTGGTGACCCGGGCACCACTGGTGCGGGAGAAGCTGGCCCAGCTCACCCCCTCCGGCATGTTCAGGCTCAGGCTGTTGACCCCGCGCTGGCTCATGTAACCGCTGAACAGTTGCAGGGCACCGCTGGCACCGGTCAGCCCGGCCGGGGTGTTGTCGTCACGACCGACCCAGATGCTCACCAGTTCGTTGTTGTCGAGCCCGGTGAACCAGGAGTCCCGCAGTTCGTTGGTGGTCCCGGTCTTGGCGGCCATGGTGGCGCCGGGGAACTTGGCTCCGAGGGCCCGGGCCGTGCCCTGGCTCACTGTCTTGGTCATGGCGAACAGGGTCAGCCAGCTCGCCTGGGGATCCGTGACCCGCTTGGCGGCCTCGTCATGCTGATAGAGCTGGCTGCCATCGCCGTTCACCACGGCGCGGATGGCCGACAGCGGCTGGGTCAGCCCCTGGTTCGCGATGGGCAGGTACATCTGGTTCACCTCCATGGGAGAGAGCGCCACGGCCCCCAGCACCAAGGACGGGTAGGGCTGGATCTCCTGGGTAACCCCGAGCTTGTGCAGGGTATCCACCACCTTGTCGAGCCCCACCTGCATGCCGAGGTTGACGGTCGGCACGTTGAGGGAGCTCGCCAGCGCCTCCATCATGGGCACGCTCTGGCGGAACTTGCGATCGTAGTTCTGAGGCGTCCAGATCTGGCCATCCTGGCCGCGGATGCGGATCGGCTGATCTTTCAGCGGTGTGCCCAGGGTCAGGCCGTTGGAGAGGCCGGTCAGGTAGACGGCGGGTTTCACCAGGGAACCGATCTGACGACGGGCATCCAGCGCGCGGTTGAAGCCGGCGTAGCGCGGATCCCGTCCCCCCACCATGGCGACCACTTCCCCCTTGTGCCAGTCGGAGACCACCATGGCCGCCTCCAGCTTCTTCTTGCCCCGTTGCTTCTCGATGGTGGCAAGCCCCGATTCCACCGCTTGTTCGGCGGCGTGCTGGGCGATGGGATCCAGGCTGGTGAAGATCTTGAGGCCGGACTGCTTGAGCAGATCCGGGCCGAAGCGGCTCTGGATCTCCCGCTTGAGCAGGCCCATGAAGGCCGGGGTGCGGCCATAGCTCATCTGGCCACGGGTGATGATGCCAAGGGGTTGCTTGCTGGCCAGCTCATACTCGGGCTGGGTCAGGCTGCCGTGATCCATCAGCAATTTCAGCACCAGATCCCGCCGGGCCTTGGCCCGCTCCGGGAAGCGCCAGGGATCGTAATAGGAGGGGCCCTTCACCATGCCCACCAGCAGGGCCACCTGATCGATGTCCAGCTCGTTGACCGGGATGCCGAAGTAGAAATAGGAGGCGAGCCCGAAGCCGTAGACCCCCTGGGAGAAGTTCTGACCGAGATAGACCTCGTTGAGATAGGCCTCCAGGATCTCGTCCTTGCTGTAGCGGTAGTCGATCAGCACCGCCATATAGGCTTCCTGCACCTTGCGCCACAGGCTGCGCTCACGGGTCAGGAAGAAGTTCTTGGCGAGCTGCTGGGTGAGGGTACTGCCCCCCTGCACGGTGCGCCCCGCCAGCACGTTGGCCGCCATGGCGCGCATGATGGCCACGGGGGAGACGCCGCCATGCTGATAGAAGTCCCTGTCTTCCGTGGTGAGCAGGGTGACCAGCAGGCTGTCCGGCACCTCGGCGATGCGCACCAGCAGGCGATCCTCCCGCTCCTCGGTGTTCAGCCGGTCCAGCAGCACCGGGTCCATCTGGGCATAACCGAGCTGGCGCTGGTTTTCGAGCGCCAGGATCCCGTCCAGCCGCGCACCGTTGAAGGTCAGGCGCAGGCCGCGGGCACCGTCGGCGCCGTCATGGAAGGCGAACGGGCGGCGGATCAGGTCAATCTTGTTGCCGTTGACCGCATACTCACCCGGGGTGTGGGGCTGGCGCACCTGCTTGTAGCTCAGCATGTTCAGCTCGCGCAGCATCTGGGCCTGGGAGAGACGCTGGCTGGGGTAGAGCTCCAGCGGACGGCTGTAAACCATCACCGGCAGCTGCCACTTCTCGCCATCGAAGCGCTCGCGCACCTTGGTATCGAGATAGATACCGAATACCACCATGAAGGCGCCCACCACCAGCGAGAGTTTGAAGCCAAGCCAGAACAGCTTGCGCCAGATGGTGTTGTTGGGCGCGGCCTTCTTGGGCGCGCGCTTGCGTCGTTGGGTTGCCATAAATCCTCTTTGCTTTCCTTCCTGCTTGTGTTGTCGCCTTCGCGAACGTCCGATTGCGCCAAGTCAATCGGCTCTACAATCCCATCTTCTTCTTGGTCACTCTGGTCGGCATCGCCTCGAGGGGATTGTCCGGCCAGTAGTGGCGCGGGTAGCGCCCCTTCATCTCTTTCTTCACCTGCTCGTAGGATCCCGCCCAGAAGGCGGCGAGATCCGCGGTGATCTGCAGTGGCCGCTGGGCCGGGGAGAGCAGCTCCACCACCAGGGCCACCCGGCCATCGGCCACGCAGGGCGTGCTGGCCTGACCGAACATCTCCTGGATCCGCACCGGGATCACCGGTGCCTGACCCGGCTCATAGCGGATGCGCACCCGGCTGCCGGTGGGGGCCTGGAAATGACTCGGCAACGCCTCGTCCAGCCGCTTTGGCAGGGGCCAGGGCAGAGACTGGCGCAGCAGCTCCGCTAGGTTGAGACGCTTGAGCTGCTCCAGCCTCGTCATGCCGCTCAGTGCCGGCAGCAACCATGTTTCCAGCGTTGCCGGCAGGCTGTTCTCATCCATGGCAGGCCAGCCCTCCTCCGGCAACCAGTCGGCGGCGCAGCGCAGCCGGGCCAGCAGCCCTTCACTACTCTCGTCCCAGGGCAGCACGTGCAGTCCCTTGCGACGAATGCCCTGCAGCAGGCAGCGCCCCTTCTGCTCGTCCGACAGATCCGTGAGGGGGCGCTGGCTCAGCACCAGTTCACCGAGTACCTGCTGGCGCTCGGCCCGCACCCGCTCCTCCCGTTCATCCCAGTCGAACCACTGGCGTTCGCTGACCAGTTCAGGCAGCTGGCGCACCAGCTCATCCAGCTCCACGGGCTCGGCGATGAAGATGCGGCTGCCACGCTCGTTCTGGCCCATCTCGATGGAGACGAGCGCTGCTTGCCCCTGACAGGGATGACCTTCTACCAGATCGCAGCTCACCCCACCACTGAGTTGATAGCGATTGCCGCTGCGCAGTTTGCCGATCCTGTCCGGCCAGGCGAGGGCGCAGAGCAGCCCGAGCCACTCCCCCCTGGCGGTGGAGGGGCGCACGCCGAGGCGCTCGAACCAGCGGGCGGCGCCCTGGCGCAAGTCGCCTTGGCGGCGCTGGAACAACACGGACAGACGCTCGGATCCTCGCAGATCCTCTTCCTGCAGCGCCACCAGGAAAGCGGCATCGGCGACAATCCCTGTCAGACCCTCGGCCTCGAGCTCACGGGCCCGCAGCAACATGCGCGCCAACCGGGGATGGGTCCCCAGTACCGCCATGGCGCGGCCGGTCGGGGTCAGCTGCTGCTCCCCATCCGCTTTCATCGCGCCGAGGGAGGCCAGCAGTCGCTGGGCACTGGCCACCGCCGCCGCGGGTGGCGGGTCCAGCAACGGCAGGCTCTCGACCCTGGCCCCCCACTGGGCGGAATCCAGCAGCAGGCCGGTCAGCTCCTGGGTCAGGATGTCTGGCGGGCTCTGCTCGGCCAGGCGCTCCTGCACCTCGGCACTCCAGAGCCGGTAGCAGACTCCGGGGCCGAGACGGCCCGCCCGCCCCGCCCGCTGGGTGGCGGACGCCTTGGCGATCTGGCGGGTCTCCAGCCGGGTGACCCCGCTCTTGAGATCGAAGGAGGCACGCCGCTCCAGCCCGCTGTCGATGACCATCGATATCCCTTCAATGGTGAGGGAGGTCTCCGCCACATTGGTGGTGAGTACCAGCTTGCGGCTGCCCGCCGGCGCCGGTTCGATGGCGGCCTGCTGGGCTTTGATGTCGAGGCGGCCATAGAGGGGGGTGAGGCGCACGTCATCAGGCAGCCGCCCCTCCAGCCATTGTGCCAGCCGCTCTATCTCTCCCTGCCCCGGCAGGAACACCAGGGCGCTGCCGGGATGTGCAGCCAGCGCCTCCAGCACCACGGCGCCCACCTGCGGCTCCAGCCACTGCTGGCGGTTGGCGGGACGGTAGTGATAGTCGATGGGAAAGCCGCGCCCCTCTGAGCGGATGACGGGAGCTGTCGGCAGCAAGGCTTCCAGCGCCATGCCATCCAGAGTGGCGGACATGATCAAGAGCTTGAGATCGTCCCTCAGTCCCTGCTGGCTCTCGATGGCGAAGGCCAGGGCGGTATCCGCGTGCAGGCTGCGCTCGTGAAACTCGTCGAAGATGACCAGCGACACCCCGGCGAGCTCCGGATCCTGCTGCAGCATCCGGGTCAGCACCCCTTCGGTCACTATCTCGAGCCGGGTCGCGGCGCTGGTGCGGCTCTCCCCCCGCACCCGCAGCCCGATGCGCTCCCCCACCTTCTCCCCCAGCTGACGAGCCAGAAAGCTCGCGATGTTCCGTGCCGCCAGCCGGCGGGGCTCCAGCATGATGATCCGACCGGGCAGCCGGTTCTGGCGTACCAGCTCCAGGGGCAGCAGGGTCGACTTGCCCGCGCCGGGGGGCGCCTGCAGGATCACGCTGGTATGGCTATCGATGGCATCAAACAGCTCGGGGAGCACCGAAACGATGGGGAGTTGGGACAAAACGGCGACAACCTTCTGTGGCGACATGAAAAACGGTGTCCATTCTGCCATAGCAAGGGGTCTGCTGTAAGCGCATGGCGTCGAGGCCATCCCTCTCCCCTTCCTCCCGTGCATGGCGATGACTGGCGTTGGCAAGACATTCCCCCGTTCACTGCCATAGAATGGGCTCCTACCTGCGCATCACGAGGACCGACTCCCCCCATGTCCAAACTCTTCTTCGCCCTGCCCCTGCCCGAGCTGGCCACCGATCTGGCCGCCTGGCGCGCAGAGCGCCCCTGGCCCGGTCTGCCGGTCCCGGCGGCGAACCTGCACCTCACCCTGGCCTTTCTCGGAGAAACCGACGAGCAGACCCAGGAGCGCCTGATTGCCGCCGCCGGGCAACAGCACTGCCCGCCCTTTGCCGTCCGGCTCGATCAGACCGGCTGGTTCGCCCGCGCCAAGGCCGCCTGGCTAGGCCCGAGGGAGTGGCCCAACGAGCTGAACGTGCTGGCCCGGGCCCTGCGCCGTCACGGCGAGAAGCTGGGGCTCGGCAACGGGGAGCAGGGCTATCGCCCCCATGTCACCCTGTCGCGCAAGGCGGGGGAAGCCCCCGATGATCTGCCTGTGCCGGACTTCGTGCTGCAGGCGGACAGCTTCTGCCTCTATCGCTCGGTGAGCACCCCGGACGGGGTCAGCTATGAAGCCATCTCCTGCTGGCCCCTGCGGGCTCGCATCAAGGAACAAAAACCCGAGGAGCTGACCCCATGATTTTCGATCCCCCCCTGCAATGCGGGCAGCTCATCAGCCGCTACAAACGCTTCCTGACCGATGTGCAACTGGACGATGGCGAGACCATCACCATCCATTGCGCCAACACCGGCGCCATGACCGGCTGCGCCGATCCGGGCACCCGGGTCTGGTACTCCACCTCCGACAATCCCAAGCGAAAGCTGGCTCACAGCTGGGAGATTGCCGAGAGTCCGGCGGGCCATTTCATCTGCGTCAATACCGCCCGCGCCAACCAGATTGCCCGCGAGTTGATCGAGCAGGGGGCGCTGGCCCCCCTTGCCGGTTATGCCAGGCTGCGGACCGAGGTGAAATACGGGGAAGAGAACAGCCGCATCGACCTGTTGCTGGAGGACGATGACAGGCCCAGCTGCTACATCGAGGTGAAATCCGTCACCCTGCTGGACGAACGGGAGCAGACCGGCATGGGTTACTTCCCCGATGCGGTGACGACCCGGGGAGCCAAACATCTGCGTGAACTGATGGCCATGAAGGCGGCGGGGCACAGAGCCGTGTTGTTATTCATGGTGTTGCATTCGGGGATTGCGCGGATGCGCCCGGCAACGCACATCGATCCGCACTATAGTCTGCTCATTGAACAGGCAATGGCGGCGGGGGTTGAAATTTTATGCTATCGCCCCCATGTTGGGGTGCAAGGCATGGTGGCTCAAGACTTTATCCCGTTTGAATCTGACCACCTGCAACCCGAGGGCTGCAAATAAATGCTGGAATGGGTAACAATATTGGTATGGCTTGTTTGCCTACGGGTTACCCTTCTGCTATAGATACCGCCCTCAATTTATGGATGGCACGAGTCGCGTGCTGAATTAGGAGACAGGGCATGCCAACAGGCGAAAACAGGAAATCTCTGGGCCCCCTGGCCATTGCGGGTGTCGAGCCTTACCAGATGAAAGCTGGCGAGGAGTACATGAATGACCAACAGAAGGTTCATTTCCGCAAGATCCTGGGAGCCTGGCGTAACCAACTGATGCAGGAAGTTGACCGCACCGTTGACCATATGAAGGATGAGGCTGCCAATTTCCCGGATCCCGTCGATCGCGCCGCGCAGGAAGAAGAGTTCGCGCTCGAGCTGCGTACCCGCGACCGTGAACGCAAACTGATCAAGAAGATCGAGAAGACCTTGCTGCTGCTCGAAGACGATGACTTCGGATACTGCGAGCATTGCGGTATCGAGATTGGCATCCGTCGTCTGGAAGCCCGTCCGACCGCCGACCTCTGTGTCGACTGCAAGACGCTGGCCGAGATCAAGGAAAAACAGATGGCAGGCTGAGGCCGACCATCAAGGTGAATCACAGAAGGGAGCTTGCGAGCTCCCTTTTTTATTGAGATTTTGCCGGGTGCAGCCCAGAATGCGGTCTCATTATTCAGTTTTCCCCGATGATCATGCCCACCACTGCCACCCCTACGCCCCCGACTCGCCCCTATATCGGTCGCTTCGCCCCCTCGCCGTCAGGCCCGCTCCACTTTGGATCCCTGGTGGCGGCCCTTGGCAGCTTTTTGCAGGCGAGATCCCGGCAAGGGAAATGGCTGGTGCGCATCGAGGACATCGATCCGCCGCGGGAGATGGCCGGCGCGAGCGACCTCATTCTCGGCACACTGGAGGCCCATGGCCTCGAGTGGGATGGGGAGGTCGCCTACCAGAGCCGGCGCCATGGGCGCTATGACGAGATCATCGAGGGGCTCTATCGCGCTGGCCATCTCTACTGGTGCCGCTGTACCCGGCGCGAGATCATGGCCGCTGGCGGTTTCTATGGCGGCCATTGCCGGGAACTGGGCCTGGTGTCGGCTGGTTGCGCCGCCCGCCTGCGCCAGCGCCACCCCGTTCATCATTTCGACGATGCACTGCAGGGCCATATTGCCGTTCCCGCTGCCCTCGCGGAGGAGGACTTCATCATCCGCCGCCGGGATGGACTCTACGCCTACAACCTGGCGGTGGTGGTGGATGACATGGACAGCGGCATCACCGAGATTGTCAGGGGCGCCGACCTGCTGGAGCCCACAGTGCGCCAGATTGCCCTCTACCAGATGCTGGGAGCGCCGGTGCCCGCCTGGGTGCATCTGCCCCTGGCGGTACTGGCCGATGGGCACAAGCTCTCCAAGCAGAATCACGCCCCGGCCTTGGCCCTTGATGAGGTACGCCCCGCCCTCTGGCAGGCCCTCGCGTTTCTCGGTCAGGAGCCGCCCCCCGAGCTGCTCGAGGGATCCGTTGCCCAGATGATTGATTGGGGCATCGCCCACTGGCAGTTGGCACGGGTGCCCCATCAGCCGACCATTCTGTTTGGGGGCAACAAGCCGGATACCTGACCCAGTCGGCCAGCAGGTCGGCGCCGTATCCGGTGCGCAGACCACATAGTTTCGCATTTGGCCAGGCCTGAGCTATGATAGGCCGCTATTTTTTGGCCTCCCGTCAATTTGAAGTCATGAAGAGGTGTACCATTTTTTCCCAGATCGCAAACTTTTGCCGCAAGGTGCTCGGCAAGGAAGACGGCGAGCAGTCGATGGAATCCAGCCTGCCGACCCATGTCGCCGGCCAGCGCCGCATCCTGAGCCGTGACCAGCACCCCATCTCGCGCAAAGAGATCAGCGAGAACGCGCTCAAGGTGCTCTACCGCCTGAACAAGGGAGGCTATGACGCCTACCTGGTCGGTGGCGGCGTCCGTGACATTCTGCTCGGGAAGACGCCAAAGGATTTTGACATCGCCACCAACGCGACGCCGGAACAGATCAAGGCACTGTTCAGCAACTGCCGCCTGATCGGCCGCCGCTTCCGCCTGGCTCACATCGTCTTTGGTCGTGACGTGATCGAAGTGGCCACCTTCCGGGGTCACCACCATCAGGTCAATACCAGCAAGCACGTGTCGGCCCAGTCTGATGAAGGCATGCTGCTGCGGGACAACGTCTACGGTACCATCGAAGAGGATGCCGAGCGCCGCGACTTCACCGTCAATGCCCTCTACTACAGCGCCAGGGACTTTACCCTGCACGACTTCGAGGGGGGCATCGAGGATCTGGCCGAGCGCAAGCTGGAGCTGATCGGCGATCCCGAGACCCGTTATCGGGAAGATCCGGTGCGCATGCTGCGCGCCGTGCGCTTCGCCGCCAAGCTGGACATGCACATCAGCCCGCGCACCGCAGCCCCCATCAAGGAGCTGGCGCCCCTGCTGCAGGACATTCCGGCGGCCCGCCTGTTCGAGGAAACTCTCAAGCTGTTCCTCGCCGGCGACGGCCTGGCCACCTACAAGCTCCTGCGGGAATACGGTCTGTTCCAGCCTTTGTTCCCCCAGGTCGCCGCCCTGTTCACCCCCTATGGCAACTCTCCCTACGAGCAGTTCATCGAACAAGCCCTGATCGACACCGACAACCGGGTCCGTGAGGAGAAGCGGGTCAGCCCGGCCTTCCTCTACGCCACCCTGCTGTGGGGCGCCGTCGAAGCCCGTGGCCGGGTGCTGGAGAACGAGAGCGGCCTGCCCTGGTACGACGCCTTCATGCTGGCCATCAACGAGGTGCTGGATGCCCAGGTACGGATCATCGCCGTGCCGCGCCGCTTCACCACGGACGTGCGCGACATCTGGGCACTGCAACAGCGACTGACCCGTCGTCAGGGCCGTCATCCCGAGCGCGCCATGGAGCATCCCAAGTTCCGCGCGGCCTTCGACTTCCTGTTGCTGCGCAACCGGGTCGAGCGGGGCCTGGGCGAACTCGCCAGCTGGTGGGAACGCTACGTGGCCGCCAACCCGGACGTGCGCCCGCAGTTGCAACGGGACGCGGGACGCGGTGAGCGTGCACCGGCAGGCGAGCGCAGCGGTGAGAAACGCAGCAGCAACAGCCGCAATCGCCGCCGCCCCCGTCGCCGCAAGCCCAAAACCGCCGAGTAAGCCAGTCCCATGATCGAGGTCTTCGTCGCCATCGGCTCCAACCTGGGAGATCCTCTCGCCCAGGCCAGGCGGGCCATCAGCGCAATGATGGCGTTGCCGGAGTCTAACCTGATACAGGCCTCGCATCTCTACGGCAGTCGCCCCATGGGCCCGGCGGATCAGCCGGACTATGTCAATGCCGTGGTGCGACTCCAAACCCGGCTCGGCCCCCTGGCCTTGCTGGATCAATTACAGAAGATAGAGCTGGAACAAGGACGTGTGCGCAAGGACGAGCGCTGGGGTCCACGGACTCTGGATCTGGATCTGCTGCTCTATGGTGAGCAAGTCATCCAGCATGAACGCCTGATTGTCCCTCACTACGGCATGAAGGAGCGGGAGTTCGTCCTGCTGCCCCTTGCCGAACTGGCGCCCGACCTGGTGCTGCCCTGTGGCACCCCGCTCGCCGAACTGGTTGCCCGCTGCCCGCGCAATGGTCTGTCGATCCTTGCCGGTGCCACGGATGAGTAGAGAAGTAGGAGCAACGCAATGAGCAAGATCACCATTACCAACCTGCAGAAGATGAAGCAGGACGGCCAGAAAATCACCGCCATCACCGCCTATGACGCCACCTTCGCCAAGCTGTTTGACGACGAGGGCGCACAGGTACTGCTCATCGGCGATTCCCTCGGCATGGTGCTGCAGGGTGGTGAAGACACCCTGGCGGTCAGCATGGACGAGATGGTCTACCACACCCGCTGCGTGGTGCGTGGCACCAGCAAGGCGCTGGTGGTGACCGACATGCCGTTCATGAGCTATGCCACCCCGGAGCAGACCTACCAGAACGCCGCCCGGCTGATGGCCGCCGGTGCCCGCATGGTGAAGATGGAAGGGGGCGACTGGCTCTGCGAGAGCATCCGCCATCTGACCCGCAACGGTGTGCCGGTATGCGGTCACCTGGGGCTGACCCCGCAATCCGTGCACGTGCTTGGCGGCTTCAAGGTGCAGGGGCGCGATGAGTATCACGCTCAGGAGATCTACCGCCAGGCCCTGGAGCTGCAAGCTGCCGGCATCCAGCTGCTGGTGCTGGAATGCGTGCCGGTCGCCCTGGCCGAGCGCATCACCAAGGCACTGCGCATCCCGGTGATCGGCATAGGTGCGGGCCCCGCCACCGATGGCCAGATCCTGGTCATGCACGACGCCTTCGGCATCACCTCCGGCTATGTGCCCAAGTTCACCAAGAACTTCCTGGCCGAGACCGGCGACATGCATGCCGCCATCCGCCTCTATGTGAAAGAGGTCAGCGAGGGCACCTTCCCGGGCCCGGAGCACTGCTTCAACTGACAGCCGGCCTCAGGGACGCGAGCGGGGGCCATGGCCCCCGTTTCGCCATCTGCCGATAACCCATTCAACCCATTCTCTTGGATCTATCCGAAGGTGAACTATTGATGCTCGTCGTTAATAATCCCGCCGCCCTGCGCGAGCAGATCGGTCAGTGGCGCCGTGAAGGTCGTGCCATCGCATTCGTCCCTACCATGGGCAACCTGCATCAGGGCCATCTGACCCTGGTCAACGAGGCCCGCAGCCACGGTGAGAAGGTGGTGGTCAGCATCTTCGTGAATCCCTTGCAGTTCGACAAGGCCGAAGACCTCGCCAACTACCCCCGCACCCTGGAGCAGGACTGCGCCGCCCTGCAGGCCGCCGGCGTGGATCTGGTGTTCACCCCGACCCCGGAACTCATGTATCCCCATGGTCTCGCCAGCCAGACCTTCGTCGAAGTGCCCGGTCTCTCCAGTCTGCTGGAAGGGGCGCTGCGTCCGGGGCACTTCCGCGGGGTAAGCACCGTCGTCACCAAGCTGTTCAACCTGGTGCAACCGGATGTGGCCTGCTTCGGCCAGAAGGACTACCAGCAGCTCGCACTGATCCGCAAAATGGTGGATGACATGGCCATGCCTATCGAGATCGTCGGTGTGCCCACGGTGCGTGCCGAAGACGGGCTGGCCCTGTCATCACGCAACGGCTACCTCACCGCTGCCGAGCGTGCCCTGGCCCCCGAGCTCGCCCGCACCATGAACTGGGTAGCCGAGCAGATCGAGGCGGGAGAGCATCACCTGCCCTCTCTGGTGGCCAAGGCCAGTCAGCGTCTGGACAACGCAGGTTTTCGGACCGATGCCATCGACATCGTCGATGCGGCGACCCTGGAGGCGGCAACCGGCGACAGCCAGCAACTGGTGATCCTGATGGCCGCTTATCTCGGCAAGGCTCGCCTCATCGACAACCGCGTCGTCACGCTTGCTCACGCTGACCCCGGCTGATGCGCCCGATGGCCGTGCTCAAGTACGGCCATTCCATCAATAGCCCCATTGCCCACCATCACTGCGCCTTATCCCAAGGAGAGACCATGTCCAAGAAGGTTTATTGCATCGCCCAGTTCCAGCCCAAGCCGGGCAAGGAGCAGGCCCTGTTCCAGGTACTGCAGAGTCTGGAGCCCAACACCCTGCGCGAAGATGGCTGCCAGCAGTACATAGTGACTCGCCACATCCCGAGCCCCTTCGCCGAGGGTGAGAGCTTCCCCATCGTCTTCAACGAGATCTGGCGTGACATGGCAAGCTTCGAGGCTCATTGCCAGCGGGCCGAGATCAAGGCCTTCTTCGAGCGTTACTGCCTCGCGGATGACGGTCTGGCCGCCAAGTGGAATGTCTGCGTCTACAGTGACGAACCGGTGCAGTACGACGCCCCCGTCTTCTGATCCGCCTGGATGACCATCACACCGGCTGAATATACAGACACCGGCGCAAGGCCGGTGTCTGGTCATCAGGTGAACCGTGGTGCGTCACTGCACTTCGGCAGCCCCCACCAGCAGGTCGTTTGAAATATTATACAGCGCCAGCCCCTTCTCGCCGTCCAGCACCTTCACATCATCACCGGCACGAAAACGCTGAAAGCTTTCTCCGCATTTCACTTTATAAATTTTGTTTGACTCAAGATTAACTGAACATTGTTCGCTGTTTATAGATATCAGCTTTATTTTTGATTCTTCCAGCACATGATATCCAGCACTGACCGCGGCAGCGCTGCCGGTAATAGCCAACAGGATGGCACCGCAAACAATTCCATTTCTCATTTATCTCTCCAATGAACATTAAAATAAAGTGATCTCACAGACTATCTCGAGGCTGGTGCTGTCATGCCGTGACAAATAATGGACACCGAACCTTCCTGCCATCTCAGACAGAAAATGAGGCATGCATACACCAGACAAGTACGTGCTTCCGTGGGTTATCAGGTAATACGGCTCCCGAACATGGGTAACAGAATAAGGGCCGTGTCGGCAATATTCAGGATCCCATTATTATCAACCATGGTGAGGCTGTTTTGTTCTGCATCAAAATCCGGTGAGATAATGCGCACCAAGGTTTGGCCCCGCCCAGTGCCCGTGCTGACTGAAACAGGTATCATTTTCAAGCATCCAGTACGGCTGCACCGCTCCAGCCTTCTTCCCGTTCCATCGTCATGAGGTATCACCTCCCTGCCGCCAGAGACTTTCCCTGCTCTTGGCTTTCTGACCAGGGCCATGGATGGGTTCAAGATGAAATTAGGAAAAACGATGCACCATGAATGCGATTATTTCGTCATGCATTTGTTGTAAATGTTTTAATAAAAAGCACGCCACCTTATTAATCGGTACAGATGGCATCATCAAACATAGTAAATACTGAGCCTGTAAAATTGCTAAGTTTTGATGTGGTGTTTCACCCTATAAAAACAAGCATCGCAATAATTATGATGCCAGGACTATCATGTCATCATGCACAAGAAAAACAAAACCAAGTAACATATATTAAAAGAAGGTGGAGGGATTTTAAATCCCATATCGCACAAAGAGGTTATAGAAAGATCGGGCAAAGCGAGGGGTGATGATCATAAATATAAGTCGGCATGAAATAATTGAATCAATGTATCAACTCACCTGCTTTCTTCTGCATCCACCATCAATCAATGTGGCTATATCACGAGATATGAGAAAGCGAGCGTGGAGCCTTACATGGACATAATAAAAAGGCGCCAATGGCGCCTTTTTATGCTCAGTCACTCAGTGCCGCAAGCCAGTGCCGCGAGAGATGAGCCACCAGGCCAGGCCATAGAGGGCCACGATGAAGCCGATGATGATGAGGTAGGCGGTGCCGAGCGGCACGTCGGAGATACCGAGGAAGCCGTAACGGAAGGCGTTCACCATGTAGATGATGGGGTTCACCTGGGAAACCCCCTGCCAGAATGGCGGCAGCAGGGTGATGGAGTAGAAGACGCCACCAAGGTAGGTGAGCGGTGTCAGCACGAAGGTCGGGATGATGCTGATGTCATCGAAGGTCTTGGCGAACACGGCGTTGATGAGCCCCCCCAGAGAGAAGAGGATGGCGGTCAGCAACACGGTGATGAAGACGCTGAACAGGTGGTGGATCTGCAGCGGCACGAAGAACAGGGACACCAGGGTGACGATGAAGCCGACACAGAGGCCGCGGGCGACGCCGCCCCCCACGTAGCCGGCGATGATGACGTAGTTCGGCACCGGCGCCACCAGCAGCTCTTCCACGTTGCGCTGGAACTTGGCACTGAAGAAGGAGGAGGCGACGTTGGAGTAGGAGTTGGTGATGACCGACATCATGATGAGGCCGGGCACGATGAACTCCATGTAGCTGAAGCCCCCCATCTCACCGATGCGCGAGCCGATGAGGTTGCCGAAGATGACGAAGTAGAGGCTCATGGTAATGGCCGGCGGCACCAGGGTCTGCAGCCAGATCCGGGTGAAACGGACCACTTCCTTGGTCAGGATGCTCTTGAAAGCGATGTAATAGGTGTTGGCATTCATGCTGTACAAACCCCTTCCAGCAAGGTGATGGGATCAATCTCGAAACTCATGCTTTGCGCCCCTCTTCCACCAGGTTGACGAACAGCTCTTCCAGCCGGTTCGCCTTGTTGCGCATGCTCTGTACCTGCACACCCTGGGCGGAGAGCTGCTCGAACAGGCTGTTGAGGGACTGGCTCTTGTCCAGTTCCACCTCCAGGGTGCGCTCATCCTGCATGCGGCCCTGGAATTCGGGCACATTGGGCAGGGCGGAGCCGGGGGCCAAGTCCAGCATGAAGGTCTCCCGTCCCAGCTTGCCGAGCAGGTTCTTCATGCTGGTGTTTTCAATCAGCCGCCCCTTGTCGATGATGCCGATGTTGCGGCACAGCATCTCCGCCTCTTCCAGGTAGTGGGTGGTGAGTATGATGGTGACCCCCTGCTCGTTGAGCTGCTGCAGGAAGTGCCACATGGAGCGGCGGATCTCGATGTCCACCCCGGCGGTCGGCTCATCCAGGATCAGCAGCTTGGGCTCGTGCATCAGGGCGCGGGCAATCATCAGGCGCCGTTTCATACCACCGGACAGGGTGCGGGCCGCCATGTCGCGCTTGTCCCACAAATCGAGCTGACGCAGGTACTTCTCGGCGCGGATCTTCGCCTCGGCGCTCGGCACGCCATAGAAGCCGGCCTGGTGGATGACTATCTGGCTCACCTTCTCGAACTGGCTGAAGTTGAATTCCTGGGGCACCAGGCCGAGCTGGGCCTTGGCCAGCTCCAGTTCGCCATCGATATCATGGCCGAACACCTTTACCTTGCCGGCGCTCTTGTTCACCAGCGAGCTGATGATGCCGATGGTGGTGGACTTGCCTGCCCCGTTCGGGCCGAGCAGGGCGAAGAAATCCCCCTGCTTGACGCAGAGATCGATGCCCTTGAGAGCTTCGACGCCCCCCTGATAGGTCTTCTTCAGACCGCTGATTTCCAATGCGTTCATTGCAACCCCTGTGATGGATGTGCCCATCTCGAGACAGAAAAGGCGGCCAAGGCCGCCTGCAGGCAGTCGATGACGCTGTCACCCTGCCGTTGCCACTGTGAGCCTTGCTTATTCTTGCGGAACTACCTTGCCGATGAACGGCAGATTACGATACTTCTGGGCGTAATCGATACCACAGCCCACCACGAATTCGTCCGGGATGGAGAAACCGATCCAGTCCACCGGTACCTGTACTTCCCGGCGAGACGGCTTGTCCAGCAGGGTGCAGATGGCCAGGGACTTGGGTTCACGCAGGGAGAGGATCTCACGCACCTTGTTGAGGGTGTAGCCGGTATCGATGATGTCCTCGACGATCACCACATCCTTGCCTTTGATGTCATCATCCAGGTCTTTGAGGATGCGCACGTCACGGGTGCTGTGCATGCCGGAGCCATAGCTGGAGGCAGTCATAAAATCCAGAGTGATGGGCAGTTGGGTCTGACGGCACAGGTCGGCCAGGAAGACGCAGGAGCCACGCAGCAGGCCGATCATGACCACTTCATCGGAGCCCTGGTAGCGTGCGGTGATCTCTTCACCCAGCTTGGCGATCCGGGCGGCAACGTCAGCCTCGGAGATCATCACCTCGACGATATGTTTCATCACTTACTCCAATAATGGCCAACGGGTCGTTGGCCGTTCATGTACATCAAAGCCGAGGATTCTACCATTCCAGCCCCGAGGCGTCAGGCATACGTGATGCTTTTATCGGCTTATTTTAATTGATAGAGTTAGCAAGCCTTTCGGCATTATCGGTGACAATACTATAAACACCATAATCAATAACTATTAGATGAAAAAACTATGGAACCACGCGCAGAAATAAGACGTCGAACCCGGCTCTCGCCGGAGGCTCGTCGTGATCAATTGATGGAATGTGCCATCGAGGTATTTTCCCGTCGCGGCATCGGCCGTGCGGGGCATGCCGAGATCGCGGAACAGGCCAAGGTATCGGTCGCGACCGTGTTCAACTACTTCAACACCCGTGAAGATCTGGTCGATGAAGTCCTGGCAGAGATCGAGCGTTTTGTGCAACAAATCCTCGAGCAGGCCTATACCGGTCAGGGGCCGGTCAAGGAGAGCATCCACCGCCACGTCAAACTCTTTGTCGATGCCGCCTATGACAGCCCGGACCATGCCAGTATCTGGCTGGAGTGGAGCTCGTCGGTACGCGAAGAGGTCTGGCCCCGCTACACCCGTCTGCTGGACAAGGCACTGGAGCGCATCGCGCCCCACCTGCAGGCAGCCATGGACGATGGCGAGATCCAGAGCGTGCTGTCGGCGCAGGATCTGGCCCGCTCCCTGACCGGGTTTGGCTACGTCATGATGCAGATGATCAATCAGCCCCAGCGCCCGTCCCGGGAAGAGGTGACTGATTTCCTGTTCAAATATGTGACGGCCCCCCTTCAGGTAGCCTAACCGCCTCGCCAATGAAAAGCGGGGGGGGGGGGCGCGGGGCCGGCCGGCGGGGGGGTGTGGGGGAGTGGGGGGGCTTGGGCGCGG
>NZ_JBSTYK010000027.1:0-25287 GCF_054052485.1 Aeromonas intestinalis
GTGTGGCCCGGGCGCCCCCCCCGGGGGCCCCCAGCAGACTAGCCGAGCTCGGCCAGTACGGCGTCGCTGGGGTAATAGCCCTGCTCGGGCTCTATGCCCGGTGGGTAGAGCGCCAGCAGCTCGGCCACCTTGTTGCGTCCCCCACCGTTGCGGCTGATGGTGCGCTTGACCAGGATCTCGTCCAGACGGGCGCCCCGATACAGCTCGCGGGTCAGCTCGATATCGTGATTGCTGATGAGCACGGGCACCCGCTTGTGCGCGGCGGTGTGCCGCGCAAGACGCGCCAGCAGCGCCTGATCGTCCAGGGTGAAGCCACCGGCCGAGTAGGTGGTGAAACTCGCCGTGGTGGAAAGCGGCGCATAGGGCGGATCACAGTAGATGACCCAGTCGGACTGCGCCCTCGCCATGGCGTCGGCATAGCTCTCGCAGATGAAGGTCGCTTTCTGCGCCTTCTCGGCGAAGGCCCACAGCTCTTTCTCCGGGAAATAGGGCTTCTTGTAGGAACCGAAGGGAACGTTGAAGCCCCCCTTCTTGTTGTAACGGCACAGGCCGTTGAAGCCATGGCGATTCAGGAACAGGAACAGCTGGGCCCGCTCAAAACCGGCCTCGGTCTGGTTGAACTGGCTGCGCAGGCGGTAATAGGCAGTCTTGTGGTTGTGCTCGGCCACAAACAGTTTGCGCGCCTCGCTGATGAAGTTGTCCGGCCGCTGCTTGAGATGATTGTAAAGACCGATCAGATCCGGATTGATGTCATTGAGCACATAGGCATCGTAATCGGTGTTGAGAAAGACCGAGCCCGCCCCGACGAAGGGCTCCAGCAACACACGCCCGGCCGGCAACCGCTCGGCAATCTCTTCGACCAGGGAGTATTTTCCCCCGGCCCATTTTAAAAACGCGCGTGTTTTTTTCATGGAAATCCGGTGTTAAGAAGGCAACGCCCAAAAAAGGGGGGAGATTCTACCCCCTTCACGGGCAGCATGGCTATTGCTTCAACTCTTTTTGTATCTGGGCAAATGACTTGGGCCAGGGCTGTCCCTTGAGCAGAGCCGGAGAGAGCTTGCGAATGGCCGTCTTGGCCTGGGCACTGCTGGCATAGTCACCCTGCACGACCACATACCAGGGGCTGCCGCGGAAGCGGGTCTTGTAGACCCACACCTTGCCCGCCAGGGCATGCTCGGCCACAAAGCTGTCGACCGCCTGGGTATTGCTGGCGCCCATCAACTGAATGCTGTAGTGATTCTTCGGTTTTTTGTTCAGGGTCGAAACCGGTGTCAATGCCACCTTGGGCGCCGCCACGGCAACCGGTGCCGCCGCTTTGGGCGTAGCCTGGGCTGTCGGCGCACTCGGCTGGGCATGCTGCGCCGCAGACGGGGTAGCAGGAGCGTTCTTCTGGGTGGCTCCCGCAGAGCTCACGCCAGTCAGCTCGTTCACCACCTCGGTGGGCAATGCACCGCTGACATTGGGCTGCGTCATCAGTTTCTCGACCACCTCGTCGGAGATGACCACCCGGCGCCCCTCATAGTTGGTCGACTCCGTGGTGACGGTCTCGCTCTCGACCTTCTTGGGCAACGTCTTGGCATCGGATTGCCAGTCTCGTGCCACCTGATCGCCATTCATCGCCGAGCCGCTGGCTTGTGCGCCGCTCGCCGCGTTTGTTTCAAGAGCATCACTGCCAATCGGTGCCGGCAGGGCTCCCTCTTGCGGCTGCTCCCTGGCCTCTTCCTTGTCCATGCCATCGAACAGGGGCAGATAGCTCAAGCCCAGCAGGCCAGCCACAACCAGGGCCAGCACTATCGCAATCTTCTTCACGGGCAACTCGGCCTGACGTTTCTTGGGCCTTCTGTCGGTCATGATATCCTCCAGTGACTGCATGATGGCGGACGGATGTCCGTTTGCGCCATTCAGGATCTCTTCTACCTTGGGCTTGGGCAAGAGGGCAGTCGGGATCTTGAGTTCTTTGGCCTTCTCATACAAGAAGATACGTTGCTCCGGCGGGCTCAGTGGCGCGACCTCCAGCTCGAGCGCGGGCATGGCACGCCCCTTGAGCGCCTCCTTCTGGCTGCGACACCAGACGTCATTGCCACAGACCATGATCGCCAGCTTGTGGGGGTTGGCCAGCGTATCGTTGTGACGGCAGAGTGCCCACAACTCCCCCACCAGATCCGCAGGCAATTCGTCTGTCCGCTCGATGAGCAGCAGCAGATTCGCGGGCTTACCATCCAGCATCCGGAAGAAGCTGTCAGCCAGAGCATCCTGCGGATTGAACAGCGGTCTCGCCACCACCTGCTGGAGCAAGAGCTGGCGCACATCCGCCATCTTCATGGCGGCGCTGCCGATCAGGCTCACCACCCGCACCGTATCGGGTAGGTTGTTTAGCAAGCTCTCACACAGAGTGCCGCGACCGCTGCCGGGTTTGCCGGAGAGAAAGATGAAAGGGTGATTGAATTCAATCAGATGCAGCAGCCGGTCGACCAGCTGCCGCTGGGAGGGAAGTTTTAGCAGTTTGCTGTTAGTCACGACCAGACTCGATTACCGCCATCAATTGGGCATCGGTCACATCACCGACAACCTGGGCACGCCCGATCCCGGCCGGCAGAACCAGCCGCAGCTTGCCTTGCAGCACCTTCTTGTCGCGGCGCATATGGCGAATGAAGGCATCGAAATCCATCTCGGGAGGAGCCTTCACCGGCAGATCCGCAGCCAGCAGCAGGGCACGTATCCGCGCAACCTCCTGCCCGCCCAGATCGCCACGGGCCAGGGCAGTATCCGCCGCCAGCATGATGCCGGCCGCAACAGCCTCCCCGTGCAGCCAGTTGCCATAGCCTTTTTCAGCCTCGATGGCATGACCGAAGGTATGCCCCAGGTTCAGCAAGGCGCGCACCCCGTGTTCGGTCTCATCTTCGGCCACCACTTCGGCCTTGATCTCGCAGCAACGGCGAATGGCATAGGAGAGCGCGTCGGTGTCGAGGCTCTGCAGGCGCACCATGTTGGTCTCGAGCCAGGAGAAAAACTCGGCATCCCAGATGATGCCGTATTTGATCACCTCGGCCATGCCAGCGGCAAATTCGCGCGCGGGCAGAGTCTTGAGGCAATCGGTATCGATGATCACATGCTTGGGCTGGTAGAAGGCGCCCACCATGTTCTTGCCGAGGGGATGATTGACGGCGGTCTTGCCGCCAACGGAAGAGTCAACTTGGGAGAGCAGCGTTGTAGGCACTTGAATGAACGGAATGCCACGTTGATAGCTTGCCGCAGCGAAGCCGACAACGTCACCTATCACGCCGCCCCCCAGGGCGATGAGGGTAGTGTCACGACCATGGTTGGTCTCAAGCAGAGCAGACATGATCTGCTCGAAGGTCGCCAGGGTCTTGTAGGCCTCGCCATCCGGTAGGATCAGGTGTTCAACCTGAAAACCGGAAAGCAATTGAATGACCTGCTCAAGATACAAGGGGGCGACCACGGTGTTGGTCACTATCATGACCCGCTTGCCCTTGATCGTCTCTGCCAACACCTCGGGGCGTTGCAACAGACCCGCAGCTATCTCAATCGGGTAGCTGCGCTCACCCAGTTCGACCTTCAACCTTTCCATGGACGTCCTCTATCGATTACATGCCGATCAACTTGACGATTTGATTGGCAACAACTTTTGCACTTTGCTCATCGGTGTGGATGACAAAGTCAGCGACTTCTTCATACAGGGCATTGCGCTCAAGAGCCAGACGCTCCAGCACTTCACGGGGCGGCTCCTCGGTTTGCAACAGGGGACGACGCTTGTCTCTCTGGGTTCGCGCCAGCTGCTTCTCAATGGTGGTTTCGAGGTAGACAACGATGCCACGGGCGGAAAGCTTGTTGCGAGTCTCGCGGCTCTTGATGGCACCGCCACCCGTTGCCAGCACGATGCCCTGCTGCTCGGCGAGTTCGCCGATCACTTTCTCTTCGCGGATCCGGAAACCCTCTTCGCCTTCAACATCGAACACCCAGCCGATATCGGCACCACTGCGGCGCTCAATCTCATGATCCGAGTCGAAAAACTCCATGTGCAGTTGTTCTGCCAGATGTCTACCTATGGTGCTCTTGCCCGCACCCATGGGACCTATCAGGAAAATATTGCGTTTCTCAGCCATGTCTTTTCGTTAGTAATTACAAACTGTATGGCCCCGGTAAACTCTCGACCGGGGTACCTATGAACCTTATCTTGCGATGGATCAGGAGGGGGATTATCTCAATAGAAATCGGGACTGGCAACCGCAGCCCTTACGCCCCAGCCTCATTGGGGCGTAAGGTTATATGTGTTTTACCCTCACATGTAAAGCATTCAGAGGGCGTCGGTCACGATCCGCGGGGTGACGAAGATCAGCAATTCCCGCTTCTTGTTCTCGCTGGTGGTTTTCTTGAACAGATAGCCAAGACCCGGGATATCCCCGAGCAGGGGCACCTTGCTGACATCACTCTTGATGGTCTGCTGATAGATGCCGCCGAGCACCAGGGTCTCACCGTTGTTCACCAGCACCTGGGTGGTGATGGACTGGGCGTTGATGGAAACCGCATCCCCGGTACCGGTCGGTACCGTCTCCCCCTTGGTGTCCTGAGTCACGGTCAAGTCCAGGATCACCCGGTTGTCCGGAGTGATCTGGGGGGTGACCTTGAGGCTCAGTACCGCCTTCTTGAAGGTGACCGAAGTCGCCCCGCTGGAAGAGGATTCCACATAGGGAATTTCGGTACCCTGCTCAATCAACGCCGGCTTCTGGTTCGCCGTCGTCACCCGGGGACTCGCGATGATTTCGGCCTTGCTTTCCTTCTCCAGCGCCGACAGTTCCAGATCCAGCAGGGTGCCATTGGCGAGGCGGGCCACCTGGAAGGCGAGGGTCCCTGCTGCATTGGTCACCGGCAGGTTGACGTTGAGCCTGTCCTCGACGTTGGGGCGAGTAATGGCTGAGGATCCATCATTGTTGCCCGAACCATCATTGCCTTCTATGGTCCCCGAAGTCCCGTTGCCGTGCCCATCCGTCTTGGTCACCCCCCAGCGCACCCCTAGCGCTTCGTCGAAGCCATCGTCAATGGTCACCATGCGAGCCTCAATCACCACCTGCTTGACCGGGATGTCGAGGATATCCAGCATCCGTTTGACGCTACTGATGACATCCGCCGTGTCCTTGACCACCAGCACGTTGGTACGCTCATCCACGCTCACCGCCCCTCTCGGGGAGAGCAGCTTGGTACTCTCCGAGGAGAGCAATGCCGCCACCTCCGCCGCCTTGGCGTAGTTGATCTGCATGTATTCGGTATAGAGCGGCGCCAGGTCCGCCACCTGGTTGCGGCTCTCCATCTGCTGCTTCTCACGGGCGGCAATCTCTTCTGCCGGCGCCACCAGCAGGATGTTGTTGTCCAGTCGTTTATCCAGCCCCCTGACTTTGAGGATGATGTCCAGCGCCTGCTCCCATGGCACGCCATCGAGGCGCAGGGTGATATTGCCGGCGACGGAGTCCGTGGTGACCAGGTTCAGATTGTTGAAGTCGGCGATGATCTGAAGCACGGTCCGCACAGGAATATCCTGGAAGTTCAAGGAGATTGGCTTGCCCTGATACTGCTTGGCCGCCGTGGTGGCGACGCGCTTCTTCACCTCGATGATGAACATCTTGTCGGCCTGATCGTAGCGATAATCGAATTGGCCGTTGACTGACAGTTCAAACAGGGTGTCATTGCCTTGGCGGAAAACTTCCACCTGAGAAACCGGGGTCGCGAAGTCCTGCACGTTGATGAGGTTGAGCTGATCATCCGGGATCCGTGTGCCATGGAACTTGGCCAATACCTTCTGACCGCGGCTGCTGACATCCACCGCAGCCGAACTATTGTCCAGGGTCACCAGAAACTCTCCCTGACCCTCCTTGCCACGCCTGAAGTCCACCCCTTTGACCGAGTTGAAATAGGCTCCGCTGCTGGCCTGCTGGGTGGGCAACACAGGTTTGTAGGCCGCGGCGGGAGTGGGTGCCGATACTGGCTGGGGGACAGGCATGGATTGATTCTGGGCAACCCGCTGGGTATCAATCAGCGCTGACTGAGTGACAGGCTGACTCCTGACCAGCGCCGACTGGGTGACTACAGGCGCCGCTGCCGTTGTTTGGCCCACCTTATCCCCCAGCGACACCAGCAACTTGTTGCCCTGCTGATGCACCTGATAAGGGGTCAGCTGGTCGAGGGCTATCTTGATGTCTAGCCCCTCCCCCTTGCCTTCCACCTTGAGATTGTCCACCCCCTGTTGCTTGATGGGCAGCGGATTGACCGTCAGCGCACCAACGGCACCGGGCACATGGAGCAGCAACTGATTGGGTTCATAGGACAATCTGTCGCTAAAACCACTCACCGGCTCGCTGAAGCTCAGCTCCAGCAACAGCTGGTCTGCCAACAAGGGGTTCACCTTGACCTCTTGCAGCGTCGGCACTGCCCATGCTTGATGGCAGGCCCCAAACCACAGCAGCGCCACGCCGGTCATCCTGCTTATTGTTGTTCTCATCTCTGCTCATCCCTGATCATAGTTTTGCGTCGAGATTGGCCATGGCCAACTGGGTTTCTCTGGTGACCCAGCATCCTTTGCCATCCGGTACCGTCTCCATCAAGTCAACATGGGTGTTCGTTATCTTGATGACTCTTCCCTGATCCAGCCCCATATGTTGATTCAATCCAACACGTACAGCCTGTCCATCGGGCGTATTGATCAAGGCCCATAGCTGCCCCTGCTTGCCGATGGAACCCTTCATGCTCAGACTGGCCAGTGAATAGCGCTCAAGTACTTCTTTCTCACGGTTGGCCACTATCTGGGCACAATCCGGCTTAACCTTGGCATCCACTCTGGAGCTGTTCTCCGGCTGAGGCTCGATGAAGGGACTGCGCTGATCGTTGCGTTGATAGGCCATGGGGGAAAACGGCTTGATCTCCGGCAGAGGTTCAATGGGAACGGGGGCCCTCGCCTTGGTCTGCTGCACATATTCATCCATGTCTTCCTGCCCCCCACAGGCAGTGAGCAGCAAAGCGGATAACAGGAGGCAGAGCGCGTTCAGCTTCATGGTTTCTGCTCCACTGTCTTGCCGTTGTACTTGTAGGTCTTGGCCAGCATCGACATGCCGATCATGTCGCTCCCATCCTTGCCCTGGTTCAGGGTGAAAGACTCCAGGATCACGATCCGCGGCAAGGCCGCCATATCGGCCGCAAACTTGCCAAGCTCGTGATAGGTCCCGACCACCTCGATGCGCATGGGCAGCTCGGTGGAAAATTCGCGCTGGACCTCTGGCTCCCAGTTGATGCGATTGAGCTTGAGACCGTTGTCCGTCGCAATGAAGCTGATGTCATCGAGCAGCCCCGCGACCTCATGGGTATTGGGCAACTGCTTGAGCTGGTTATCGACCAGATGCTCCAGTTGCACCATCTGTTGCTTGTATGCCCCCAGATTGGCCGCCAGCATGGCCTTGGTCTCAAACTGCCCTTTCAACTCCACCTCTTTGGCGGCCTCCTGGCGCAGTGCCGTCAGGGAACTCGCGATTACGTAGTAATAGATGCCCCCTCCCAACAAGGCACAGCAGATTGCGATAAAGATCCCCTTGGCCACCTTGGGCCAACGGGCAATGTCATTGAGATCGAGTTCGTTGAGCTGCTGCAGGTTCATGGCTGCCCCTTAGCCTTATTCAGGCTTGTGCTGGCAATCTGGAACATCATGGAGAACTGACTCAATGCAATGGGGGCCACCTCGGCGGTAAAGATGGTGCTGATCTGGGACTCTCCCAACCAGTCAGAGCCGTCTATGCGCCGCATCATGCTGGCCACCCGGCCATAGGCTTCGGCCTTGCCGTTGACGTCGATGCGATCGTTCTGCAGTGCAAGGGTATTGAGATACACCCCGTTGGGCACCAGCACGGGTAACTGGTTGAACAGGCGAACCGGGATGTTGCGCCTCATCTGCAGTTTCTCGATGAGTTCCATCCGGTCGATCAGCTCCTTGCGCCGCTCCTTGAGCAGACGGATCTCGCCGAGCTGGGCATCGAGCAGTGTCATCTCCTGCACTAATCGCTGGTTGCGCTGCTGCTGATGGGAGATCTGCTGGACCACCAACCAGTCGATCACGAAAGCCAGCGACGCCGTCGCCGCCAGAAATACACCCAGCAAGACACCAAACTGCTTCTTCTGGCGTTGTGCCCTAGCGACACGCCAGGGCAGCAAGTTTATATTTGACATGGTGTGAAGCTCCGCAGCGCCAATCCCAGGGCAGCCATGTATTTGGCCCCATGAACGAGCCCCCCCTCTCCCTTGGGTTTGCCAAAGAGCGCAAAGGGATCAGGGTGGAGCACCTCACAGCCCAGTTCGCTGCCTATCTGTTTGACAAGGCCGGGCAGCAAGCTCCCCCCCCCTGTCAGCACCAACCGGGAAAGATCCTTGTTGCCCGATGAGCTGCAGAACAGCTGCACATTGCGCCTCACCTGCAGCGCCAGGGTATTGAGGTGAGGCAGCAGTACCTCGCTCTCGTGGTCGGCAGGCAAAGTTCCCTGCGTCTTGGCAAGCTCGGCCTCGTCCAGACTCATGCTGTAAAAAGAGGCCAATGCCTGGCTGTATTGGTCACCACCGAAGTTTTGCAAACGGGAGTAAATCACTTGCCCCTTGATCAAGGCGGCAAAGGTCATGGCACTGGCTCCGATGTCGACGATCCCGACCGGCTTTTCCCATGTCTGCAGCTCCGGCAAACAGGCCAGCACGGCGCGACCGAGGGCATGGGCGCCGACATCGACCACCTTGGTATTCATGCCGGCTTCCGCCAGGGCACTGACCCGGCCGCTGACACTTTCGGTGCGGGCTGCGCTCAACAGCACCTCCTGGCGACTCTCATCGGCCGTCATTCCCAGGATCTCGAAATCCAGGCTGACTTCATCCAAGGGGAAGGGGATGAGCTGCTCGGCCTCCAGCTGTACCTGGCTCTCCAGTTCGTTGTCGTTGATCCTCGCATCGACCTGAATGACCTTGGTGATGACATTGGAGCCGGTGACCGCGGTAGCCACCTGCTGACAATCGCCCTGAATGAGCCGCTTGAGGGACTTGAGGGACTGACTGACCCGTTCAATATCCTGCAGTTGATAGTCGACCAGGGTGCCCTTGGGCATGGCAATCTCGGCGACCGATTCGAGATGCACCTTGCCGGGACGCCCGCTGAGAGTGACGGCCTTGATGGTTTGACTGCCAAAATCAATGCCCGCCAAGGAGAGGAGGGATCCTTTGCTGAATAGCCCAAACATATACACATCCATGCGTTATTGGGTTTTAGGACTTATTGTAGGACAGCTCATCACGAGGTGATGACTCAACTCAATATAATGCTAGATCTATCAACGTCATAAAGTTTCTGTCAAAAAATGACGCGTTAACCCTCTCCTCCACTTCTCCCCCTCGCCTTGGTAATTGCGCCATGAAGTGCTACCCTCGCGCCTCTTCTCGGGGTCCGGCTCTTCGGACAGGAAAACCTCGAATCTGCAGGGCTAAAAAGGCTATACTCTGCGCCCGTTGGCTAATTTTAAGACGATTGGTAGTTCTTCCATGCTGAAATGGCTCATTCGCCTCTTTATTGTGATGATGCTGGGTGCTGTGCTGGGTGTTGCCAGCCTCATCGGCGTCTACTTCTACATCAAGCCCCAGTTGCCGGATGTGAGCGCACTGCGCGATGTCAAACTGGCTACGCCCATGAAGGTCTACAGCCGGGACGGTGAATTGATCTCCCAATTTGGCGAGATCCGTCGCATCCCGCTGCGTCTGGACGAGATCCCCCAGTCCATGATCGACGCCGTGCTCGCCACCGAGGATGCCCGCTTCTACGAGCACCCGGGCATCGATCCCATCGGCATCATCCGGGCGGCCACCGTCTGGGCCGTTTCGGGTCAGGCCCGTCAAGGCGCCAGTACCATCACCCAGCAGGTGGCGCGCAACTTCTTCCTGAGCAACGAGAAGACCCTGGTGCGCAAGATCAAGGAAGTCTTCCTGGCCTGGCGCATCGAGCAGAACCTCTCCAAGGACGAGATCCTCACCCTCTATCTCAACAAGATCCCCCTCGGCTACCGGGCATTCGGGGTCGGCGCCGCCGCCCAGGTTTACTTCGGCAAGGATGTGAAGGATCTGACCCTGGACGAGATCGCCATCATCGCGGGTCTGCCCAAGGCGCCCTCCATGCTCAACCCCATCCGCTCCCCCGAACGTGCCTACGCCCGTCGCAACGTGGTGCTCGGCCGCATGCTGGAGACCGGCAAGATCACCCAGGCCCAGTTTGACGAGGCGTCCAAGATGCCGGTCAAGGCCCGCTATCACGGCGCCGAGACGACACTCAATGCCCCTTACCTGAGCGAGATGGTGCGCCAGAAGATGGTGGAGCAGTTCGGTGAAGATGCCTACACCATGGGCCTGCACGTCTACACCACGGTCACCGCCAAGCGTCAGCGTGCCGCCCATCGCGCCCTGCTGGACGGCGTCTTCGACTACGACACCCGCCACGGCTATCGCGGCCCGACCGCCCTGCTGTGGAAAGCCGGTGAGCCCGCCTGGGACTATGAGCAGATCGTGGCTCATCTCGCCAAGCAGCCGACCTACCAGCCGCTGGTGGCGGCCGTGGTCACCAAGCTCGGCGACAAGAGCGCCACCCTGGTGCTCAAAAATGGCAAGCAGGCCGAACTCGGCTGGAATGGCATCAAGTGGGCGCGGGCCTTCATCACCGATGATCGTCAGGGCTTCTCCCCGAAATCGGCGCGGGATGTGCTCAAGGTCGGCGCCCAGATCTGGGTGCGGGAGAAGGGTGAGGAGCTGTTGCTCTCCCAGGTCCCCGAAGTCAACGCCGCACTGGTGGCCATGAATCCGCAGGATGGGGGCATCGAGGCGCTGGTCGGTGGCTTCAGCTTCGAGATATCCAAGTTCAACCGGGTGGATCAGGCCCGCCGCCAGGTCGGCTCCAACATCAAGCCCTTCCTCTATGCCACCGCGCTGGAGCAGGGCTACACCCTGGCCTCGCTCATCAACGACGCCCCCATCAACCAGTGGGATCCGGCCAAGGGCCCCATGTGGCAGCCCAAGAACTCCCCGGCCATCTATGAAGGCCCCACCACCCTGCGCCTCGGCCTCGCCAAGTCCAAGAACGTAATGTCGGTACGGCTGATGCGCGCCATCGGGCTGGATACCTATATCGACGGCCTGACCCGCTTCGGCTTCGCCCGGGATCACATCTCCGCCAACGAATCCCTGGCGCTCGGCGCCGCCGAGTTCACGCCGCTGGAAGTGGTGCGCGGCTATTCCGTGCTGGCCAACGGCGGCTTCCAGGTCAGTCCCTATTTCATCACCGAGGTGACCGACAGCTTCGGCCAGCCCCTGTATCAGGCCAATCCGGCTGCCGCCTGCCGCGACTGTGGCGTGCTGGCCGCCGCCGGCCTCGACAGTGCCGATGCCTACCTCAATACGGAGCCGGACTGGAAGGCCCAGTGCCCGATCGACCCCGTGGTGCCCAACAACATGGCGCCCCAGACCATCAGTGCCCAGAGTGCCTTCCTCATCACCGATACCCTGACCACCGCCATCTGGGGTGGCAACGGTTGGCGCGGTACCGGCTGGCGGGCGGCTCGTGATCTCAAGCGTCACGACATCTCGGGCAAGACCGGGACCACCAACGAATCACGGGATGCCTGGTTCTCCGGCTATACCCCCAACCTGGTGGCTACCTCCTGGATCGGGTTTGACAACCACCAGCGTGGCCTCGGCCGTGCCGAGTTCGGTGGTGGTGCCGCCCAGCCCATCTGGATCGACTTCATGAAGACGGCCCTGCAGCAGGTGCCTGAGCGCAAGATGTCCGTACCGGAAGGGGTGATGCAGGTACGCATCGATCGCGAGACCGGTCTGCTGACCAACCGCACCGATGGCAGCACCATGACGGAGTTCTTCAAAGAGGGGACTGAACCGACCCGCTACGCGAGCCAGATCTCCGATGGCAACCAGGTCTACGGCGGTGATGACGCTGGCAGCGATGGCCCCGTCTCCACCGACGACATCTTCTAGGTTCGCAGACATGCAAAAACCGGCGCCTTGGCGCCGGTTTTTTTATTTCTCCATCAGCATATCATGCCAACAATGATTTCATGAGCAGAGAGATTCGCGACGCCAACTCATTGAAGCAAGGCCTTCTCACCGAATAATGGCGATAGAGCAGTGAGATCGTTCGACCTGGGATGGGGTCGATCACCGGTCGGTAGCTGACGCCCCCTTCCTCCCGGTTGGCCGGCACGGCGAGACGGGGGATCAGGGTCAGGCCGCTGCCCGCCGCCACCATGTTGCGCAGGGTCTCGAGGCTGGTCCCTTTGAAGCGCTGATCTTCTCCGATGCCGGCGGCAAAACAGAACCCCATGGCCTGATCCCGCAGGCAATGGCCATCTGCCAGCATCAGCAGCTTCTTGCCCTTGAGGTTGTGCAGCGGCACTGCCCTGGCCTGGGCCTCGGGGTGCTGCTGGGGCACCGCCAGCCACATCGGTTCCTGATAGAGCGGGATGGCACCAAAGCCATCCATGCCATCCAGCTCCGCCAGCACCACGCAGTCGAGCTCCCCCTCCTCCAGCCGCTTGAGCAGCACCTGGGTCTGCTCCTCATAGAGATAGAACTCCAGCTTGGGGAAGTGTTCCCGCAGATCCTGGATGATGTGAGGCAGCAGGTAGGGACCGACGGTCGGAATGAAGCCGATGTGGATCTCGCCGGACATGGGCTCGGCGAAGTGCTGGCCGATGCTTTTCAGCTCGCGCACCTCCTTGAGCACCTTGCGGGCCTGCTGGGCCATGGCGTCGCCGGCCGGGGTGAACAGCACCTTGCGGGAGGTGCGTTCGATGAGGATCACCCCCAGCTCGTCTTCCAGCTTGCGCAGCTGACCGCTCAGGGTCGGCTGGCTGACGAAGCAGCGCTCCGCCGCCTTGCGAAAGTGCTTCTCCTCTTCCAGCGCTACCAGGTATTCGAGATCGCGAAGGTTCATACAACTGCATCCGGCCAAATCAATGAGTCCGCTAGCATGCCCAAGAACCGGTGATGGGACAAGGGAGAGAACACAACGGGGAGTCCAGGCCCTACCCGGACTCCCCGTTTGGCAGTGAGCGAGAAACGGCGAGGATCAGACCTTGAAGCGCCGTACCATGCCGTGCAGCTGATCGGTCAGCTGATGGATGTCGTTGCTGGTACTGGCTATCCGGGCGGCGCCGGACACCACCACTTCCGAGGCCGAACTGATGTTGACCACGTTGCGATTAAGCTCCTCGCCGACGGCCCCCTGCTCTTCGGTGGCGGTGGCGATCTGGATGTTCATGTGCGAAATGCTCTCCACCGAGTTGCTGATATCCGCGATCACCACACCGGCGCCGCGGGCGCTGTCCACGGTCGAGGCCATCAAGGACTGGCTCTGGATCATGGTCGCCCCCGCCTGCGCTGCCCGTTGCTGCAACTCGGAAATGATGGCGTGGATCTGCTCGGTCGATTCCTGGGTCCGCAGGGCCAGGGTACGGACTTCATCGGCCACCACCGCAAACCCACGCCCCTGCTCACCGGCCCTGGCGGCTTCGATGGCGGCATTCAGGGCCAGCAAGTTGGTCTGATCGGCAATGCTGCGGATCACCTCCAGCACCATGCCTATATTGTGGCTGTCTTCCCCCAGCTGGGTGATGACCTGGGCCGTCGCCTCTATGGCCGTAGCCACCTGATCAACCTGCTCGATGGCGTCATTGACCGTGTTGGCCCCCTGATCCGCCATGTTGCTTGCCTGCGTCGCCGCATCGGCGGCATCGCTGGTGTTGCGAGAGACCTCCTGCACCGTGGCCTGCATCTCGTGCATGGCGGTCGCCAGCTGATCCAGCTCGCTCTGCTGCTGACTCATGTTGGCCGCCGATGCCTGGGCCACCCTGTCAATTTCTTCGGTGGCGGCGCTCAGTTGCACGACAGAGCCCGAGACTTCGCTCACCAGCTGGTGCAACTGCACCTGCATGTCGTCAAATCCCCGCGCCAGCTGCCCCAGCTCATCCTGGTTGAAGCTGCCAAGGGCAAGCCGGCTGGCCAGATCGCCACCGGACACCCGCCTGGTCTGGGCCAGCAACTGCAGTACGGGATTGCGGATCTGGCGGGTCAACCAGAGGGCCATGATGGAGACATAACAGACGGTGAAGATCACCACCAGCAGGTTCAGCAGCTTGGAGGACGCATACACGTCGGCGATGGAATCGGTCATCTGCTGAGCCGTCTTGCTGTTGATATCCCGCAGCAACAGCGCCTTGTGGCTGACACGCTCCAGCAGCGTCATGGTCTCTCCCTTGAGCAGGGCCATCACCTCTTCCCTGTGCCCGTCATTGAGCGCGGCAGCCAACTTGTCATGGGAGATGAAGTACTGGGCGGCCGCCTCTTTGAGCGCCATGAACTCAGCCTTCTCCTCGCTGGAGGTGAAAGGCATAGACTCGTATGCTTCGGCACTTCGCTCAAATTCCTGACGGGCTGCCTGATACCCCTGCTGATGGGACGCCTGCTCCTGCGGCGATCCATTGGCGACTATCATGTTCAATTCTGCCCGTCTGGCATTGAGCAAGGCTGTCTCCATCTGGTTGGCCGCCTGCAGACTCGGGATCAGATTGCCTGTCACCAGCGTGCTATCGAGAAACAGTCCCGACAGATTGTTGATGGAAGACCACCCGACGCCGATGACAAGCACCGCCAACATGGCAAATCCACCGCTTATTTTTTGACTGATTGTTATTTTTTTCAGCATTAATGTCCCCTTGGCAAACATGAACTGCTCTACGACTCCATGCAGAGAAAACCATCAATAATTGAGTGATTTTACAATTGTCGGTCGTTTTTGCCTTGATCGGAGACATGAATCAATTAAAAGTAAAAAAGCATTTCATTTTAACCGCCAACCTGACGGATGGCAGCAGATAACACTACCCGAGCAGGTGTCGAAGTCGGGTGATGAATCCCTCCGTATCCCCGAGCCAGGAGGAGATCTCCAGAGCCCGCAGCTTATCCGCGTGCTCCAGCCCCAGAGTCGGGTAGCCCTGGCCGCCGAGGCGACGCAGCCAGCCCTGGCTCTCGGTCAGGTGTCCGCTCAGGTTCACGTTCTGATAGGCCTGCTCGAACGCCGCAGCCGTGATCCCCTGCTCCTGCGCGAATGACGCCAGATGAGCAAGGGAACCCACCCATTGGCCGTCGCGATAGTGGGACTGCTGGATGCGATGCAGCATTGCCAAGCCATCCCTCCCCAGAGCATTCACCGCCAGGATGGCGCGAATGGGGGGCTCGGAGTCGAGCAACAAGCCCTCGCTCAGCAACAGTTCATCGAAATAGCGCGGCCCAAACGGCTGACCGGTCAGAGCCTGGATGCGTTCGTCGTGGGGCCGCACATAGTCGCGCAGCGCCGCCCCCATGGGCTGGCGGCGCTCGCCGAGCCAGAGGCCACCGGCATGGAGGGCAATCTGCAGACCCGGGATCCGGGCCGCGGCCTCGAGCAGGGGGGCGGCGCCATAACACCAGCCACAGAGGGGATCGTAGACATAATGAAGGGTCATCTCGTTCATGGGCTCACTCCATAAAATCAAAAAACCGGGCAGTCACTGCCCGGCAAAAAAACACAGGGAACAGACTCAGGCAATTACCACGTCATCTCGCCGGTCGCGACCTTGGCCCCAATCTCCACCCCGTCATCCATGGGCAATTCGGGGTAGGCCTGCTTCAACTCTGCCACCAGCTCGGCCGACCCTTTTGCCTTGGCCAGTGCCTGCTCGAAGCGCTGCACATAGTCGCGGGTAAAGGTCACGGCATCGACGCCAACGGGCTCCGCTCCGAGGTAATGACCGGGCACGACGCGCTCGGGTTTGAGTGCCAGCATCTCGTTCAGCGTCTGCACCCACTGGGCCCGCGCCGCCTTGGTCTGGCTGTCGGCCATCCACACGTGCGTCCCGGCATAGACGGGCACACCGCCCAGGACCGTCTTGATGGAGGGCACCCACAGGTAGGCGCTCGGGGTATTCATGGCCTTGACCTCAATCGTCTTGCCTTCCAGGGTCAGTTGGGAGGAGGTCAGTACCTCGGGCACGATCAGCTGCTTGGGCGCCTGCTCGGCCATGATGGGCCCCCAGTAGGCCAGCTTGGCATCCTTGGTCTTGTTGATGTGATCCACCACGTGCTGGCTGGCGAGGATCTTCACCTCGGGGAAAGCCGCCTTGATGGGTTCGAGGCCGAAGTAGTAGTCCGGATCCCCGCCGCTGATGTAGACGGTGGTCAGTTTCTTGCCGCTCTGCTTGATGAGATCCACCAGCGCCTTGCCATCGTTGACCCCGAATTGGGCATCGATGAGGATGGCCTCCTTGTCGCCGCTCACCAGCTCGGAGGAGACGGGGAAGATGGCCTTCTCACCCGGATTGTAAACGGTCACGGTCAGGGGGCCTGCCAGGGCGGCGCCGCTGAGCAAGGTGGTAGCCAGGGTCAAGGTGCGCAGTACTGTGTTCATCAAAATGCCTCATTGGGTGTTTGTTCATCGAGTAGCTGTAGTTTATTTAAACCTTATCCGAGCAAATACCGCATAATGAGCGCATCACTGTTGCATGAATCGAACATATAGAGGCAGGAATGGATCGACTGACCGCGTTGCGGGTCTTCGTCTGCGTGGTGGAACAGGGCAGCCTGAGCGGCGCGGGTGAGCGGCTGGAGATGTCCCGCGCCATGGTCTCGCGCTATCTGGCAGAGCTGGAGCAGTGGATGGGGGCGCGCTTGCTGCACCGAACCACCCGCCGTCTCAGCCTCACGGGGCCGGGGGAAGAGGCTCTGAATCGTGCCAGAGCCATGCTGGCGCTGGGGGAAGAGATGGAGCAGCTGGCCGTGCGCAGCGACGAGGCCCCCAAGGGACAGCTGCGCATCACCAGCAGCTACTCCATCTCGGATGCCCTGCTGGTACGGGCCGCCAACGACTACCTGGCCCGCTACCCCGGCACGGCCATCGACATCCTGTTGCTGGACAGAACCGTCAACCTGGTGGAGGAGCGCATCGATCTCGCCGTGCGCATCACCAACGATCTGGATCCCAATCTGGTGGCACGCCGACTCGGCACCTGTCACTCCGTGGTCTGCGCCAGCCCGGCTTATCTGGCTCGTCACGGGACCCCGCAGCGGCTGCAGGATCTCGCCCTGCACAACTGCCTCACCTATACCTATTTCGGCAAGAGTCTGTGGGAGTTCGAGGGGGAGGATGGTCCAGCCTCGGTGCCGGTGAGCGGCAACCTCAGCGCCAACATATCCAACCTGCTGCTGCAGGCGACCCTGGAGGGGGCCGGCATCAGCCTGCAGCCCCACTACTCGGTGCAAGCCGCACTGGCAAGCGGCGCTCTGGTGCCTCTGCTCACCCAGTGGCAACCCAAGCGGCTCGGCGTCTATGGCATCTATGGTACCCGCAAGCAGATGTCTCCCCTGCTGCGCAGCTTTCTCGATTTTCTGATCGATCGCATGGCAAAGGATCCCCTCTGGCAAGCCGGATCATGAGCAGCAAAACGGGGCCAGCGGGCCCCGTTTTCATGCATCATCTCATCGGCTGCACGTTTATGCCTCGAAGCCAAACTCCCGGGTAACGGGCTCTTCTTCGGGGGCTGCCTGCTCCTCCAGATAGATGTCTCTGTAGGCCGCATAGATGGAGTAGTTGATGGCGGGCAGCACCACCAGCAGACCGACCAGGAAGAGCGCCGCGCCAAGCAGGAGCAACAGGGCGCCGATCAGCCCCCACCAGAGGAAGGGCCATAGGTTGCGCAGACAGCCCTTGAAGCTGAGCCTGGCCGCCTGCAGGACCCCGACGCCGTGGAAGAGAATAAGAGCCGGGGCGAAGGTGATGGCCATCAGCATGGGGATCACCAGGGCCATCCCCAGCAGCAGGCAAAGCAGGAAGCCTTGCGCCTGCCCTGGGGTCAGGGTCAGCGTTTCCGGATCCTGGGCCAGCAATCCGGTCAGATCCCAGAGGTGCAACAGCGCAAAGCAGATAAGCAGGATCAGGCCGAGCATGGCAAGCACCAGCAGCCCCCCCAGCACCAGGGGAGTCAAGCGATGGCGAAAACCGGTGAAGAAGTCCCCAAACTGGAGAGGGTGTCCCGCAAAGCCGCGCCGGGCCACGGCGACCCAACCAGCGCCCCACACCATATAGAGCAGCTGCGAGATGAGGCCACCCGCAGGGAGCTGCTCCAGCACCATCCCCACCACGAACCAGAGCACTATCATGGCCACGCTGACCCCCATGCCCCGGTTGAAGATATCAAAGCCGGTACGGATCCAGATCCAGCCCCGCCCTATGGGGTGGCGCTTGGGTTCGCGTCGCAGGCTGGGTTCACTGTTCATCATCGACCTCGCAGAAGAAACAACGGAAAGTCCATCAGGGCACTGTCACCGTGACCATGATGGTACCGGTATAGGCACCGGTACGTACCACCTGACCCGGCAACCGGGTCGGGTAGAGCCTCACCTTGTAATCGGTGTTATGGGTGGCTGCCGAATAGGGTACAGGGATAGCGGTGGCGAATGGAATAGGCGTCTGGCTGCTCTGCGCCAGCATGCCGACACCGACCCCCGCCAGACTGGTGGTAATGAAGCGGTTCTGGCTGGTGAGTGCCCCGCCGAAGCTGTAGTTGAGTGGCACCACGTAATCGCTCGGGATCTGGCTGCAGGTGACACTCACATTGACGGTTCGGGGGGCATAGCCCCTCGGCACCTCCCCCTCGACGAAGGCGCTCTGGGCCACGGCACCGAGATCGATGGGAATATTGGTGCCCGCCGGGAATTGGCAGGTCGGGGTCGAGGTAACGCTGATATTCATCGCCAGGGTGCTGAAGGCATTGGCCGGACTGGTATCCGGTGGATTGGAGCGTCGCACGAACAGATAAGCGACGGTGCCATTGAAGGTCTGGGTCCCCGTGACCCCTTTAAGCAGCTTGAGGGTATAGCGCCCCCCGTTGACCTGGATCCCCCCCAGCGCCAGATCGAGCACATTGAGCACGCACACGGTGAGCAGACTGCTGGAGGTCGCACTGAAGGGCAGAGTCCGGTAGCTACCCGCTGCGTTGAACTCCACCTTGAGGCCAAAATAATCATTGAGCTTGATGAGGGTTCCCAGAGGATCCGAGATGGTGGGCAGGCCAGTGGTAGCCTGATAATTGACCGTCACCAATAATCCCAGCGATATCCCGGTGCAGTTGCAGGCGGCCGTAGTGGTCGTTGAAAAAGTGGTGGCACTGCCAGTATCGCCGGGTTGATAGAGGGTATTGGTGGCAGTGATGGGGCCGGTTGCCACAAAGGGACTGGTGCATTGACCGTCGACGGCCTGGGCCCCGGGTAGCCATAACAAGCCAGCCAGCAGCAAGACTCCCAAAATAATGGGCCTCAGGCCATATTTTCTCTGTTTAGTCATGGATGCTCCCTTTACCTGGCACAAATCCCTGCTCATGATAGGTGCCATCGTCGTCAATCCAGCGGACACGTCCCTTGATGGCAGTGTTTCCCACCATGTTAATCGGAATTACCAGCATATCGCATGGCGAGATGAGGCCGGCCTGCTGCCAACTCTGCCTGCGCGATCCTGCCTCGAGCCACACCTCGCTCAGGCTGATATAGAAAGGGCTCCCGTTGCGAACACTCAATCCATCGGCCTGCATCCGCCAGTCGAGCCGGGCAACGGCATCCGCCAGCGACCCTTGCACGCCGGGGGGGCGGTAGAACAGCTTGATCCGGGTACGATAGGCAAGCTGAACGCTGGCCTCCGAGAGGCTCGCCTTGGGCGGCAGCCCCAGCACATTGAGCCAGAACAGGGATTCCCTGTCCTGGGGCAAGTGCGTCAGATCATCGGCCCCCAGAATGCGCAGGCTCTGCCCCTTCTGCGGCCCCAGCCGCATCATGGGGGGGGCGACCAAAAAAGGTGTCGAAACCTCGGCCGGCCCCTGCTGCTCATCTCCCCCATCGACCCAGGCCTGCAACAGGCTGGGCTCGGTCCCGTCGTTGCGCACCAACAGGTTGGCCTCTCCCCCCTGATAGATAAGCCGGGTGCGGGTCAGGTTGAGTGCCGCCTCCCCCGCGTGTCCCCATAACAGGGCCACCAGACAGAGTGCTCCACGCAGGCAGAGGGTCATGAGCCGCCCCCCGAGCCGATGCAGCGCGCCGCCACCTGCTGGTAGGGCACCGCCGGATCCGGCTTTGGCATCCGGTAGTCCAGCTTGCACTGCTGGTTCGACTCCCCTCCCCACTGGACATAAAGCGTTCCCTGCTCCCCGCGCACGAAGACGAGCCCCCCCTGCCCCACCACGGCCACCGAGCCGCCATCACCATCGACCACCTCGGCACCGAAGGGGGGACTGGTGCCATCTTGCAAGCGCACCTTGAGCAACAACGGCTGACCGAGGTGGGTTTCATAGGCCAGCTTGACGATAGCTCCGCGGCGAGGTGCCACCATCTGGGCGCTGCCCTCTATCTCTACGTCCAGAGGCAAGCCACTCGGATCCAGGCTGATCACATTGGTACGATAGGGGTTAAGCCCCGCCAGCACGGCGTAGCCATCCCCATCGATCTCACTGCCCATGCCCTGGCTTATCTTGGCACCCTGAGCTCCTTTTGCCTCCACCAGTGCCATCGTCTCCCCCTGGCTCTGTCCCAGCACCCAGCCATTCTCATGCACCAGCAGGGTTCCCTTGGCCGAGGCCACATACTGGGAATATCCCTCTCCCTGGCTGGTGCTGAGGCCGAGCTGGGTCGCCGCCGCCTGATATTGCAGATTCGCACCATAGCCCTGATTGCCGGCCCCGTTGCCCTGGCCCTGGCCCTGGCTGCCATAGACACCGTAGTAGAGGCGGCCATCCTGAGTGCCCCCGTTGAGATCCAGCCTGGCGCTGTAACCCTGCCCCTCCTGGTAAGACAAGGTACTGCTCAAGCGGGGCGAACCCAGCCTGTTGCCGATGGGGACGCTGAGACTCAGCATATATTGGTCTCCCACCCCATCGTCCAGAGAGTGGCTGGCAGAAAGCGTCAGGTTGCCCCAGTCAAATCCCCGACTATACCCGAGCTGGAAACTGCTGCTCTCGGTCTGTCCTCCCCAATAGTCACGGCGAATGCCATTGAAGTAGATATCCCCCCAGTCTCCAATCGGCTGATTGATGTTGAGCTGGAAGCGGTTGCGCTCCCGCTGCAACTGATCGAAGGTCTGTGACTGGGCCGCCGCCACATCGGCCAGATCCAGATACCCTTCGCTGGAGAAACGGTAGGCCGCCAGGGTGAAGTAGGTCTGGGTGATGTCCATCTGCTTGCTGTAGGTGAGCCGATAACTCTGGCCGGTGAGGGAAGAGGGCAGCCCCGAGTCGGCAGGCAGACTCCGCGCCCAGGAGCCGGTGACATCCAGGGCCAGGGCGCCATAATCGGACCCCACGGCGCCCCCCCCAAGCAGGGCACCGTAGTCTTCGGCGGCTATGGTGCCGCCATAGAGGGTCAGGGTGTTGGAGAAGCCGCGCCTGTAGGTACCTTGCAGGAAGTCAGGGCCATCGGGGCCCGCATCGTTGCGATAGCGTCCCAGGGTCAGGCTGAAACGGGAGCTGTCATCTCGCAGCATCTGCACCACGGAGGAGAATGGCAGGGTGAAGCTGCGGGAGCTGCCATCCGCCTCCGTGATGGTCACGTCCAGATCCCCGGCGAAGCTGGTGGCATAGAGATCGTCGATGGCGAAGGCTCCGGGGGCAACCTGGGTCTCATAGATGAGGGTACTGCCCTGGCGAATGCTGACCCTGGCATTGCTCTGGGCCACCCCGCGCACCACGGGGGCAAAGCCCCGTTCAAAATCCGGCAGCATGGCGTCGTCGCTGGCCAGTTGCACGCCGGTAAAAGGCACGCTGTCGAAGCTGTCCCCCGGGGTAAAATACTCCCCCAGCGTGAGCTGGGCGGTTTGGGCGGTGACATCCCGCTGGGCATAGCTGTTGAGCACCTGATAACTCCCCCCGTCACTGCCTTGCCAGGAACCGTTGTGACGCAGTCGCCATGACCCCAGGTTGATGCCAGCATTGAGATTGACGCTGTTGCTGAATCCCTCGTCCCCCCCCGCCTGCTCGCTGTAGTAAACGTTGGCGTTGTAGCCGATAAAAGCCGCGTTGATCCCCTGAACCCACTGCTCCGGCCCGACATAATCACGCCTGACTCGACCAAGGTACGCCTGGGGCAGGCTGAGCGTCCCGCTCAAACTCGCCAGTTCGAAATTGAAGCTGGCCCCCGGCACCAGTTGTTCCACCCTGATGCAGTCACTTTGCAACTGCTGCTTCACCGAAGCCTGGTTTGGCAGCTTGTCCACCAGCAGCCCCCACTGCTTGAGCTGATCCTGCTTGAAGCAAAACAGGGGGATCTTGGGATCCGGCCCCGCCCGCACCTCTACCTGCTGGCTCAGGGAGACCTTGCCATTGAGGGTGATGTCGAGCTGATAAAGACCAGGAGGGATGAAGTCGGCGCGTGTGAAACGGGCGAGATCGATGTTGACCCCCAGACTATCGAGCAGACGGCTGTCGAACTCCACGTCGGGGGCAGGCGCTGTGGCCTGGGTATCAGTCAGGGGAACTGCCGTTTGCGCCATGACAACGGATCCCCAGAAACATGGCAACCACCAGCATCCCATGGCGGCTTTCAGTCCCTTCACAACGGGCCACTTGCTCAAGACGGTGGAGTCTGGGGGTGTGCTGGCAATCATGACGCTCCCCCCTCATCACCGACAGAAGTTCCAGACGGGAAGGAGCCACCCGGTTGCGCTCCCATCATGATTAGGGATCAGTTGAAGACGAATTGACCCACCTCCCGGGCACCATAGTCATTGAGCCAATAGAAGGTCACCGCCTTGGCATGAGCCTGGTTTGGCAGCCTGTCCACGGGGAAATCGAAATATCCCCCTGGCGCCACCATGCCACCGCTCTGGTTGCTGTACTGTCTGGCCTCGGCCGTCTGCAGATCCAGGTTGCTGATGCTGACATGGTAGAGACTGGGATTGCTGGCGCGCAGGGCATAACCCTGCCCCAGCTTGACGAGGCGCCAGGTCAGCTGCTGGGCGGAACGTTCCACATTGCCAGCCAGTCCCTCCGGTCGGTAGAACAGTTTGATGCGCGAGCGAAAGGCGAGTTTGACCTGATTATTGTCAGCCCCGGTAGACTTGGCGCTGGGAGGCACCTCCAGCACATTCAGCCAGAACACCGACTCCCTGTCCTTCGGCAACCCCTGCCCGACATACGCAAGGCGCAGGGACTGGCCACGCAGGGCCTCGATACGGGTAATGGGAGGGGTCACAAGGAAGGGAACCGCATCGGCACCAGGGCGGATGGAACGATCGCCTGCATCGATCCAGACTTGCACCAGAGAAGGCAAGTTGCCCTTGTTGAGCAGCTCCAGCGTCACTTCCCGGGCGGCGGCTGGATAGATGACCCGGGAACCGGAGATCTGGACATAGCCCCAGGCTTGCCAGGGCAGCAGCAGCCCCCCTAGCAAGGCCGCATGTTTCACCCAGTCAGACAGCCTCATGGGACGAGTCTCAGTGATAGTCGAGGGAGTAGATGAGATCCGATGAGACCAGACCGGCAACCACGGCGCCGGTCGCCACATACTGGGCGCTGTAATAGAGGGTCGCCGTGCCGGTGCCGCTGAAATTGACCAGCGAGTTGTTGGTGTTGGTGCGAAGATCGATGGGACTGCTGTTGGCAGAGAGGATCTGTACCTCCACATTCTGGGCCGGGTTCTTGCCACCGGCGGCCACGGCTTTGTTGGTCAGATTGCCCGTGGCCTGGGCCACCCCGACATTCTCGAAGTAGGCTCGCACCGATCCCGTCACCGGGCAGCCGGTAAGCGCCAGATTGAAGCCCGTAGCCCCGGCGGTCTGGCCAATGCTGGTCAGGGCGTTGGTACTCACCGTGGGCAGGGTCACGATGGCCGATGCGTTGCCGCCATTGACGGCGATGGCGCAGGTGCCGGCGGTCACTTCGCCGTTGATGGTAATGGTGCCATTGAAGGCGTCAGCGGGCAGGGAGAGCAGCCCGCCCACGGCGAGTGCAAGTATCGTAAAGCGAGCGTTCGTCTTCATCACAACCTCCATTCATCTGGATGTCGCTGGCGACTGCCGTTTCCCCTGCCAGTGCGGTTTTCCATGTCATCATGGGTGTCATTCAAACACCAATCGTTAGTGACTCATTAGTAAATAGCACAAGATTCCACAGCCTGCCCGAAGCAAGACCACATCTTTATTCGGCGTCATTGTCCAGAGCGACGGACAGCCCGACGGGAATGTGGCATCATTTTCCCCTCCGATTTCATCCGCCTTTTTCCGTGGAGCCCTCATGCGCCGCCTCTTGTTCCTTGTCCTGCTGCTCGGCAGCACCCAGCTCCATGCCGAACCCGGCTTCATCACTCGCCTGCTCAACCATCCCGTTCCTGGTGGGGTGGCCGTGGTGCCGCTGGGTGAGGGGGAAAAGGCGCCCGGCGCCCGCTATCAGGACAAACCCGTGCTGGTGGTGCGAGAAGAGGGGCGCCGCTGGATAGCCATCGTCGGCATCCCCCTCAAGGGCGCCGCCGGTGCCCAGCAATTGACCCTGAGTGATGGCCGCACGCTCGGCTTCACGGTGGGTACCAAGCACTACCGGGAACAGCACATCAAGCTGAAGAACACGCGCCAGGTCAACCCGCTGGCCGAAGACATGGCGCGCATCAACCGGGAACTGGCGGAACAGACCAAGGCCTATCAGACCTTCAGTCCGGTCCAGCCCAGCAACCTGATGTTCGACAAACCGGTCAACGGCCCCCTCTCCAGCCCCTTCGGCCTGCGCCGTTTCTTCAATGGTGAGGAGCGCAACCCTCACTCGGGCCTCGACTTCGCCGTCGGCGCCGGTACCCCCATCAAGTCCCCGGCGGCAGGCCGGGTGATCCTGATTGGCGACTACTTCTTCAACGGCAAGACAGTGTTCGTCGATCATGGCCAGGGGCTCATCAGCATGTTCTGCCACATGTCGAAGGTGGACGTGAAGCTGGGGCAAAGCCTGCCGCGGGGCGGCATCGTCGGCCGGGTCGGCGCCACCGGCCGCGCCACCGGGCCTCACATGCACTGGAATGTCAGCCTGAACGACACTCGCGTCGATCCCGCCATCTTCATCGGCGTCTTCAAGCCCTGAGGGCCATCAAAAACAGAAGAGGCAGCCCCAGGCGGCCACATCTCTTTTGGCGATATACACGCGCGCTCCAAAA
>NZ_JBSTYK010000028.1:0-21523 GCF_054052485.1 Aeromonas intestinalis
GAAGGTCTTGTCGGCCAGGACCAGACCGGTGAAGGTCTTGCCGTTGACGGTCAGGGTGACGGTGTCGCCCTCTTTCACGTCGCCCCCCACGCGACCGGTCACGGCGATGTCCTGCTTGGACTCGGCCGCGTTGATCACGTCGTCCTGAGTGATGTTGGCATCGAGCTCGATGGCCAGGGCTGGTGCAGTGCTATCCACACTGCCATTATCGGTAGCGATACCGGTATTGCCGGAGGGATCAGTCACCGAGGCCGTCACATCATAAGGGCCATCAGCCAGCGGGGTGATGACATCGACGCTGAAGCTGCCATCCGGATTGACCGTGGTGATCAGGGTCTGCTGGTTACCGTTGGCATCGGTCACCAGCAGGGTCACTGTGCTGCCCGGCAGCGCATCTGTGGTTCCGGTCAGGGTCGGGGTCTTGTCATTGGTGTTGTCAGGAGCAGAGACGGTAATGACGGGCGCCGTCAGATCGACGTTCTCGTCCTCACCATCCCGCGCCTCGGCAACAATGCCCGGCTCATCTGGGTTGGCCGTGTCGAAACCAGCGGCGGCTATGGTGGCATCACCGGTTCTATCGATGGAGACAAAGCCACCGTTGCCACTGGCGCCCGCAACGCCACCGGCATTGCCGGCGGCAGGAGCACCACCCGCGGCAGAGGCTTCAAAGGCCTTGGTGGGGTCAACCCCTTCGAGAATGGCTTGCTGCAAGGCGGCGATGTCATCCGGCGTCTGCGCTGCATTATTTTGCGCCAGCAGGATATCTTCCGCGGCAGGGATGGGCTCTTTGGTCGGGCTCAGGGTAAAGGTCGTCTCCCCCCCCTGGAAGCTGGCGCCGTCCGGAGCAAGCACAACAGCATCCTTGGGCAAGACATCGCCTTCGGCCAGCGGGATTTGGCTTCCATCTGCTGCAACCAGATAGACTTTGCCTTTCAACTGGGTAATGACGACATCCTGTTCCAAAACGATATTGTGGCTGCTCATCGGTCTCTCCTGAATATCTATGGGCATACTTTTCCAGCCTCTACTGTGCCCGTCCCTGAGCCCAGAAACCAGTTAGAAAATTCGAACGAACAGACTAATTCGGGACTGGATTGAACGATGGAGCAGAACTGTGGGAGAGTGTGATAATGCCAATTAAATCAATAGCATTTTATATAACAGGCAGGAGACTGGAGCCTGATGCTGGCTCCAGCCTAGGGGTCTCAAGCTCCGGCCCAGAGCAGGATGGCCAGCAGTTGGGGCGAGATAATCCGAAGGAACATCACCAAGGGGTAAACCGTTGCGTACGAGAGCGCGCTGGCTCCGCTTGTAGGGTGCATGGCATTGGCAAACGCCAGCGCGGGCGGATCCGTCATGGAGCCCGCCAGCAACCCGCAAAGCGTGAGGTAGTTGAGCTTGCCGTAGTGACGAGCCAGCAGCCCGACCACCACCAAGGGGATCAGGGTGATCGCCATCCCGTACATCACCCAGGCAGGACCGTCGCCGTTGATCAGGGTATCGATGAAACCGGCGCCGGATTTGAACCCCACCACCGCCAGGAACAGCACTATGCCGAGCTCCCGCAGGGCCAGGTTTGCACTCGGCGGCATGAACCAGTAGAGCTTGCCGATACTGCCGATACGCGACAGGACAAGGGCGACCACCAGCGGTCCACCCGCCAGCCCCAGTTTGAGGGCCGCGGGGAAACCAGGCAGATAGAAAGGAATAGAACCGAGTAAAACCCCCAGCCCGACACCAATGAAGACCGGCAGCATCTGTACTTGCTGCAGCTTCTGCTGCACGTTGCCCACCACGCTGGTCACCGCCTCGATGGCATCGAGGCGTCCCACCAGGTTGAGAATGTCGCCAAACTGCAGGCTGGTCTGACTGGTCGGCACCAGTTCGATCCCCGCCCGGTTGAGACGGGAGATGACCACATCGTATTTTTGCTTGATGTCGAGATCGCGGATCCGCTTGCCGAGCACCTGCTCGTTGGTGACCACCACCCGCTCGACCCGCAGGTCCGTGCCTCGGGTGGAGAGCGAAGTATCCACCTCCTCCCCCAGCACCAGCAACACCTTGTGCAGGGCGTGCTGCTCGCCGACCAGATGCAGCAGATCGCCGAGTTCGATGCGGGACTCCGGCCTCGGGACCATCAGCTCCTCACCACGCTTGAGGCGGGAGCAGATGACGTCCGCTTCATCCAGACTCGGGATCTCCCGCAGCATCAGACCGTGCATATTCGGGTTGCGCACCGCGATGTTGATGGTCTGCAGGCTCTCCTTGCCCTTGTTGGCCTGCTGCTCGAACGCCGCCGCCTCCTCATCGATCTTGATGTGGAAGAACACCCGGATGAACCACATGGTGAGCAGGATCCCGCAGATCCCGAATGGGTAGGCCACGGCATACCCCATCCCCATGGTACTCATCATGTCGGGAGCGGCTCCCAGCTCTCCCAGGATCTGCTGACCCGCCCCGAGGGAAGGGGTATTGGTCACCGCACCGGAGAAGATCCCGAGGATGGCAGGCAGCGGCACGTCAAACAGCTGATGCAGCCCGACAGCCACCAGGGCGCCGAGCAGCACCAGCAGGGCGGCAAAGCCATTGAGCTTGAGTCCGGAGCTGCGCAGGGAAGAGAAGAAGCCGGGGCCGACCTGGATGCCGATAGTATAGACAAACAGGATGAGGCCAAATTCCTGAATAAAATGAAGTGTTTGCTCGTTCAATTGCAAATCGGAGAGGCCGGCGAAGTGCCCCACTATGATGCCGCCAAACAGCACCCCCCCTATCCCCAAACCAACGCCATAGACTCGCCAGTTTCCCAGCCAGAGCCCCAGCACTGCCACCAGCGACAATATGCTGATGGAAAGCGCGATTTCACTCATTGCATGCATCCTTTCCAAACCAGACTGTCGTTAGCTTGTCAGCAAATGCAGGAGGCAACTGTGGGATGCCGCACGAATTCAGGCTTTCATTGGCGCCAAAATACCAATTAAGGGCTAGTCAACATAACCATAAATGGCCGCAAAGTGGCAGGCGCTGCCCCCCAGCACGAACAAGTGCCAAATGGCATGGTTATAAGGGATGCGTTTGGATGCGTAGAAGATCACCCCCAGACTGTAGATGAGACCCCCTATCCCGAGCAGCAGCAGCCCCTCCCCCGCCAGATGAAGGTAGAGCTGATACACCACCACCAGCGATAGCCAACCCAACAGCAGGTAGGTAAACAGAGACAGTCGCTTGAATCTATTGATAAAGACCAGCTTGAACGCGGCCCCTGCCAGGGCCAGCACCCAGATCACCACCATCAATCCCTGAGCCAGAGGCGTGTCCAGGGCGACCAGCAAGAAGGGGGTATAGGTCCCCGCGATCAGCAGATAGATGGCGCAGTGATCAAACAGCTTGCACCAGCGCCGTGCCGTTGCCGACGCCACGCTGTGATAGAGGGTCGAGGCGAGATAGAGCAGCACCAGACTGATGCCATAGAGGCCGTAGCTCAGCAATACCTGGGGACCCTCATCCCAGCCTTTGTGCAGCAGCAGGGCCAGCCCCAGGATCCCGAGCAGCAGCCCCAGCCCATGGCTGAGGCGATTGGCCCACTCCTCCCGCGGGGAATAACCGGTCACATTACTCATCACTGCCTCCTGCCAAAACTCGCCTCACTCTAGCGGCCCTCATTTAAGGCTACAAGTGTTAGCTCAAAATAAAAGTGCCGTCACGGAGCGCGGCGCGATGCGCAGGAGATGGCTGCTCCCCCTGCCCCTTTGGTGTATGCTCTGCGGCCGGCGCCACACCCCGGGCAAGGCCCAAACTGGCGTAGTCTGCCCCCACGCAGGTCTGGAGGACCCGATGACACTGACTGATCTCTTCACACAACCGGATCCGGCCTTCGGCCAGGCCATGACGGCCCTGCTGGAGACCTTCCATCGTTCGGACGACAGTCAGGCGCCCTATCAACGGGACCAGTTCATCCACCAGTTCGATCAGTCCCGCATGCCCGCTGCCGGCATGAGCACCCAGGAGTACCTGGCCCGGCTGGCGACCCTGGTTCCCGGCGCCTCGCACCTCACCTCCCCCCGCTACATGGGACACATGACGGCGCCGCTGCCGACCTTTACCGCCGAGCTCTCCCGCCTGCTGGTGATGCTGAACCAGAACCCGATGAAGATGGAGTCTTCCCGCCTGCTCAGCTTCCTGGAGCGGGAAGTGCTGGCCAAGCTGCATCGCTTGATCTACCGCCAGAGCGACGATTTCTATGCCAGCCAGATGCACGCCAAGGATGCGGCCCTCGGCGTCATGACCAGCGGCGGTACCATCGCCAACGTCACCGCTCTCTGGCTGGCCCGCAACCAGGCCTGTGGTGACAACCTGTTTTCTCTCTATGAACAGGGCTATCGCGGCGCCGTGATCCTGGGGTCGCGGCTGATGCACTACTCCTTCGACAAGGGCATGGATCTGCTGGGTCTCGGCGCGGCCAGCGTGTGGCGGCTCGATACCCATGATGACAATCGCCTCAGCCTGGCGGCGCTCGAATCCGCACTGGCTCGCTGCAAGGCGCAAAAACTCAAGGTGCTGGCCCTGGTCGGCGTCGCCGGCAGCACGGATTTTGGCTCCATCGATCCCCTGCCTGAACTCGCCGCCATCGCCGGACGGGAGGGGATCCACTTCCATGTGGATGCCGCCTGGGGCGGTCCCACCCTCTATTCCCCCCGCTATCAGGAGTTGCTGGCCGGGATCGAGCAGGCCGACACGGTGACGCTGGATGGTCATAAACAACTTCTGGTGCCGCTCGGTACCGGCATGCTGCTCTGCCGCCAGCCGGACCTGATGATGACGGTCAAGCGGGAAGCCCCCTATGCCATTCGGGCGACCTCCTTCGATCAGGGGCGTTTCACCCTGGAGGGGACCCGCCCCGCCAATGCGCTCTATCTGGACGCCGCCTTCCAACTGCTGGGCCAGCAAGGCTATGCCGGGCTTATCGAGGCGAATTACGACAGGGCCAGGCTGATGGCCAGGCTCATCGAAGAGAGCCCGGCCTTCGAATTAATCTCTGCCCCCGTGATGAACCTGCTCTCTTACCGCTGCATTCCGCCACATCTACAGAATAAGGCACTGGATGATGCCGCCAACAGGCAGATCAATGACTTCAACGTGGCGCTGCAGAAGGCGCAGCGGGCCGAGGGTCACAGCTTCGTCTCCCGTACCCAGCGGGCGGTCGGCCGATACGGCGAGCAACCCCTCACGCTGCTGCGGGCCGTGCTGCTCAACCCGCTGATCGAGCAACACCACATCCAGGACTTGCTGGCGGATCAGGAGCGCCTTGGCAAGGTGATCGCCCACGAGCTATTTGGGGCAAAGGCCCCGCAGGCCTGATGCCGGAACATCATCGGCCGGATAACGCAGCCAAGATCCGACAGCGCGGGAACTGGCGACGCAACAGCGCGGTCTTATTCATTTGCCGTTGTCTGGCAGGCAGGTACACTGAGTGAAATTTTGAGGTTAACGGACCCAGCATGAAGCAGTTTATTGAATTCATTCCCCTGATCGTCTTCTTCGCGGTCTACAAGTTTTACGACATCTACATGGCCACCGGTGCCCTGGTGGTGGTCACCGGCCTGCAACTCGCCTACAGCTGGATCCGCTATCGCAAAGTAGAGAAGATGCAGCTGTTCACCTTCCTGCTGGTCGGCTTCTTCGGCGGCCTCACCGTCTTCTTCCACGACGACACCTTCATCAAGTGGAAGGTGACCGTGATCAACGTGCTGTTTGCCCTCGCCCTGCTCATCAGCCGCTACGGCTTTGGCAAGAACCTCATCAAGCAGATGCTGGCCAAGGAGCTGCAGGCGCCCGATCGCATCTGGGATCATGTCAACCTAGGCTGGGTCGGCTTCTTCGCCCTCTGCGGCCTGCTCAACCTCTATGTGGCCTTCAACCTGTCCCAAGAGGTGTGGGTCAACTTCAAGGTGTTCGGCCTGCTCGGCCTGACCCTGGTCTTCACTCTGCTGAGCGGCGTCTATCTCTATCGCCATATGCCTGCCGAGCAGAAGGCCGAACAGGACAAATAACCGCAACCAGAAAGGGATTGTTCCATGTGGTATCTGATCTACTCCGAAGACGTCGCGGGCAGCCTGCCCCAGCGCAAGCTGGCTCGCCCCGCCCACCTCGCCCGTCTGCAGGCACTGCAGGATGAGGGGCGGCTGCTGACCGCCGGCCCCAACCCGGCCATCGACGCCGAGGATCCTGCCGATGCGGGTTTCACCGGCAGCACCGTCATCGCCGAGTTTGGCAGCCAGGAAGAGGCCAAGGCCTGGGCCGACGGCGATCCTTATGTGGCGGCTGGCGTCTACGCCAAGGTCACCATCAAGCCTTACAAGAAGGTGTTCTGAGTCAGCCGCGCCCCTGGCTGTGTTCAAACATGCGAAAGGCCGGACAATGTCCGGCCTTTCTATTTGGCTCGCGAGAACGGCGGGGTGGCTCAGGCCTTGGCCACAAACCAGGGGTTGAGGATATCCGGCTTGTTGTAGGCAAGGGGAGCCCCATCGAGCTGGGTCACGCTGCCCCCGGCTCCCTCCAGCACCGCCTGGGCCGCCGCCGTGTCCCATTCGCAGGTCGGTGCCAACCTGGGATAGAGTTCGGCCCCGCCCTCGGCGATGATGCAAAACTTCAATGAGCTGCCCATGGCGATCAGCTCAATCTCCCCCTTCGCCATGTCGCCGAAACGGGCCAGATAATCCAGAGTGGCCTGAGAGAGGTGATTGCGACTGCCCACCACCTTCCAGACCTGCCCCTCGGCATGGGGGCGAGTCTGGATAGGAGCTGTGCCACTCGCATCTGTCCGCCAGGCCCCGACTCCCTTGCCGCCATACCAGAGCTTGTCCAGCACGGGGGCATAAACCAGTCCCCAGACCGGCCTGCCCGCCTCGATGAGCGCGATGTTCACCGTGAACTCCCCGTTGCGGGAGACGAACTCCTTGGTACCATCCAGAGGGTCCACCAGCCAGTAGCGTGACCAGTCAAGCCGCTCCTGCATGACACCCGCATCCGACTCCTCCGACAGCACGGGGATCCCTGGCGTCAATGTTGCCAACGCCCGCACGATGATCTCGTGAGCCCCCTTGTCGGCCGCGGTCAGCGGGCTCTCATCCTGCTTGTATTCCACCTCGAAGGGTTGATGGTAGATGGCCAGGATGGCACGACCTGCGGCGCGGGCGATGGGCTCCAGATCGGAAATGGCGGGTTGGGACATGGAAAAGGCATCCTGTTCAAATGGTTAGCCAGTGTAACCGAGGAGACGGCACCCGGCTTATAGCTGATTCACCTGAGTTATTCCCTGCTAATTCTGACAGACGAAAAGTGGCGCAGCTCGGCTAGCTTTCTATAGCCGTATGGCACCTAACAAGGACGTAAACCATGAACTACAAAACACTCACTGCCGCCCTGCTGCTGGGCGCGCTGCCGCTCTTTAGCCAACCCCTGCTCGCCGCCGACAAGCCGGCCACCCAGCCCGCCGCAACCGTCAACCAGGCCAAGGAGAGCGGCAAGGTCAACCTCAATACCGCCAGCGCCGATGAGCTTGCATCCCTGAAGGGCATTGGCGAGAAGAAGGCCCAGGCCATCGTCGATTACCGTGAGAAGCAGGGCAAGTTCACCTCGGTGGAGCAACTGGAGGAGGTGAGCGGCATCGGACCCGCAACCCTGGATGCAAACCGGGACATGATCATCGTCAAGTAGCGAGTCAAGACCCTGTTTCTCCTGTGGGCAGCCAGTGGCTGCCCTATTTTTCTTCGGGTATCATGAGCCCACTTCGTATCTTCGGACTCACTTCCATGAAAAAGACCCCTCTCGTTGTTCGCAAGGCCGTTCTCCCTGTCGCCGGTCTGGGCACTCGCATGCTGCCCGCCACCAAGGCCATTCCCAAGGAGATGCTGCCGGTGGTCGACAAGCCACTGATCCAGTACGTGGTGCGTGAGGCCATCGCCGCCGGCATCAAGGAGATCATCCTGGTGACCCACTCCAGCAAGAACTCCATCGAGAACCACTTCGACAAGAGTTTCGAGTTGGAGGCGACCCTGGAGAAGCGGGTCAAGCGTCAGCTGCTGGAAGAGGTGCAACACATCTGCCCCAAAGACGTGACCATCATGCACGTGCGCCAGGGTGAGGCCAAGGGTCTGGGCCATGCGGTGCTCTGCGCCCGCCCGCTGATCGGCGATCAACCCTTTGCGGTGCTGCTGCCGGACGTACTGATCGACGAGGTGGCCAGCGATCTCAAGCAGGACAACCTGGCCGAGATGGTGCATCTGTTCGAAGACGATCAGATCAGCCAGATCATGGTGGAAGCCGTGCCCGAGCAGGATGTGGACAAATACGGCATCGCCGACATCAAGGGCGAGGCACTGACCGCCGGCATGTCACTGCCGATGCAGGCCATCGTCGAGAAGCCCCCCCGTGACGAGGCTCCCTCCAACCTCGCCGTGGTCGGCCGCTACGTGCTGTCTGCCAACATCTGGCCCCTGCTGGAGAAGACGCCGGCCGGCGCCGGGGACGAGATCCAGCTGACCGACGCCATCGCCATGCTGATGGAGAAGGAGCAGGTCAACGCCTACTTCATGAAAGGCCGCAGCCACGATTGCGGCAGCAAGTTTGGTTATATGAAGGCCAATGTGGAATATGCCAGCCGCCACAAGGAGCTCGGCAAGGAGTTCACCAGCTGGCTGAAGCAATTTGCCAAAGAGTTGTAATCGCTGAATATTTGCACAATATACAGAATAAAAAACTGGGCATCATTCGATGCCCTTTTTCATTTTTTAAACAAAAAATCAACCATCGATAGATAAAATAACGTCAAAAACGCTCGTTGTAATTCGATTCCGCTTGTTTTATAAGAAAGATGGCTTGTTCCTAGCCCTTGCATAAAATTTCTAAAAAAATATAAGACACAGGTGGAAGTTCCAATGAATAACCCGTCCAAAGGGACCTTTTTAGGTCACCCTAAAGGGCTTTTTTTGCTCTTTAGTACCGAACTGTGGGAGAGATTCTCCTATTACGGCATGCGTGCCGTGCTCGTCCTCTATCTGACCGACATGACTGCCAATGGCGGCATGGGCTGGACACAAGCCGATGCGCTCAAGCTGTACGGCATCTACACCGGCCTGGTCTACATCACCCCCATCATCGGCGGCTGGCTGGCGGATACCTTCCTCGGTCAACGTCGCGCCATCCTGTTTGGTGCCATACTGATGGCGGCCGGCCAGTTCACCCTGGCCCTGCCCCACACCATGTTCCCGGACATGGTCAACACCGTCTTCTACGCGGGCCTCGGTCTGCTGATCCTGGGTAACGGTCTGTTCAAGCCGAACATCTCCACCATGGTGGGTGACCTGTACAAGGAAGGGGATCATCGCCGCGACGGTGCCTTCACCATCTTCTACATGGGCATCAACCTCGGCTCCCTGCTGGCTGGCGTGATCTGTGGCGCTGCCGCCACCGCCTACGGCTGGCAAGCAGCCTTCGTCAGCGCCGGTATCGGCATGCTGCTCTCCCTGGTGGTGCAAGCCACCATGGCCCAGCGTTTCCTGGGTGACATCGGCCGTGTACCGGCCGCCCAGCGCGCCGCCGAGCAACGCTCCAAGGAGCAGAAGGCTCCGCTGACCAAGCAGGAAGTGGATCGCATCAAGGTCATCCTGGTGCTGGGCCTGTTCACCATCATCTTCTGGGCCGGTTTCGAGCAGGCCGGTGGTCTGATGAACCTGTACGCACAGGAATACACCGACCGCATGATCGGCAGCTTCGAAGTGCCGACCGCCTGGTTCCAGTCCCTGAACCCCTTCTTCATCATCACCCTCGCCCCGATCGTGGCGGCCATCTGGATCAAGCTCGGCAAGAAAGAGCCGAACTCCCCGGTGAAATTCGCCATGGGCCTGCTGTTCCTGGCCGTCGGCTTCCTGTTCATGATCGGTGCCGTGCTGGAGCAAGGTGGTGATCAGGCAGTCAAAACCTCCATGTTCTGGCTGGTCGGTGCCTACCTGTTCCACACCCTGGGCGAGCTCTGCCTCTCCCCCATCGGTCTCTCCATGGTGACCAAGCTGGCTCCGCTGCGCCTGGCCTCCCTGATGATGGGGGCCTGGTTCGGCTTCGTGGCCCTGGCCAACTATGCCGCCGGCTTCATCGGCTCCTTCGTGGGCGAGTCCGGCGCCATGGCCATCTTCGGCGGTATCGCACTGGCCGCCGTGATCAGCGCGCTGATCCTGCTGACCATGGCCAATCGCCTGGTCTACTGGATGCACGGTGCCGAAGGCCCGGCCAAAGCCGCCGACGACAGCGACAAGAAACTGCAATCCGCCACCGTCTGATCGGTCAGGATGCAGCAACAAAGAGGGCGCCCATTGGGCGCCCTCTTTGCTTTCCGGCTTGTGGCTCGCGATCTCAGTGATGGCGCACCTGCATCTTCAACGCGCTGCCGCTGTCACTGCGAAACTGCAGTTCGAATGGCTCGTGCCAGCTGCGTTTGTGCAGGCTGTAACGGCTGCTGCGCATCAGCCCCAGGGGCAAGCCCCCCGAGCGCATCAACCAGCGCGGCGAGGTGAGACCGGCATTGGCAAACACCAGACCATCCTCCTGATCAAACAGCAGGGCGGCCATGGAGAAGGAGTGGCGCAACCCCGACTCCAGCAGTTGCAGATTGAGGTAATCCAGCAGGCGATGGGGCTGGGTCAGCAGCAGACTCTCCTGCTGCTGGTATTGGCGGTAGGGCCCGTTCATCAGGGAGCGCACCAGTGCGCTGCAGAAGGCCGCATCCATGCCAAGGAGGGGCAGCTCCATCACCAGCACCAGCAGCTTGTCATCCAGCTTGAAGGTATCGGGGATGAAGAGGTTGCCCATGCCGGCGAAGGTCACCTGCCAGGGGCCCCACTCCTGCAGACCTGGGGGGGCCAGCCAGGCCAGCAGACGGCTGGAGGCTCTGTCGTGGGCACGGAAGAAGTCCATGTGCTCCATCAGCTCGAGCTGCTGGCTCTGATGCCCGACGCCCGCCAGACACTGGTCGATGCTGCGCCGGATCTGGTCATAGTCGGAGACCGGCTTGATGAAGAAGTCCTTCGCCCCGGCCCGCAGCGCCCGCTCGATGGCGGCCATCTTGTCCTGACCGGAGATGACGATGACGGGCACCTCGGGATAGCGAGCGGCGAGGCAGGCTATCACTTCGTGGCCATCCATATTGGGCATGTTGAGATCGCAGAGCACGATGTCGGGGTGATAAAGGGCGGCGGCGGAGAGCCCTTCAATGCCATCTTCGGCCTGAAAGACACAGGCCCCCTCATGCTCGAGATAAGTGACAAGGGAGTGGCGAAAAACCGCCTCATCCTCTACCACCAAGATCCGTAGTCCGGCTTTTGACATCTTGACAAAGCTCTTATTAGTCAGCGTGTTAGTTGGATATTAAGCCTAGATCATGTGGGGTCTATATCGCCACCCAAGGATGCAATTGCGCGTCATGAATCTGCCGATGCCCGGCCCAACTGGTTGAAATAGACTGACTATTTCATCAATATTTTTTGGTGCCCAGAGGCATTGCCAGCCCTGGCACCACGAATTGTATGCAGCCCCACCATGAGGGATAATGCCCTCATTCCCGATTGTGAAGCAGACCATGACCCCAGCCGAATACAGCGCCCTCGCCCATCCCAGGTTGTCCCATCCGGCCCGCAGCCTCTATACCCTGCAACTGCGCCGGCTGGTGCTGGAAAACCGGCAGACCCGGCTCAACTACCCGGAGCTCGGGCGCGCGCTGGCGGTGGTCGATCCGGGCGATCCCAGCGGTTTCTGCTATCAGGTCAATGCCAGACAGCTGACCGAGCTGCTGGATGAATTGATGGAAGCAGAATTGTTGCAAGTCGAGGCCCATGGCGACAGTGGGCACTATCATCAGTGCCCCTTCCTGCTGCCCCTGCTGAGTCAGCGCGTACGCAGCCCGCTGCCGGAGCGGCCGTTCCAGATGCACCTGCAGTGGCGCCCGGATGAGGAGCTGCCCGCCCTCGCCCGGCTGTGCGGCGTGATCGACGCCAGCTACAGCGAGGAAGATCTCGGGGAGTTCATCGCCTACTGGCTGGGCCGCCCCGAGGTGTTCGACTCCCAGCACCAGTGGATGCTCAAATTCATCCGTACCCTGAAGAGCCGCCGTTACGCCCGCCGCCAGCCGATGGAGATCAAGGGCTATCAGCAGGTCAGCCCGCCCCCGGTGGAGTCCGGCCCGAGCAGACGGGCACAGGAGATGATAGAAACCGCCAAGCGCCTGGCCCAGGAGCCGGATAATGATTGATCCCAGGCATCGGCAGCAGGCACTATTGGCCGCACCGTCGGCCACACCCCTGTCCGCCCTTTACCCTTTCCCTCGCAGAAGGAGCCATTCATGACAGACCCGCAAGATCCCCTGCGCCAGGAGCTGGAAGAGATCGAGGCCAGACGCAAGAAGATAGCCAGAGCCAAGCAGGATCAGCGCGTGCACGATCCCGAGCTGAGCCAGCATGTGGGTGGCCTGCTGGAGCGCATCCGCCGCCTGCAGGCCCAGACCGGCGGCAGCCAGTACGATTACGAGACCCTGCGCAAGGAGTACGACGCCAAGGCGAACGAGGAAGTACGCGAGCTGCAGAAGGCGGCGCGCCAGGAGCGGATCCTGAAGCTGATCGCCCAGGCCGACCTCAACCCTGACTGGATCTTCGACAAGATGGATGCCACGGATCCGGCGCTGCAATATCCCATCGAGACCGCCCGCTACTTCATCAGCGGCTTCGAGCACTGGGAGAAGAGCGGCGGCGGCTGCATGCTCATCTACGGGGACTACGGCACCGGCAAATCGACCCTGGCGGGAGCCGTCGCGCACGAGTTGATCGAACGTCACCAGAAATCGGTGATCTTCCAGCAGTGGGCCTCCATCGTGGATCGGTTGTTCTTCAACGTCATCCAGGATCAGGAGGAGCGCAACCAGTATCGCCGCGCCCTGGAAGAGGTGGATTTGCTGATTATCGACGAAGTGGCCGCCAACCGCGCCAAGATGGCGGAGAGCCAGTCCAGCTTCCTCGGCCACCTGTTGCGCCGCCGTCGCAACCTGTCAAAGAGCGTCATCATCATCACCAACCACAGCCCCCAGAGCCTGCACCAGGCCATCGGGGACTTCAGCTTCGAGGCGATCAAGGCCTTCAACCCGGTGGATATCCACCTGAGTGGCCCCAGTCGCCGCCCCAGCATCGGCCACTACAACGGCTGACTCTGCGGGCCGACGTCATCGACGTCGGCCCGTTGCTTTTCTGCTCTCCCTTCACAGATAAAAACAACTCTCATTTACATCCCCTCTTCCAGGCCCTAGGCTACCCCTTTTCTTCAAGGGAACTCTCTCATGCCGACCATTCTCATCTTCGGAGCCAGCCGCGGGCTGGGCCGCGCCTTCACCGAGCAGGCACTGCGCCAAGGCCACAGGGTCGTCGCCCTGGTACGCAACCCCGACATGGCCGCCGAGCTGCAAGAGCTGGGGGCCGAGACGGTGCAGGGGGATGCCCTGGACTCGGCCGCCGTGGCCGCAGCCTGCCAACTGGCCGGCAGCGAGGCCCGGGTGGTCTCCACTCTGGGCAGCTTCCGTCAGCAGCAACCCGTGGATTATCAGGGCAACCGCCAGGTGATCGACGCCATGGAGCAGGCCGGACTCAAGCGCCTGCTGCTGGTCACGTCCCTCGGCTGCGGCGACAGCTGGCAATACCTGCCCGAGCGGGCGCGGGAGGCCTTCGGTCACGAGGTGCGGCTGAAGAGTCTGGCGGAGAGCTGGCTGCAGACAAGCGGGCTTGAATGGACCATATTGCGGCCAGCCGGCCTGCAGGATGGGGAGGCGACCGGCAAGGCAGTGCTCAGTCAGGGGCAGGAGGTACACGGCCTGGTCAGGCGCCAGGACGTGGCGCTGCAGGGTTTGCAACTGCTCACCGACCTGCAGGCCCTCGGCCAGATCTACGCCATCGGGGAGCCCGGCCTGCAACGCAGTTAAGCCGCCATTCGGGTGCCGGATCTTTGAAAAACGGTCAGCTTTCGCTGACCGTTTTCATATCGGGTTCGGTGCCCTGACGCTGACGCCAGGCCAGCAAGAGGATGGCGAGCAGGCCGTTGAACAGGGCCAGCCCCCACAGCTGCCACCAGTAGCCAGAGACCTGGGAAAACGCGGCCCCCATCTGGTTCAGACGCAGGAAACCCTCGATGGCCGGGGTACTCGGCACCCACTGGGCCAGCCAGTTGAGCGGCGCAGGGATGAGTTCGAGAGGCCAGATAAAACCGGCAAGGAACACCAGCGGCAGGGAGGAGACCAGCACCACCTGGGTTGGCAGATCCCGGCGGGTAAACAGCGCCCCCAGCACGATGCCGAGCCAGGTGGTCGCCAGCAGGAACGGCAGGGTGAACAGCCAGAGCGCTCCCGGCTCGGCGCTGCGCGCTATGCCGTAGTAATCGAAGCAGAAGCCGAAGAAGTAGGTCACGGGCAGCACGAAGATCCCCCCCAGCACCAGGGTTCTGGCCAGCAGCAAGGCCCAGACGGGCGCCTGCTGCCAATAGCCACGTTCGCCACGGCGGCTGAGCTGGTTCTGGGTCGCCCCCAGGATGCCGGCCCCCATCAGCAGCACCTGATGCAGGATCAGCACGAACACCGCAGGCACCACGTAGTTCACATACCCCATGGAGGGGTTGAACACCGGCAGCACGTTGAGGCCCACCGCATTCCAGCCCACGGCCGCCTGGGGCAGCGCCTCCCCGTGGCTCAGCAGGCGCGCCACCTTCACCTGAGCGGCCAGGGTGCCGCCCGCCTGGGCCAACCCCTCGGCGATGGTGCCGTACACCAGGAAGTAGGAGGCGTCCCCCGCATAGCTCAAGGTCACACTACGGCCCAGCATCAGATCCCGATAGAAGTGGCGGGGGATGTGCAAGATGCCGCTCGCCTTGCCGGTCAGCAGCCAGTGGCGAGCCTCGTCCAGGCTGGCGACCCGCGCCACCAGTCTGACCTGGGGCGTGGCATCGGCCATGAACTCCAGCTGGCGGGAGAGCTGGCTGCCATCGTCATTGACCACCACCACCGCCTCTTCCCGCGGCAATTGATTCAGGTAAGGCTGGGGATAGAGGAAGGAGTAGAAGAAGACGCCACCAAACAGGGTCAGCATGATGGCCCTGTCCGTCAGCAGACTGCGCAGCTCGAGGCGCAGCAGATCCCAGAAGCCCATCATGATTTGGCCTCCCCGGCCCCGGGGCCCAGGGTCGTCTGCGGTCGATAACGGCGCACCACCACGAGCAGGGGCAGCAGGAACAGCAACAGGGCGCCGAACTGGGGCAGGGTCGCCCCGAGCGGCAGACCGTAGTTGGTCTGCCCTATCTGTAGTTCGACGTAATGGGAGATCGGCAACAGGCTGCGCCAGAACTGGGCAAGATCCCCCATGGCACTGACCGGGAAGGTGACTCCCATGAAGGCAAAGCCCGGTGCGGTGTAAGCCCCCGCTATCGACAGCGCCCGCGCCGGATCCCGCAACAGGGCGTAGAAGAAGGCCCCCATGCTGACGCAGGCGGCCGATGCCAACCCAAGCCCAAGCGTCAGGATCAGCCAACTACCCTGCATGGGATAGCCAAACGCCATAAACAGCAGCAGACTCCACCCCAGCCCCCAAGCCCAGCCGATGAGCACGTGAGGCAACAAAATGCGCCACAGGCCCTTCCAGACCCCTTCACGGGCCCAGTTCAGGCCGAGTCGGTCTAGCCGTGCCAGTGCATTCAAACCGTAGAGCACCACCAGGATCTGCCACACCGCGGGCAGCAGAGCACTCAGCAGGAACTGGGCGTAGCTGGAGTTGAGGTTGTAGAGCGCCGTGATCTGGCTGGTGATGGGCAGAGACTGTCCCAGCGCGCCGGGCAGCGCCTTGCCATCCGCCATGGCCGCCAATACGCCGACCTGACCGTTGAGGGTGCCGACCACCTGGGCCAGGGCCGAGCTCACCAGCTTGGCGATGAGGATGAACTGGCCGTTGTTGAGCACGGTGACCTGAGGTTGGCTGCCTTCCCGAGCGTCCCGCTCCAGATGGGCGGGGATCACCACCAGGGCGTAGATACTCCCCCCTCGCAGCGCTCTGGCTCCCTCGTCGATGGAGTCGAACTGGTCGCTGACCTTAAGCCCGCTCGAACCATCCAGCGAGAACGCCAGCTGGCGGGAGAGCGCACTCCTGTCCAGATCCACCAGGCCTATCTTGAGATCCCGTGCAAGCCCCGCCGAGAAGATCCAGCACAGGATCCCGATCAGCAGCAGCGGGAGCCAGCTCGCCAGCGCCCGCCCGAAGGGATCCTGCCACAGTCGTCGCCACTCGCTGTTCATCAAAGCTCGACCAGTACGCTCATGCCGACCCGCAGCCCCTCAACCGCTTGCAGGGGACGGGCCTCCACCTGGAAGCTCTTCATGTCGAAGCCCTGACGGGTATCGGTGGCGCGCCAGGTGGCAAAGTCGCCCATGGCCGCGACATGGCTTACCTTGAAGCGGATCAGCTGATCCCCAAGGCCGGGAATGCGGGCGTCGAACTCGGTGCCCACCGGGAAGCGGGGCAACAGATCCTCACGGATGTGGAACTGGGCCCAGGCATCCTCCATGTCGAGCAGGGTCACCACGGGGAAGCCCTGGGGAGCCAGTTCGCCACTGCGCAGCAGCACCTGAGCCACTTCACCGGCGTGCGGAGTGACAATGCGGGTATCGGCGAGATAAGCCTCCACCTCGGCCACTGAGCCTGCCGCCATCTTGGCCTGCTCCCGGGCCGCCACCTTGGTCTCCTCCCGCGCCCCTTCAAGGGTCATCTGATATTGCTGCCAGGCCATGCCTTCGCTGTACTTGGCCGCCTGCCAGGCGGTCCAGGCCTCGTCTCGCTTCTGCAGGGGCATGACGCCGTCACGGTGCAGGTTGGCGATGCGGGCATAGGTCTTGCCATGGAGCAGGGCCGCCGCCTTGGCCTGTTGCCACTGATCTTTTGCCGCCGCGATCTGCTGGGCCCGCGCCCCCTTCTCGGCCTCTTGCGCCAGGGCGCCAGCCGCCGCCTGACCCGCCTTGGCCTGACTCAGCTTGGCCTCGATCTCCGGGCTCGCCAGGGTGAAGGCGAGCTGTCCCTTGCTCAGCAGATCCCCCTTCTTCACCAGCACCTCATCGATGCGCCCCGCCACCTTGGAGGAGACGGAGTATTGCTGCGCCTCTATCTGCCCTTGCAGCCGTACCGGCTCCGGCTGATAGGCGAGCCAGAAGCGCCAGCCCAGCCAGATGACCAGCAACACCAGCGGCAGGGCCAGCCACAACGGCTTGCCTCGGCTCATCTTCTTCTTGATGGGGGAGTGACTCATGCATTCACCTCGGCAAACGGGCGACCCTTGGCGGTCGAAACACAATGTGGGATCAACAGCGCAGGGCTCATGAATTCACCTCGATGGCCTGACCATGCTGATATTGATTGAAACTGTTCATCTGACCGGAGAGCGCCAGCAATCGGGCCAGGGAGATGACGTATTGATAGGCGGCGGCCGCGCGCTGGGTCTTGACCCCCGCCAGCTGATTCCGGGCATCCACCACGTCCAGCGAGGTGGAGAGCCCCTGGCCGAACGCCTTGTCCCGCAGCCGCACGTTCTCCTGCGCCAGCGCCTGGGTGGAGGCGAGGGACTGATACTCCTCCAGCCCCTGAGCCGCCTCGCGCCAGGTCTTCTCGACCAGCAACTCCAGATCCTGGCGGGTCTTGGCCTGCAGCAGATTGACCTGCAGCTCGGCGCTCTTGGCCGCCTGCACCGTCTCCGAGCGGCCGTCACGGCTCACCAGCGGCATGCTGACCCCCACCCCGACCAGCCAGTCCGGCGTGGTCTTGGAGACGATGGAGTCATCCTCATAGAGGTTGTAGTTGCCGAACAGGAACAGCTCGGGGGCATATTTGCCCTTCTCCAGCTTGATCATGCCCTGGGCCTGCTCCTTCTTGGCCGCCAGCAGCTTGAGACCGGGGTGTACCGCCAGGGTCTCCTGCACGAAGGGGTCGAGTTGCGGCATGCCTGAGTTGATGAAGAGGCGGGTATTGGGCTCCGCCTGCTTGAGTTTGAGCATATGGCCGAGGGCCAGCTGGGCGATCTCCAGGCTGCGCCGCGCCTTCTGGGTATCGATGCGCGCCCTGTCATAGGCAGACTGGGCGGAGAGTCGCTCGACCTTGGCGATCTGGCCCTGGGCCTCCAGCTTCTGGGCATGATCCAGATGATGGGCCAGCCCCTGTTCTATCTCCTGCTTGGTCTGCACCACCTGCGCCGCCAGCACCACGCCGAAATAGGTCTGGGAGAGGCTCTCGAAGGTGGACTGCTGCTTGAGCACCAGCAGCTGCTGCGCCTCGCTCACCTGAGCCTGGCGAATGTCCTGGGCCGCATCGATGCGCCCGCCGGTGAACAGTGGCCACAGCATCTTGACCGAGCTGGTGACCACGTTCTGCTTGGTCAAGGGAGTGACGAAGTCGCTCGGACTGAGGTTCAGCGCCTGCATCACGGGCCCCAGCACCTTGCCAAACTCCGGGTGGTTGGCGATGGGATTGAGATCCAGCATGTCCAGTTCCATCGGCTGATCGAGGTGGGTATAACTGGCCCCCACATCCACCTTGGGCAGATACATGGCCTTGGCCGCCTCACGCAGCTGCTCGGCTCGCGCCACGCCCGCCTGTTCCGCCGCCAGACCATCATCCTGCTGGATGACCCGGCTCCAGGCTTCGGTGAAGCTGACGGTCTGGGCCTGAGCCGAGCCCAGCATGGCGCCCAGCAGGCACGGACTGAGCAATTTGATGAACCTTGACGTCATACATCCCCAAAATCTATTTGTAATGAAATTGTGTGGAGCCTTTGCTCGATTCAGGCTCGCTATCATAACGTAAACCCATGGCGGAGGGAGACTCACAAATCGTGACACCCCTCACTCATTTGACCCCGCCTATCGTCCCAGACAATATGTCTGATTTTCAAGCACTCCTGAATTTGCAAGCCTTGGCGCGACGTTTTTTTCAGAAAAAAATGGCTGACGCTCAAATACTAACCTTTTCTCCTGACTAAAAAATGCGTAATATACGCCGCCCTAAGCCGATGGTAACCGTGTAATGCAGATAGGTCCCCACACGCTTGAAACTCCCCTGATCGTGGCCCCCATGGCCGGTGTAACAGACCGACCATTTCGTGAACTTTGTTTGCGATTGGGTGCCGGCATGGCCGTTTCCGAGATGCTGCTGGCCAACCCGGATGTCTGGGATACCCAGAAAACCAGGATGAGAATGGATCACTCTGCAGAAGGCGGCTTGCGATCGGTCCAGATTGCCGGGGCTGACCCCGAGATGATGGCGTTTGCTGCCCGCTACAACGTGGAGCAGGGCGCTCAGATCGTCGACATCAACATGGGATGCCCGGCAAAAAAAGTGAATAAGAAGTTGGCAGGTTCCGCCCTGCTGCGCCAACCCGATCTGGTCAGAACCATCTGCCGGGCCGTGGTGGATGCAGTGGACGTGCCTGTCACCTTGAAGATCCGCACAGGATGGGATCCGGATAACCGCAATGGCGAGGAGATCGCCCGAATCGCCGAAGATTGCGGTATCGCGGCCCTTGCCGTGCATGGTCGTACCCGCGCCTGCCTCTACAAGGGGGAAGCGGAGTACGACACTATCAGGGCGATTAAGCAGGCCGTATCGATTCCTGTTGTCGCCAATGGCGACATAGACAGCCCGGAGAAGGCCCGGTATGTCCTCGACTATACCGGCGTCGACGCCGTGATGATCGGCCGTGCAGCGCAAGGACGACCCTGGATTTTCCGGGAAATCCGTCATTTTCTTGAGACGGGCACCAAGCTGCCACCTCCCGACAGGGAAGAGGTTCGCACCCTGATGAACGAGCATGTTACCAACCTGCACCAGTTTTACGGTGCATATCTGGGAGCGCGCATTGCCCGTAAACACGTGGGCTGGTATCTGGATGAAGAAGAGACGGGCCGAGAATTCCGTAAACATTTCAATGCCCTGGATTGTGCTGATGCACAGCTGACGGCACTTGAAGTGTATTTCGATGGATTAGGTTAACGCATAACTAAAGAGCCGACCGAATATGTTCGAACAAACCCTGACTTCTGATGCATTGGTAACAACTACTCACAATCACGCCGCCGAGCCGACCCAGCGCCCCCTGCGTGACTCTGTGCAACAGGCCCTGCGTAACTACCTGGCCCAGTTGAACGGTCAGGAAGTGATTGATCTGTACGATATGGTTCTCTCCGAAGTCGAAGCCCCCATGCTGGACGTGATCATGCAGTACACCCGTGGCAACCAGACTCGCGCCGCCGTGATGATGGGCATCAACCGTGGTACCCTGCGCAAGAAACTCAAGCGCTACGGCATGAACTGATTTCAGTCTCCTGCTGCAGTTGCAGACGAAGGCGTATCCCAGCGATGGGATACGCCTTTTTCTATGGCCATCATTCGGCGGCCAGCTTGATCCCCAGACCCACAAACAGACCCCCCATCACACGGTTGAGCCAGGTCCCGACCCGGGCTGGCAGGCGCAGCTTGCTGCTCGCAAAGGCGGTAGAGAAGGCCAGCAGATGGCACCAGATCATGCCGTTGAGGTTGAAGATGCAGCCCAGCACGATGAAGGCCAGCGCCTTCTGTGGCGCGGCGGGATCGATGAACTGGGGGACGAAGGCGAGGAAAAACAGCGCGACCTTGGGGTTGAGCACATTGGTCAGCAGCCCCTGCCGGTAGATGCGCCCATAGGAAAGCCTGGGCAGCGCCACTGACCCTTCTCCTGCCACTGCGGTACTCGCCTTTTGCCTGAGCAGTGAAATCCCCAGATAGACCAGGTAGAGCGCCCCTGCCAGCTTGATGACGGCAAACAGCTCGGCCGAGGCACTGAGCAGGGCTGACAGCCCCAGCGCCGCTGCCAGCACGTGTACCATGGTGCCTGTCCCTATCCCCAGCGCCGCCACCGAGCCGGCTCGCCAGCCCTGGGAGCCGCTGCGCAGCATGATGAGCAGGGAGTCCGGTCCCGGCATCATGTTCAGCAACAAGCCCGATACGATAAACAACGCCAGATCGTGGATCCCCAACATAGACAGCTCCTTGTGCATGAAACACCTAGTCTATGGATCCCGTCGCGCTTGTCACTCCCGTCTCTCGCGATAGTGATTATCAATACAGGGCATAGTTGCCTTGTAGTTGCAGTTGCAGTTGCAGTTGCAGTTGCAGTTGGAGGTGGAGGGAAGATGTGGAGAGAAGAAGCCCGGTAGTCCGGTAGTCCGGTAGTCCGAGACAGGTAATCGGAGGTGCAGGAGGCAGTTTGTTTGACTAGTTTGATATGGTTTTACGATGTGGTTGTCTAATAAACAGGCTCTTATTGGGCAAAATATCTGCAAAATTCCAAATGTCAGCCAATAAAAAAGCCCGCTCAGATGAGCGGGCTTCTTCTAATTGGGTGCCTGGCAGTGTCCTACTCTCGCATGGCGAATGCCACACTA
>NZ_JBSTYK010000029.1:0-11331 GCF_054052485.1 Aeromonas intestinalis
GCTGGACAACAGCGGCAGTCTGCAGGGTGACAAGCACCTGGTGCTCAAGGGGGACTCCCTGAGCAATCAGGGCTCCCTGGCAGGTGGTGACACCTTGGCAATTGAGGCCGGGAAGTTGAGCAATGGAGGGCGTATCGCCAGCCAGGATGTGGCGATTGACGCCCATCAGCTTAGCAGTACAGGTACCCTGCTCGGGGTATCACGGCTTGCCCTCGACGGGGATGAGTTGGTGCTGACGGGTCAACAGCTGACCGACGGTGAGCTGCAGCTGGGCAGCCGGTTGTTACAACTGAGTGGCCAGACGCTGGTGGGAGGCAAAGCTCAGGTCACGGCAGAGGAAGGGCAGTTCGACGGGCTGCTCAAGGCCCAGTCGCTGGTGTTGGCGGTCAATCAGGCCCAGAGTGACGGCAAGCTGCACAGTCGGGAAGGGTTGCAGTGGCAGGGTCAGCATCTGACCACGGGTCAACACAGCGAACTGATTGCGAACCAAGGGGCCACGCTGAGCGGTGAAGCGTTGACGCTGGGTGGCACTATTGGTGCCGGCAATGCGTTGAACATTCAGGGTAAAGAGGTCAGCCAGAGCGGCGCTCTGGTCAGCGGCCAGGCCATGGTCATCAAGGCCGATGACTTGTCATTGGCGGGGCAGGTTCAGGGGCAGTCCGTTCAACTGACCAGCGACCGTGGTCATCAGCATGGTCGATTGCTGGCATCAGACAATCTGGTATGGCAAAGCACGCAGCTTGAAGGTAATGGCTGGATGCAGGCGGGGGCCGATCTGACCCTGTCAGGAGATACCCTGATCCACAAGGGCACGGCACTGGCACAGGGGCGTATGGCGCTCGATTTTACCGAGCTTAGCAGCCAAGGGGGACTGTTTGCCCGTGATATGGCCTTGACAGGCTCTCGGTTGACCCTGAATGGGGTGCTGGAGACGACTCAGGGCGCTCACTTGCAGGGGGATACCTTGCAGCTCGGTGGCGAGTCCCGCATCGGTACGGATCTGACCCTGGGGGCCACTCTGTTAAGCCTGACTGGTGTGCAGCAAGTCGGTGGCACGCTGCAATTGGGGGCGAAAGAGGCCGATCTCGGCGGTGAATTGGAGGTGGGCGAGGCTCTCAACGTGAAGACGGAAGCCCTGCGCAGCACCGGCAAAGTGCTGGCCAAGCAGGCTGACATCGAAGCAGATCAGTGGGATCAACTGGGATCACTGGCAGCGGACGATGCACTGGTCTGGCGTGGAACACGGCTGACCCAGCAAGGCAAAGGCGTGTTGCAGGCAGGTGGCCAGGTATCGCTGGCCGGTAAGACGGTGAACCTGGCGGGAACCTTGGCAGCAAAGGGGAACGTGGGCATTACCGCGGACAACTATGTCCAGCTTGGCACGCTGAACACAACCCTGGATCTCAGTATTAAGGCCGACAAGCTGCAGCTGGGTGGCTCGACACAAGCCAGGACGGCTGAGTTGCAAAGTCGTGAGGGTCTGAGCAGTGGCCAGCACCTCATTGCAGATGGCTTTAGCTGGCAGAGCGATCTGCTGACCAATAAGGGGTGGTTGCAGGCAGGCAAGGATCTGACTCTGACTACTCGCACCCTCGATAACGATGGAACTCTCATTGCCGGTGGCAAGCACAGCATCGAGGCCGAGGATCGCCTGACCAACCAGGGGAGCCTCGCGGGTAACCAACTCTCCTTGATCAGCAAAGAGCTGCAAAACGGTGGATTGCTGCAAGGCAAACTGGGAGTCGATCTTTCGGCGGAGAGAGCCACCCTGACCGGGCGTCTCACCAGTCAGGGGGCTGTCCAGCTTGGTGCCAGCCTGCTGGCCCTGGGAGGGAATGCCGATATCGGTGGCTCTTTGACCCTGACAGGGGATGAGCAGCAGTGGTCTGGTAACTGGCGCGTTGGCGGCCTGCTGCAGAGCACGGGCAAACAACTGACGCTCGATGGGGACTGGCAAGCCAGCCAATGGCAGCTGTTGGCCGATTCCCTGGTCAACAAGGGGCGTCTGGCGAGCGAACAGGCAGCGAACTTTAACGTCGGAGCAGTGCATAACCAGCAGGGGGCGACTCTGGTGGCCGGTGGGCCGCTCACTCTGTTCGGCAAGAGCCTGTTGCAAGAAGGCTCCTGGCTCGGCGCAGGCGATCAGTCCATCAAGGTTGATGATGTGCAGCAGCACGGCCAGTGGGTCGGTGATGGTGCGCTGCAGATGGAAGGCGCCCAATTCAACAACAGCGGCCCCTTGCGTGCGGCCAGCATGGGGCTGGCATTCGACCAACTGACAAACCGCGGGCGGATGGAGAGCCTGGGGGAATTCGGTTGGGAGGGGAAACAATGGCACAACCTGGGTGCCTTGATTGCCAAAGGAGCGACCCTGTCGGGCCTGCACCTCATCAACAGCGGTGATGTGGGGGTGCATAGCTTGACCATGGTGGCCACGGATCGCCTCGAGAATAATGGGGTCCTGGTTGGCAAGGAGCTCATCAATCTGAGCGCTGCAACCCTGGACTCTCAAGGGGACATGCTAAGCAGTGGCGATCTGACGTTGGAAGCCGGCGCCTTGACCCTGGGTGGTCTCACCCAGGCCAAAAACCAACTCGCACTGACTGCGGGCAAGGCAACGCTGGCAGGCAATGTCGTGGCTGACCGTCTGCAATGGAGTGGTCAGCATCTGGCCATGGGAGGGACAACCGTCGCCCGCGAGGCTGAACTCAGTGGCACCCAGATCTCCCTGGAGGGGACCCTCAAAGGGGATCGTCAGACACTGGAAGCCGGCACCCTGACTACAGGCAAGACAAGCAGTCTGCTGGCCAAGGAAAAGCAGCAGCTAAAAGCCGACCAGATGACATTGCAGGGCAGCATAGTGGCTGGCCAGCAGCAGAGAATCCTGGCGACAGCCTTGACCCAGCAGGGTGTGCTGGCCAGCGGGGGGAGCCTGGCATTGCAGGTGGCGGATACCCTGCGTAACGAAGGCAAGATCTCGAGCGAGACGCTTGCACTGGAAGCCGGTCATATCGACAACGGTGGTGCGCTGGTCAGCAAGGGGGCGCTGGCCTTGAAAACTGGCGATCTGATCAACCGTGGCCATTGGCAATCCGATCAGGGAATCACGCTGACGGCAGCTCGTCTGCTCAATAGCGGGCACTGGGTCAGTGGCCTAGCGCAGAACCTGACGCTGGATGAATTGGACAACAGCGGTACGCTGCAATCTGGCAGCGCCATGACCCTGACGGCGGAGCACCTCAATAGCCGCGGTAAGTTGTTGGCCAATCAGGATATGTCCCTGACTGCCGACGAGATCATTTTTGAGAGCGGCAGCACCACGGCCACCAACGGCCGGTTGGTACTCAAGGGTACGGATGTCAGCAGCGCCGGCATGCTATCCGCCGCGGATGATCTGAGTTGGCAGGGGCAACGCTTCAACCACAGTGGCACGATTGTCACGGATGGGGCGCTGCGACTAGAAGGCGAGACCTTGACCTTGGATGGCGCCTTGCAGGGGGGAACTGTCGCTCTCGATACGAACAGCCTGACGACAGGAGGCAGCCTCAACAGCCAGGGTAATCTGGTGGTTAACGCCCGGGGTGCGGTTCAGCATGGCGGGCAGTTGCAAGGCGGCAATCTCGTTCTGAACAGTGCGAGCTGGCAAGGGGCGGGCACTCTGGGTAGCAACGGCACTCTGACGCTGCGCACCGGCCAACTGCAACAACAGGGTCCATGGCGTATCCTCGGCGTGACCGATATCCAGGCGGATACAGTCACGTTAAACGGTTCATTGATAAGCGGCGGCGATCTGACGCTGCTGAGCCGCGGCGATCTGGGCAGCAAGAGTGGCAGCCAGCTGGTATCGGGCGGTAACTTGTCGGTCGAAGGCAAGCAGCTGACTCAACAGGGGCTCTGGCAGTCCGAGCGAGCAATGCAAATCAAGGGCAGCCGCTTTGAACAGCAGGGGGATCTGCTGGCAGGGACCGATCTCGGACTGCGTAGCGGCAGCTGGCAACAGAGCGGCAAGACCCGCGCCAACGGCACCTTGAATGCCACATTCACCGAGAATTCGGTACTTGCGGGCACGGTACAGGCCGATGGGGGCATCCTTCTCTTCGCGCCTTCACTGACTCTCAAAGGAACCTTGGCCTCCAAGGGCAATGTAAATCTCACCACCACCTCCCAGCTAAGCCAGTTGGGTAATCTGCTCAGTGGCGGTGAACTGACTCTGGGGGCGGCTCGTATCGACCAGCAAGGCCGTATTGAGGCTGGCAGTCTGCAGAGCCGCGGCGAGCTGCAAAACGACGGCATCATGCTGGTTGCCGGTCAAGGGAGTCTGAGTGGCGCCCGACTGGATAACCGGGGAACCCTGCAAGGGGATGGACTCACCATCACGAGTGCTCAACTCGATAACCGGGGAGCGTTACTCGCCAATAATCTGGCCATCATCAATGCCGGGGTTCAGAACCGTGGGCGCGTACAAGGGGGCTCTGTGCGCCTTGAGACACAGTCCCTCGACAATCAGCAGGGTGCCGTGCTGCGAGCACAGAACCAGGGCGATATTTCTGCTGCCACGCTGAGCAATGCCGGCGAGCTCTCATCCGGCAATCGGTTGGTCCTCAAGGGAAATCAGTTCAGCAACTCGGGGCTCGTCAGCGCCAACTGGCTGGAGGCCTCGCCACTGGCACGTCTGGTCAATACCGGCACCCTGTTCGGGCAGCAGCTGACCCTGCGCAGTGCCGACATCTATGCTCCCGGCAAGATCCTGGCGGGGCAGAAAGCCGCGCTGGAGGCAAGTCAGGTCACTGGCATAGGTGAATGGCTGTCCGGTGGCGATCTCTCCCTCAAGGTAGGTTCATCGCTTAATAGTCAGGGGACTCTGAGTGCCAAGGGCATACTGGACTTGCAGGTGCAAGGAAACTGGCAACATCAGGGACAGTGGGGGGCAGGCCAGCGTTTCAATGCGGGCGTCACCGGTCAGCTGACCAATAGCGGGGCTCTGGTGAGCAACGGCGTGATGCAACTGAGCGCCCAGCGACTGGAAAACAATGTCAGTGTCCAATCCGGCCAGGGTCTGACTCTGAATACCCAGGGTGAACTACGTAACACCGGATTGATGGCTAGCAATGGGAATATAGTATGGCAAGGTGACTCCCTTTATAACCGAGGGACTATCTACAGTGGTGGCACTCAGAATCTGACGGCAAACAGTAATCTGACTAATGAATATGGTACTTTACTAGCGGAGCTCGGTAGTGATTTACAGGCACGAACTGGAAATATCACTAACTCTTCGGGGACAATAGAATCTAACGGTGATCTGATATTATCTGCGGGTGCTGGTATCATCAACCAACGAGCGAAATTTAGTTTCACTCGTGACGGTGAAAATAATAGTGCACCACCTCAAAGCCAAGTTGTTACACCTGAATGGATAAATGGTACTCAAGGGCGGGGGGGGGACCATGCTGATATAGAGTATGTCATCTTGTCTTATCCAAAATCTGTATATGAGACCGTTATCGGTCAAAAAATAAAGGTCTTGGACTATACGTCGGCTAGTAAAATTAACGCAGCTAAGAGTATATCAATAACTTCAAATTCGCTTGTAAACTCATATTCTGACATCTCTTCCGGTCGAAACATGGATCTACGTGTCGGTGTGCTTGCAAACGAGGCCCTAGTCGAAGGAGAGGCAGAATTACATCTTGAATATAGACCTGATAGTGGTTTTGACTTATCCAAGAAATATTCTGGTGGGAACCAGGGGGGGGCACCAAAAGTTCCCGAAAGAGCTAAATCGGCAATCTACAAACTTTATTCTGTTAATGAGGTTTTGATTGGTGGGGGGAGATCGTTTAATAGTCTCATCTCCGCCGGTGGGAATTTGACCGGTGCCGTTGCTGGTATGGTAGATAACGTTACTATCAAAGCCAACGCTGGCCCAGTTAGCAGCACCACCCAACGTCCCGGTATGTCATTGCCTCAAGCCCAGGGCGCAGATGTGGCCCCTGGAGTGCAAGGAGATGCCCAATATCTTTCACAGGTGCTCAAGCCGGTCGGCCCCGATAACGGGGTACCGATGCCGGACTTCCAGTTACCATCGGGAGACAAGGGACTCTTCACCATCAATGACAGTGGTGACAGTCCTTATCTGATCGAGGTCAATCCTCTGCTGGCCAACCTGGGGCAAGCCAGCAACGGCATGATGGATCGTATCGATGCCGCTCTCCAGCAGCAGTTACAGGGTACGGGGCAACTCTCCTTCGATAGCATTTCTGGCAATGGCGGTATCACCCAGGCTAATGGTCAGAACACGAACTGGTCGTTACCTGGACGTGTGATTGGCGAAGCTACATCCCCTGACTTCCAAGACTTGAATGGCGTCAAGCCAGTCAACAATGGCCATGCCACCGTCTCTCAGCAATGGCAGCAGAGTTTGCAACCAGGCTTTGACTCCAATATACAGGGTCCTCAGGTCGGGTCTGGTGCGACCGGTGTCTCAGGACAATGGCAACAGAGCTTGCAACAGGGCTTCAATCCCAGTGGACAGGGACCGCACATTTCGGGTGGACATTCGGGGTCAGCCGGTCAATGGGAGCAAAGTCTGCAGGATGGATTCACCCATGCCGGTAGTGGGCCACAAGTCAGCGGAGGAGGGGGACAAGTCGCCGGTCAATGGCAACAAAGTCTGCAAAATGGCTGGCAGGGTCAACCCGTCAGCGGCGTGACGGTGACGACGCCAGGCGCCGTGCAGATACACAACCAGCCCGTGCCAGCCGTGGTCACGGCTCCAGTGGTTGAAACCAGTCCGGTTCTGACCCAGGTCGACCAGTTCCTTGGTTCCAATTACTTCTTCGATCAGGTGAACTTCACCCCGGAGAAAGACATCAAGCTGCTCGGGGATGCGGCTTTTGATACCCGCGTTATCCGTGATGCGGTACTGGCCCAGACAGGCCGACGCTTCATCAACAACGAGATGGGGTCTGATCTGGCCCAGATGAAGGCTCTGATCGACAACGCGGCCAAGAACCAGCGTGAGCTGGGACTCTCTCCTGGGGTTGCCTTGAGCGCCGAACAGGTGGCCCAACTCGGTCGCAGCATGGTGTGGTGGGAGCCTGTCTGGTATCAGGGCAAGGTAGTGCTCGCCCCCAAGCTCTACCTGACCGAAGCCGACAAACGCCACCTCTCCGGTAGTGTCATCACTGCCGCCAATATCGATCTGACTGCGGGGGGCATCAACAACAGCGGTACCCTGCTGGCTGATGGCACCCTATCCCTCAAGAGCGGCAGCATCCTGGTCAACCAGGGTCAGATCCAGGCCGGTGGGCGTCTCGAGCTGATTGCCAAGGGAGACATCCTCAACCAGAACCTCATCAAGGGGGGAGATGTTGCTATTGCCTCGCTGGATGGCTCGATTCGCAACGAAACCTTGACCGCTCAGCGTCATGTGGATGTCAACGGCGTGCTGTCGAGCGAACTCACCGATCAGACCCGCTTCAGCCGCACCGACGTGGGGGACATCGCCCGTATCGAGTCAACGGGCAACCTTTTGCTGCAGGCCGGGCAGGATATCTCCCTGTCGGCCAGCAATCTCCTCGCAGGCCTCGACATGTCCCTCTCGGCAGGGCGGGATATCACCATCGGCAGCCTGGAAGATCGAAGCAAATGGGAAGAGGGCCAGAACCGCTTTGCCCGGGTCGAGCAGTTGATGAGCAACCTGGATGCGGGCGGATCTATCTCTGTCAAAGCGGGTCAGGATCTTGCGATCAGCGCATCCCGTCTTGAGGGGAAAGGCGATATCAGCCTGCTGGCGGGCAACGATCTGCTCCTGACAAGCGAAGCAAATCAGAGCAGCGATGATATTCGTCTTGGCAACAAGCACACTATTGACCGTTCAACTACCCAGCAGGGGGTTGAACTCATGGGCAACAACCTGTCGCTCGGCGCCGGTAATTACCTGATTGCCCAGGCGAGTACCCTGGAGGCGCAAGGGAATGCGGCCTTGCAAGCGGGTGGCGAGTTGCAACTGCTCACCGCAGATAACGAGGTCTATCACTTTGAAAAGAGCAAGAGTAAAGGCTTCCTCAAGTCCCAATCCATCGAGATTGAAGAGAAAGAGGTGACGGCGCAGGGCTCCTTAATTACAGCCGGTGGTAATGTGAGTCTCATCAGCCAGGGGGACATGACTCTCAAAGGCAGCAACATCAAGGCTGGTGAAGCCTTGAATGTGGATACCGATGGCATGCTCAACTTGTTGACCGCCACCGATGAACATTTCTACCGCAAGGATGAAAAGAAAAACGGTGTGATGGTGAAGATGTCCGGCAATGGCACCAACAGCACCACAGAACGCCAGAACCAGTTGGACGGGGCCGAGATCAACATCACCGCGGGCCAAGGGGTGTTGTTGCAAGTGGGCCAACGTGAAGGTGAAAGCCTGCAGGCACGGCTGGATACATTGGCGACGCAACCCGGTATGGCCTGGGTGGAACAAGTACGTACCATGCCGGGCGTACAGATGGAGGCTGTTCAGGAAGCCTACGAACAGTGGGACTATAGCCAGCAGAGTCTGAGTCCTATTGTTTCTTCCATCATTGCCATTGCCTTGGCCGTTGTAACTGCGGGTGCTGGTGCTGCAGCATTGGCCGCTGCCCAAGGAGTCACAACCGCATCAATTGCAGGAACGGCTTCGGCTGCGATGGCCAACGCGGCGTTTAGTACCTTGGTCAGCCAGGCGACAGTTTCCACAATCAATAACGGTGGCAACCTGGGGGCGGTACTGAAAGAGATGGGCAGCAGTGCCAATATCAAACAATTGGCGACTTCGGTGGCAAGTGCAGGGGCGTTGCAAGGGCTGGACAATACGATGGGGTGGGCACAAAAGGCTAATGCAGCCAGTCAGCCTGCTACATCCGATCTGCTCTCCTGGGATACTTTCAACCGGGTGACGAGCCACTCAGCCGTCACCGCAGGCATTGATACCACCATCAATGGCTCCCACTTTGCGGATGCGTTTAAAGCCAGTTTACTCTCCAATATTCAGGGGGAAGTGGGTAAAGCCACTGCCAACTGGATAGGGGATCAAGGCATTAAATTTGATGCTGCCAACAGCCCGTTGGCAGAGGCAGGGAAAATTGCCGCCCATGGTGTGACTAGCGGTGCCATTGCTGAGATCACCGGTGGCAAGTTTGCAGCGGGGGCCGCGGGTGGCGCCATGTCGGAGTTGGCCAGCAATTGGAGCATGCAGGTCTTTGGCAACCCAGAGCATCAGGTTGCCCTTAACAAGGTGCTGGGTGGTTTGGCTGCGGTGGCTGTAACTGGCGATCAAAACCAGTTTGATACAGGGGCAGACCGAGCGGAGACAATATATAGATACAATAACTTACAACATTTACGACTACAGTTCAGTGCTGAGTCACAAATGGAGCAAATTGAGCGAGAGATGGCACCTATTATCCAACGGGCTAATGAAGAAGCTGCTAAAGAGACAATAAAAAGTGGTGCGCTTATTTTGGGGACTGCATATCTAGGCCCTGTAGCCTCAGTAGGAAGTGTAGCCACTGGTTCAACAGTATCTGTACTGGCTAATGGTACATATCAGTGGTATGACCTTAGTCAGCCAGGCAATGAAAATAAATCTTGGGATTATTGGGCAAGTACTAGTGCTGCTCTAACAGGTGCTCTTTCACCTGGTAGAGGAATATGGGAGAATACAAGCATAGCTATTGGAGCCACCTTAATAACAGATGGTGTTGATGGTGGGGCATTAAGTGGAACTACTATCGGTTCTTTAGCTGGTGGCGCTGTTGGGAAGTATATTCCTGTTGGGGTGGATAAAATTCCAGTTAAAATTGAAGTTCCCGGTGTTATATATGACTATTTGGGTGGGGTTACTTCGGATTTTTCTGCTGGGTATGTGAAGTCTATTTCGCATGAGTTAGATGAAAAAGAGAAAAAGGTGAATAAATGACTGTAGGTAGGTTTTTTTTGATTTATATATACATGTGCTCTTGCGCAGTTTTATTGTTATTTCTTGTTGGTGGAGGCATATCGATATTCTTTTATTTGAAATCAGGGGTGTTTATCTTTCCATCTGAGCAAATTGTTAGGGCTGTTTTTTTTGGGGTTGTAGCAGGGACAGCTATAAGTCTATATATGTTGGTGACTACTTTTTTAGGGAGATTCAAAAATAAAATCTCAATGAAAAGGAAGGATGGTGAGTAGATAAATATGTATTTAATTGTGCTATAAAAAAGAAAGTTTGGGGTAATCCCAATACCGAAAAAAGAGGAGTTTGATGATTGTGGTTACGGCAGCAAAGGTGTGGCCACGACCATGTTCGGTGGTGGCAATAGTAGTTCTAGTTCTAGTTCTAGTTCTAGTTCTAGTTCTAGTTCTAGTTCTAGTTCTAGTTCTAGTTCTAGTTCTAGTTTTAGTTCTAGTGCGAGTGCCATTAATTTGACCACTATCGGACCAGATGGCATTGAAATTCGTAACGACAATGTGTATCAACAGGGGTTAATGACTCTGAACCGGGATCCGGTCCAAGTGGCCAACGGCCTCTCACCCATCTTCGACAAACAAAGATTTGGAGAGGATGCAGGAGGCCAATATAATAGGTTAGGTGGGGCAGCAGGCGACCCAGTTGGTGGTGAGAAAATATTTTGGAGAGGCGAATTAGCAGGCTAGGAAGGATACCAAGTATGCCCAGAGTAAGGAGTATAAAGAGCTCCAAGCAAAATAAGGAGGGGATAGATCAGGAAACCTCATGGAACTCAATGTCAGCCAGTGTTGTAGGATCGACCATTGGATATGGTTTCGGCAAGACTGAGAAACCCTTAGATAAATTCTTTAATACTGCTAAAAACAATATGAAGTGGATGCAGCCATCTAATACACCAATAATTTATCCATATCCTAAGAACAATACTCCTGTAATTATTACTGGCTTAGATAGTGCTGTTTTATCAGAGATGGCTCCTCACGAAACCGAAGACTTTATGCATTCAAATAAGGCTCTTGAATGAAAAGTATACTTTGCAATGTTCTATATTCAACAATCGCCTCATCTTTGATGTTTTTAGGGATGTTGTTTATAAGATTGGTATTTTCATTAATAGATGTGTATATTTATCATCATGGTGGTATATTAATGTATTCATCTCTGGATGAATGTTTGTCAGACTTAAAACTAAGTATGTTTTGGGGTATTGGTGTGGCCGTTTTCCTGTGCTTATATAATCGTTTTGGTAGATATAGATAGATAGATAGATAGATAGATAGATAGATAGATAGATAGATAGATAGATAGATAGATAGATAGATAGATAGATAGATAGATAGATA
>NZ_JBSTYK010000030.1:0-9110 GCF_054052485.1 Aeromonas intestinalis
CACCACCCCCCCCCCCCCCCCCCCCGCGCCCCCCGCGGGGCCCCCCCGCGCCGCGCCGGTCCCTATCCTTAACCTTGCAACGGCCAGGCCGGCTGCTGCTGAGTGATGCAGTGAATGCCACCGCCGCCGTGGGCCAGCTGGTTGATACGCACCGGCACCAGCTGCCTGTCCGGGAAGGCGAGCCTCAGCACCTCGCCCGCCGCCTCGTCCGCTGCCACGCCGTAGGCAGGCATGATGATGGCGCCATTGGCGATGTAGAAGTTGGTGTAGGAGGCGCAGAACACCTCGGCCTCGGCGTCCACCGCCTCGCTCGCTTCGAACAGCTCGAGGCACTCAAAGGATCGCCCCCTGGCATCGGTGGCCAGGGCCAGGGCACGGCGGTTCTCCCGCACGACCCGGCCATAGGTGGAGTTGGCATCCAGGGTCGCGTCCACCAGCAGGTGGCCGGGGCGGCTGAAGGCACAGACCCCGTCCACATGACCGTCCGTCATGTCGCCGGTGACGTGGTCGGGATCCCCCGGCAGCCAGATAGTCTTCTCGATGCCGAGCAGGCGGCTGAAGATCCCTTCGATCTCCCGTTTATTCATGCCGGGGTTGCGGTTGCTGTTGAGCAGCACGGATTCCGTGGTGATCAGGGTGCCCTCGCCGTCCACGTGGATGGCGCCCCCCTCGTTGGCGAGGAAGCTGCCGATGCAATCCAGCTCCAGGCTGTTGAGGACGCGCCGCGCCAGCCCCTCGTCCAGACCGTGGGCCGACTTGCCGCCCCAGGCATTGAAGCGCCAGCTGATACCGGCGGTACCGAGATCGGGATGGCAGATGAAGGTGGGGCCAGAGTCCCGGCACCAGCTGTCATCCACCGGCAGGGGAATGAAGCGCACCCCCTCTCCGCACAGGCCGCGCGCCTCTGGGATGGCACTGGGATCCACCACCAGGTTCACCGGTTCGAAGCGGGCGATGGCGTTGACCACCCGGGCGAAGTCCTGCTGCACCTGGGGCAGGGTCACACCCCAGCCGTTTTCCCACAGCGCCTTGTTGTGCGGCCAGACCATCCAGGTCGCCGCGTGTCGGCACCACTCGGCGGGCATAAACCAGCCTGTTGCCATCATTCCCTGCTCGCGCATCTCAGCCTCTCTGATTAGGTACTATTAAGGTTGTTGACGATGGGAATAGACTATTCTCCCGAGAGATGGGTAACAAACGATCGATTTTCGGTAAAAGTGATAAGTGGAGCTAATCAATGATGTTCAAACACTGGCCTCCCCTCAACGTGCTGCGGGGCTTCGAGGCGGCGGCCAGGCTCGGCAGTTTTCATCAGGCGGCGCAGGAGCTGCACCTGACCCAGTCTGCCATCAGCCAGCAGATCCGCTCCCTGGAGGAGCTGATCGGCCAGCCCCTGTTTTATCGGCAGGGTCGCTCCGTAGCCCTGACCGACGCGGGCCAGGATCTGCTGGAAACCACCCAGAAGGTACTGCTGCAACTGGCGGTGGGGATCCAGCGGCTTGAGCAGTACCGCAAGCCGAACCAGCTGGTGCTCAACACCAGCACCGCCATCGCCCGCCACTGGCTGCTGCCCCGGCTGGCCGATTTCCACCGCCAGCATCCCGGCATCGATCTCTGGCTGTTCACCGGCGACGACACCCCGAACATGGCCGAGCAGACCATAGACATAGCGCTGCGCTGGGGCCTGGCACCCCAGGTGGAGTGCCGCCATCAGCCGCTGCTGGCGGATCGGCTGCTGCCGGTGGCGAGCCCGGCGGTGCTGGCACAACCGGCGCAGGAGCGCACCACCTTGCACGGGGAGCGGGAGATGGACTGGCACCACTGGACCCTCAAAGGGGGAGAGGATCTGCAGCTGCTCACCCAGGGGCTCAACTTCTCCGATCCCGGTCTGCTGCTGGATGCCGCCCAGGCAGGCCTGGGGGTGGCGCTGGTGAGCGAGCGACTCTCCCGCACGGCCCGCCAGCAGGGACTGCTGCAACCCCTCTCCAGCCACAGGGTCCCCGGCCCGAGCTGGAGCCTGCTGGTCCATCAGGAGAGCGATGGCGGCCACCAGTGCCGCACCTTCTGCCACTGGCTGGAGCGGCAGTTTGCCGAGGGGGGTGAGGAGGCGAACCTCTGAGGGGGGTCACTGAATCGGCCAACCCGCCGTGGTTAAATGGTGGATTAGCCCCATGCCGGAATTCGCCGTGATCCAGCCATCCATCCAGCCACACCCGTCCTGGCCCGACGACCTGCAGGCCTCCTGGCTGCGCTGCGCCCACCAGACCAGCCGGGAGCTCTGGCACCCGCCCCACAGCGCCAGGGGCCAGACCCTGCACAGCCTGCGCCAGCGCAAGCGGGACTTGCTCACCACGGGGGAGATGGCGCTCGAGGATCTCTACGAATACATGGAGGGGCGCCCCTGCGCCCTGCTGCTGACCGACGAGAGCGGCTGCCTGCTGGCCCGCACCGGCCACGGCGAAACCCTGGCAGAGCTGGAGGCCCTCGGTTTTGGCCCCGGCGCCTTCTTCAGCGAGGGGCGCATCGGCACCAATGCCGTCAACCTGGCGGCCCTGACGGGCACGCCCCTCACCGTCAGCGGCATCCAGCACTTCAACCGTACCCTGCACCCCTGGCACTGCTGCGCCAGCCCGGTCTACAACAGCCATGGCCGCCAGGTCGCCATCGTCGCCCTGGCGTGCAAGGTGGAAGCCGCCACGGCCGGCGATCTCGCCCTCACCGTCAGCGCCGGGCGCGAGCTGGCCAACCTGCTGCGGGCGGAGACCCTGATGCAGGAGTCCCAGCATCACCTGAGCGAGCTCTATGCCCTGCTCGATGGCATGGATGACGGCGTGCTGGCCTGGGATCCCCAGGGACGGCTGCGCTACCTCAACGCCCTGGCGGCGCGACAACTGCGCCTCGATCCCGAACGCAGCCTCGGCCAGCCACTGACCCAGCACCTGCTGCTGCCCCAGCGGCTGCGGCTCGCCATCGAGGGACAGACCCCCCTCAGCCACGTGGAGCTGACCCTGGAGCGGATCGGCGAGCAGGACGGGGAGTTCATCAACGCCCTGATGAGCCTCAAGCCCCTGCCGGGGCCGGACGGGGTCGGTTTCATCGCCCTGATCCACCCCGCCGATCGGTTGAGGGCCATCCATCAGCTGCGCCAGTCGGTGCCCGAACTCTCCACCCTGGTGGGGGAGTCCGGCCCCATGCGCACGCTGCTGCGCCATGCCAGGCAGGCGGCCCAGAGTGCGGGACCCATGCTGCTGCGCGGCGAGGAGGCGGTGGGCAAGGGGCAGATCGCCGAGGCCATTCACTTTGCCGGCGAGCGCGCCGACGGCCCCCTCATCCTGTTCAACTGCCAGGCCCTGCCAGCGGAGCGGATGGCGCTGGAGCTGATGGGTTCCGATGAAGCGGGGCAGGAGCGGGCCGGCAAGTTCGAACTGGCCCACGGCGGCACCCTGGTGCTCGAGCAGATTGAGTTTCTGGCGCCGCCCATGCAGGCGGCCCTGCTGCAACTGCTCAAGACGGGCCGTATCCAGCGCTTCGACTCGGCCCGGGTTCTGCCCTTGAGGGTACGCATCATCGCCACCAGTAGCGCTTCGCTGGAGCAGAGGGTGCAGGAGGGACAGTTCGGCCGCCAGCTGCTCTATGCGCTGCAGGCCTGCGAACTCTGGGTGCCCAGTCTGCGCGAGCGCGGGGCCGACCTGCCCGCCCTCATCGGCCAGCAGTTGAACGCCCGTGGGCGAGCGCCCCATCGCCACTTCAGCCCGGCGGCCCTGGACTGCCTGCTGGCCTACCCCTGGCCCGGCAACCTGGGGGAGCTGCGCAGTGCCGTCGAGCACGCCCTGCTGCATGGTGGCGACTCCCCCATCCCCTCGGAGGCCCTGCCCGTCGCCATTCGCCATGGTCATCGATTGCTGGCTGACGAGGTGGTGGGGCAACCCCTGCTCAGCCTGGCCGAGCTGGAGTGCCAGGCGATCCGGCGCAGCGCCCTGGCCTGTCAGGGCCAGATCGGCCTGATGGCCCGGCAACTGGGGATCAGTCGCACCACATTATGGCGAAAAATGAAGCAGTGGCAGATAGATCCACTCGTGCAGCAATAAATGGCAGATAAAAACGAAAGAGAGGGGCCTGGTCCCCTCTCTTCTATGCTGCCATCTGCCTGCCAGACTATTCCCCGAAGCGTCCCTCGGCCACGGCTTTGAAGGCCTGGATCGCCTGCTCCGCCTCGGGGCCGCTGGCGCGCAGCTCGATCTCGTCCCCACAGCGCACATCCAGCATGGCGAGCCGGGTCAGGCTGCGGGGGTTGATCCCCTTCTCCCCCTTGTAGAGGGTGAGCTCGGCATCGAACGGCTTGAGGGCCGCCACCAGTTTGGCGGCGGGGCGCACATGCAGGCCATGGGGATTGCACACCCGATGGCGCCAGCAGAGAGTGGCCACGGGAGCGGGCTCTGACACAGTCACCTCAGGGGCCGGCCCCCCCAGCATGGCGATCTTGGCCTGCAGACCCGCCATGGCCTCGGCGGCGACCTCGTCCAGGGTCAGACCGGCTCCGGCCGCCACCACGGCGGCCAGGGTACCCTCCACCAGAGGGGCCGGGCTGAGCCGCACCCTGGCACTCAGCGCGGGGGGCAGCAGCTCCAGAGCAGTCTCGGCACTCAGCAGGGCAGAGCCGAGATCCATCAACACCAGCACGCCGCCGCCGTCGTCCGCCTGCTCGATGGCGTTCATCACGGCGATGGCATCGGTGCCGATGGGGTGATCGGGATCATCCACACCGGCCGCCAGCAGCAAGGGAGCCGGACTGCCCAACTGGGCCGCCAGCTCACTGATGCCGGCAGCCAGGGTGGCGCTGTGGGAGACAACGACGATACCTACCATGTCACAACCTCGCCCGATCACGCAGGGCGGTGAGCAGCAGCAGGGTCGAGGTGGCCCCGGCATCCTGATGGCCTATGCTGCGCTCCCCCAGATAGCTGGCGCGTCCCTTGCGGGCCTGCATCTGGATGCTGGCCTCGGTGCCTGCCGCCGCGGCCGCCACGGCTCCGTCCAGCGCCTCAAGCAGGGGCAAGCCTTGCTGCTGTGCCTGCTGCAAGGCCGCCAGTGCCGGCCACCAGGCATCACACATGGTCTTGTCGCCAGGCTCGGCGCGGCCACGGGAGACGATCCCCTCCACGCCGTCGGTCAGCATCCGGGTCAGCTGATCCAGGTTCAGGCTCTGGCAGGCATCGGCGCTGGCGGCCGCACGAATGAAGAAGGTGCCGTAGAGGGGGCCGCTGGCCCCGCCCACCGAGGAGAGCAAGGTCATGCCGGTGGTCTTCAGCACCTGACCGATGTCCTTGTCTGCCACCGCAGGCAGCTTCTCCGCCACCTTGGCAAAACCCCGCTGCATGTTGAGGCCGTGATCCCCGTCGCCGATGTCGGTATCCAGCGCGGTGAGATAGTCGCGCTGTTCGGTGAAGATGTGCTCGCAGTCGAGCAGCCAGTTCACTATCTGATGTTTGCTTAACATGATTCTTCCTCAGCAGCCACGGCGCAACGCCGGGGTATGGACGGGAGCATCCCACAGGGTCATCAGCTCGTCATCCACCTTGAGCAGGGTGATGGAGATCCCGCTCATGTCGAGGGCGGTGCAATAAGGGCCGACGAGATTTCTGACCAGGTGGATACCGGCCTCCTCGCACAGGCTGGCGAGCTGCCCATAGACCCCGTAGAGCTCGGAGAGGGGGGTGCCTCCCAGGCTGTTGACCAGGGCGATCACCCTGTCCCCTTCCTGGAGCGGCTCGATGAAGACGTGCTCCTCCTGCCAGCGGCCAGCCTCTCTGTCCCAGTGGCGCAGGGTTCGGCCATAGGGGCTGTTGTCGGTCAACTCCCTGAACATCTCATCCACCAGGTTGTCCAGGGTCGTGAAGGGGCGCCGCGCAATGCCGGGCTCACCGTGAATGCCGACGCCGAACTCCAGCTCGTTGTCCGCCAGGGTGAAGGAGGGCTTGCCCGCCGCGGGAACGGTGCAGGCGTGGGTGGCCACCCCTATGGTGCGGCTCTGGTTGTTGATGTGCCGCGCCAGCGCCTCGCAGCGATCCAGGTCATAGCCCGCCTCGGCGGCGGCCCCCACCAGTTTCTCGCACAGCACTGTCGCTGCCACCCCGCGGCGACCGGCGGTGTAGAGGCTGTCCTTGACCGCCACGTCGTCATCGATGAGGGCAAAACCGACCCTGACTCCGTCGCCGTGCAGCAGCTCCACGGCCGTCTCGAAGTTGAGCACATCGCCGGTGTAGTTCTTCACCAGAAACAGGACACCGGCGCCACCGTCCACCGCCTGGCCGCACTCATACATCTGATCCGGTGTCGGCGAGGTGAAGATCTCGCCGGGGCAGGCACCATCCAGCATGCCCATCCCCACCAGGCCGCCGTGCATGGGTTCGTGACCGCTGCCGCCACCGGATACCAGCGCCACCTTTCCCTTCACCGGCGCATCGGCACGGGTGATGTAATGGGGCTCGATACGCACCTTCAGTTCGGGGTGGGCGGCAGCCATCCCCATCAGTTGTTCACGGACCACGGCATCGACGGCATTGATCAGCTTCTTCATGGCTCACTCCTCGACTCGCCCAGGGGCGGATGGTTGATGGAACCAGTCTAACGGGGACAAGCGGGATAAAAATGACGGGCCAGATGGTCAGGATTTGAAACCGGGAGGAGGGTATCGGCGTTCCAATTCGAAACAACGAGCGACCAGAGTGTAGAAAACTGTTAGGCCCCTCACAGAGACGAAAAAGGGCTCCCGCGGGAGCCCTTCTCGACATCAGTTTGGCTTAGATGGCCCAGCCACCGGCGTAGAACACCACCAGTGCCACGGCGATGATGACGGTGCCGACGTTGAGCTTCTTCCACTCGGCAGCGAACAGTCGACCGACCACCAGGGCCACGAAGCCCAGCATGATGCCGGTGACAATGTTGCAGGTGAGCACGATGAAGACAGCGCACAGCATGCCGGAGAGCGCATCCACCGAATCCTTGAAATCCAGCTTGGTGACGTTGCCCAGCATCAGCAGGCCGACATACATGAGCGCGGGTGCGGTGGCGTAGGCCGGCACCAGATAGCTCAGGGGGGAGAGGAAGATCATCAGCAGGAAGAGCACGCCCACCAGGGTCGCGGTCAGGCCTGTCTTGCCACCGGCGGCGGTGCCTGCGGCTGATTCGATGTAGACGGCGGCCGGAGCCCCGCCCACGGCGCCCGCCACCATGCTGCTGACGGAGTCGGCGGTCAGGGCCTTGCCACCGCTGATGATATGGCCACGCTCGTTGATGAGGCCGGCCTGACCCGCCACGGCACGGATGGTGCCGGTCGCATCGAACACGGCGGTCATGACCAGCGCCAGCACGGTCGGGATCACCACGGGGTTGAGAGCGCCCAGCAGATCCATGCTGCCCACGAGCGACCCCTTCTCACCGGTCAGGCTCGGCATGGCGAAGAAGCCCTGCCAGGTCACCTTGGGATCGAAGGCAAGACCCAGGGCAGAGATGGCGATGATCACCATCAGGATGCCGCCCGGCACCTTGCGACGCTCAAGACCGAAGATGGCCGCCAGCCCCAGCACCGTCATGATGACCGGGAAGGAGGTGACCTCACCGAGCTGGACCGGCAGGCCGGCCCCTTCGTTCTTGATCACCATGCCGACGCCGTTGGTGGCGATCAGCAGCAGGAACAGACCGATACCGATGCCGGTACCGTGGGCGATGCCGGAGGGCAGGTTGTCCAGGATCCACTGGCGTACGCCGGTCACGCTGATCAGGGTGAACAGCACCCCCATCAGGAAGATGGCACCCAGCGCCACCGGAATGCTCAGCCCCTGTCCCAGCACCAGGCTGAAGGCGGTAAAGGCGGTGAGGGAGATGGCACAACCGATGGCCATGGGCAGCTTCGCCCAAAGCCCCATCAGCAGGGAGCCGAAGGCGGCGATCAGGCAGGTCGCCACGAACACTGGCCCCTGCTCGAAGCCTGCGACACCCAGCATGTTCGGCACGACGATGATGCTGTAGACCATGGCCAGGAAGGTGGTCAACCCGGCCAACAACTCCTGGCGTACGCTGCTGCCGCGCTCGGAGATGGAAAAATAGGAATCCAAAAAGCCGCCTTTCCCTGCTTGGGCGGCGATATCTTGCGTTGCCATAACTCATCCTGAAAGTGTGAAGGAAATCGTTTGCTTTTATGGCTGCGCAAAATAGCAAGAATTTGTCAGGATTGCAGCGACTTCTCCGAACTTTTCCACAAAGTCATGATAAAAAGCCTCACTTGTGACTCATTTCCAATCTGGGACAGGCGACTCCACCGGGGTAGAGGCTTCTATACTGCAATGACATTCTGTATCTGACCGGAGATGAGCATGCACACGCGCAATCTGTTGAACGACATCCCCTCCCCTCTGCCCACCGAGTTCTTCCAGGATCTCGTCAGCACCAATCACCTGCGGATCGAGCGCATCGTCTCCCACGGCCATCAGACCCCTCCGGGGGAGTGGTACGATCAGGATGAACATGAATGGGTATTGATCGTGCAGGGAGAAGCCAGCCTGCTGTTTGTGGATCCCCAGACTCAGGAGCAGCAGCAGGTCCTGCTGGGACCGGGGGACCACATCAACATCCCCGCCCGCCAGAAACACAGGGTGGAGTGGACCCATCCAGACATACACACCATCTGGCTCTGCGTGTTCTACTAAGCGCTCCTGGGGTGAAATCAGCCCTCTGCAGTGAGATGTGCAAGACATGGAGGTTTGCCAGGCAGGAAGTGAAGGCTCGCCCGGGTGAACAAGAAATCAGAAACGCAGAAACGAAAAAAAGCCCAGTCGTTAGACTGGGCTTCTTGTTAGTGGCGGAGCGGACGGGACTCGAACCCGCGACCCCCGGCGTGACAGGCCGGTATTCTAACCGACTGAACTACCGCTCCGCATTCGGTTAGCTTTCGCTAAATCTTTTGCCGCTTCTCTGAGGTGTCATCCTCGCAGCCAATCATGCAATGTATGCACAACTGTTTAATTGGGTGCCTGGCAGTGTCCTACTCTCGCATGGCGAATGCCACACTACCATCGGCGCTACCGCGTTTCACTTCTGAGTTCGGCATGGGA
>NZ_JBSTYK010000031.1:0-6688 GCF_054052485.1 Aeromonas intestinalis
TGGCTGCTGGTTTCGTGGAGGCGGAGGTTGTGTCCCTGAGCCCTGCCAATGTCGGCTTTGCTCATCTTGGCTACGGCGAACGTGAACTTCATCGGGGGCTCCGAGGGTGGTAGCTTTGGAGTTCAAAGTGTACTCCTTACACTTTGCTGCGCAAAGTAGGAGCCCGGCGGGGCGAAAAAGACCTGCCGCGCTACGCTTGCCGCCTCCCGATCTGGAGGAGGCAGACTGCGCTAGCCTCCCCTGTTCGGGAGGTTTTAGCGAAAAGCGTCATTACAGGTCGAGCATGTCGTGATGCCACCATGCAGGCATCGAACTGCAGAGGTAAAGAGGTGCTTGTATGAGGGACTGGGTGTTGGCAGTGCTGCTCCTGATCGGAGGGAACAGCATGGAGCATAACTTGGGGGTGGCTGCGGTCATCGTTGCTGTGGCGCTCATGCTTAAGGAATCCAATCGAATCGACCCATGATCCACATGAAAGTGGGGCCACTGGCCCCACAGAGTTTCGCATGCGAAATTTTGAGTCTAAGAGACCATTAGGAATCCAAGCGACTGAGGTTTTTCAGAATGTAGGAATGAAACTCGGTGTGAGTAACTCGTTCCTTGTTGAGCATTGTTTTCAGCTCTTTGCCCATCGTGCGCAACGTGGTTCTGTTTTTCTCTGTTTGAGCCTTACTCACCTTTTTCAGGTGATAGTTCAACTCGTAGTCTTCGCTGAAGTTAACGTACTCGTGATCGCTGATACCCATGAAATCCTTCCCTTGGTCATCGAGCCTTAAGGATTAAGGTTCGTTCAGATAAGCTCTGGGCGACAGCACTGATTTTCAAGTGGCTCTTTTTTGATTTTGTGAGTGGGGCCACTGGCCCCACCTTTTGTCAATTGTTCAGGTACCAACGAAAACTACGAGAAACCCCCTGCTCTTGGCGGTTATCGGATGAAACCGGATCCGCTACTCTGGCTTGTAAAAATCCCGCCCAAACCGTTACTAATTTTCAGCACCAAAAGACGCAGTGTTGGGCTGCAACACTGCGCCTTTTTGGCTGTTTGGGGGATCTTCTGGTTGGGCGGCAAGTTTTCGCATGCGAAAACTTCAATTGAACATAAAAGGCGTTATGCGCACCTCTGATCTGCGTTAAAGATCCAAGTTTTGATCTTGGTTTTTTACGCCCTAACCCCCCTGCACCCCCATGGAGCACATGGAGCACACCGAGCACACCGAGCACATCGGAGCACAGGGAGCACCGCAAAAAAATTAAAAATCAATTTAAAACATATACTTGCGTGAGTTTCGTGTTTCATATTTTACATCTCGTTTGTTTTTATTCTTTTTTTGATGTCTTCTGGAGTCGTTGGCATCTGCCATTTAGTAATGTCGAAAAATGAAACTCAACGCATAACTCATTGTTTTTAAAGGTATTTTTGATTTAATCTGAGTGTGTAGGGAATCGGAGGTGATGATGTCAGAGAAAGCTAAGAAGGTTGGCCGGAAAAGCCAAGCGGAAAGACGAAAGGCTTTAGTTGAGGAGTTGTGGGGGGATGAGTTAGAGGAGATCCCAATTTGGACTCGTCATCAGAATGACGGCTATGCAACTATCCCGAGGACATTGCCGCATGTCTCTAGGATATTGGACGAGTTGTCAGGTAGTGGTTCGCCACTATCTCAGGTCTATACGGCCTTGTGGTGCAGGGTTTCCGATGAAGGTTTTATAGAGATCAGGGACAAGGATTCGCTTGCTTATGAGTCCGGTTTTTCTGGGCAAAGGGCTGTTACCACTTGGTCTGGAAGGATGAAGAAGTTGCAAGAGTTGGGATTCATCTCATGCAAGAGCGGAGCATCTGGTGAATATCAATATGTGTTGATCGTTCACCCTCTGGTGGTAATCAAGAAAATTTACAGTGAAGGGAAGAGGGGTAAGGATCAGAGATACCACGCCTTAGCTGCCCGAGTTATTGAGGTTGGTGCCTCATGGGAGTGAGAGTATGGCAGGTATAGTGTGGGGGGATGTTGAGAGCTTTGGTGTTCATTATGACATGAGCCACTTAAGGCCATCTGTGCATCAGGTGGTTACTAAGTCAGGGATGCTTTCGATAGAAATTACGTTTGGTTTTCATGTCTTTACTGATGAAAAGGGTAACGGGAAACCAATAAGGCATAAGATGGAGCGGCGTTACTTCTGCCAAAACAGATATGAAGGAAGCAAAACTTTAACAGAACGCATACTAGGGGCTGTTTATGGTGATTATGTAACCGCATTCATTGCTGGTACTAGTGGGCAAAGGTATTACCATCTGAATTTGCACGATGATTTCATTTTGATGGAAATCAGGAAACCTTCAGGCTCAGATGGATTTTTGCGGTTGCACGTAGTGAGTGCGTATACGTTGGATCAGTGGGGGGAAGTACCAAGGGGGAAAAATCTGCCATTCGAGTTTGTACTTTCTCAGCGAGCGGCGGGTATCAACAGGCTATAAAAACAAAAGGCGCCCATAGGCACCTTTTGTTTTTTTCTGTTCAATTGTCGGTCTGGTCTTTGGGTATCCCGCTCTCAGGCTAGGGGAGAACCTATATTAGTTTCTCCGACATCAACACCCTTCTTTTGGAAGTTCCGGTATGTGTTGACACCTTTATTGTCGGTTAGGGTGTGTGTGTGTGTCAACTATAGTTATCACTCGCGGCTGTGAGTGGGGGTTGTTTGGCGCCATGCTTTGCGCTTTAAACTCTTTTTTTCTCCAGCCACTGCATGATTTCTTCATCGCTCCATTTGTAGGCTCGGCCGATTTTAAAGGGGCGGGGGAAGTCCTTGGGGGTTTCGTCACGAGCGCCCATTGCCCATTTATGCATGGAGCGTGGACTCTTGGTGGTTACTGTCTCAGACTGGATTTGTGCGAGTACGGCGGCTACTGAATTTGCATCTTCCGAGGCTTCAGAGATGTCACACCAACGGAATAAGGTGGATTTGCTAATCCCCAGCAAAGTAGCGACTTCGTTACCATCAATAAGCTTCATATAGATCTCATCATGTTGTGTTTTAGATGGATGCAGCTCTCTTAAATGATTTGTCATTACAGTACCATTTAGGGCTTTATAGGTTTGCTTAGTAGCTCATTGCAGCTCATAGCACACCATAGTTGGTCAAGTTACCCCGTGTTTTTTTCGAAGTAAAGCGGTTTTTTTTCGCGTATTTTTTATCCTCTGGTATGCTGCTGATTAAACATCATTTGAGTTTTTGAGTTTTTATTGAAGGAGGAGGGAGGATGGTTGTTATATCAGTGCTTAACCAAAAGGGTGGGAGCGGAAAAACCACGATAGCTACTCACCTAGTCCGTGCTTTCCAATTGGCTGGGCATGATGTGCTCTTGATAGATAGTGACCCGCAGGGCAGTGCTCGTGACTGGGCTGCAGTGCGGGATGATCAGCCTGTACCGGTTGTTGGTATTGATAGACCAACAATCGAGCGCGATATAAAGACTGTGTCTCACAAAGACTTGATTGTGATCGATGGTGCTCCACAGGCGGCCGACTTGGCGATATCTGCGATCAAAGCTAGTGATCTAGTGCTGATCCCGGTACAGCCGTCGCCGTATGACATTTGGGCTACATCCGATTTGGTCGAATTAGTAAAGCAACGGATAGAGATGACAGATGGCCGTCTCAAGGCTGCGTTCGTTGTTAGTCGGGCCATTAAGAACACCAAGATTGGAGCGGAAATCAGAGGCGCTCTAGAGGGGTACGGTCTACCTGTTCTTGAGTCTGGAATTACCCAGAGCGTTATCTATCCGAGCTCTGCTGCTGCCGGAACAACAGTTCTTGATGTTGAACCAAGCGGCCGTGCGGCCCAAGAAATACAAGCCTTGGCTAGTGAAGTGTTAGGTTTACTCAAATGAGTTAATGAGGGTATGAGTTAATGAGTATGCTAAAGGCTGGTCGTCCCAGCTCTGAAAAGCGGGCTGTGACGATGGGTGATATATCTGGAGAAAGTAAGATTAAGAGGGTCAATTTCGACTTGCCTGAGGCGCTGCATACGCGGTTGAAAACCTACGCCGCATCACAAGGTAAGTCGATAAAAGAGGTTTTGACTGAGTTTGTTGAGGGGTTAGGGTAAGTTTCGAGATCAGTTAACAACCATCTGAAAAATCAGGTGTTGTTTTTGCGTATGATCAAATCGCACCTCTTGCGCTGATCTCGATCTAGCGCGTATGCTTTCGACCAGAAACGAAAAAACCGCCTTGGCGGGCGGTTTTTCGATGGTACTCAGAGTTGGCGCTCTTTGTACCAGGTAACGGCTTCGAGCAGGAAGCAGATACCCTAATACAGATTCCAGTTTAGCGCCCTCCGCGCCTATCAATCAAGTTTTCCTGCTCAAATGCCCGTTACCAAAGGCCACCACCTTTGGCGTTTTGTCGTATCCGCACGGATTGGAAGCATGAGTTTGTTGCCGTGTGTGGGTGTGGTTGGTCGGGCAGAACGGGGAAACCTCACATACTGCCCAGCGTGCGACGCGCACCATAGCCTCCCATGGCTCGCAACCATGGGGTACCAGCACCGAGCGTAACGGGGAACCAACCACGGCCAGCTCGATAAAAACGGCGCGGCAGTCCGGCCCACAGGTGGGGACTTAAGCAGGTACAGCGTGGCGAGGTGTGTCTCAGGAGCGCGTGAGGGGGAGCTGCCGCAAGCAGCCTCGATAGTCCTGAGCAAGGCGAGCTATCCAGCGTAACTACGTCATTTTTAACGTAGCCAAGCAGGAGGGCGAGCCTATCTTGAAGCGCAGCGAAAGATAGGGGAGCCGGTGTCTTACGCCCTGTCTTTCAAACAAAAAAAAGAGCGATGATCTTGGCGAGGTGGGTAACTGCGCCAGTCCGTCCACATGCCATTGGTTCGGCTTGTGGGCGGCAGCAGTTCTCCACGGAAGCGGGTTAGGTTTGGCTTTGGCCGGAGGTTCGTATGAGGTTCGACAAGCACGGGATTGAGGTCGATGGGGATTGCATCTGGCTACTGGACGCAGGCGGTCAGCGCCTGTGCGATCTGACGGAGATGCAGTTGCTCGATTTTGGGGGGCGGATCAGCGTTGAAGGGGGGCTGCTTAACTTCGATTTGGACGCCGCAGAGTGGCGCGAACGCCTGATTGCCTTGGGCCTTGAACCGCATTGAAAATCATTTTTAAAATTCGATTATTCAAATTGCCGAATTGATTGCTTTCGGCTCCCGAAGGGGTAACATCGAATTGTCTATTTGATGCTTCATATTGGAGATTTGATAATGCAGGAGAAAGAGGCCAAGACGGTGTTCGACATGGGGGGATTCTCCAAGGCGATGATCGTGCCCACTCCCATGGGCTCTGGGTTCCACCTCCACTTGGTGCGCTTTGGCAAGGCGGGCACCGAAGTAGTGGAACGGCAGCGCGGAGGCTGGCGGGTGTTCTCCTCCATCGATGCGGCAGCCAACACGGCCCACGGCATTGGTTTTCGCCGCATCGAGATAGACCTGAGCAGCCGCTAGGTCCGATATATCAGACTTTTGCCCAGCGCAGCAGGAGGGCTAGCGCCCCCATGCATATCGCCCCTTCCCACCATGCTGGGGCGGCCCAGCTGAACACGTCATGCAGGCCAAGCAGCATCATGAACCAGCCACTTGAGGAGCTGCTTGCCCCCTTCACTGCCAGCACTGCGGCCAGTAGCCCTACAACCTGCCATACCTTCATAGGCCCATCCCCTTACCGCGGCTCCGCTTTGGCTGGAGATCCAGCAGTTTCTCCTCCAGTTCGTTGTTCTGCTCCGAAAGCGTTCGGTTATAGCCCTTGAGCTTGTCGATCTCTGCCCCTTGTCGGCCTATCACGCTCTGGGCGCTATCGAGTGCCATGGTGAGCCGCTTAACTTCCCCCTGCGCCTTCTGAAGCTCGCTCTGTGCCTTCTGTGCCTCTGCGGTAGCCTGCTGGGCCTGCTCCACGTTGTCCGCGCTATAGCGGCCCTTCTGGCGGCTAAACAGGAGCTGCTTGAGCTGGGCATTCTCCTCCTGCAGCGCGGCGTTCTCCCGCTCCAGCTTCTGGGCTTTGGCGTGGCCGCTCATCTTGTCGATCAGGGTAGGGACTGGGGCGGTGCCGGCGCGCAGGTCTGGCCGGTGCGGGTTTCCCCCCAGACCTTTTGGGGTGTACACGCAGGGGATCTTTTCGTTGATCGTGGCGTGGCATCGGCGCCGGATCCCAGCCAGCTTCCGGCCGCCATCCAACCAAGCTTTTGCCTGCAGCTTGCCGTCTTTGATCGGGGTGGCAATGACATGGAAGTGCGGGGTGCTCTCGTCCATATGCAGCTGGATCGATACCACGTTCTCGGGGCCGAACTCCTGATCGGCCCATGCCTTTACCTGCTCCCCGAACGGCGCAAAGAACTGTGCCAGATCGCGCTCGATAGGCGGCCCTTCAGGGCACTCTGGTGTGGGGTCTTCTCGCCAGTCGGTTTGGTTGCCGACCTGGATGATGAACTCGATCGCCACTACGGCATCTTTGCGCTTGGCCAGTGCCGAGGCTGCATCGAGTTTACCCTGATCCCATTCGACCTTGGTGTGCATCGGGCTCTCTGTAAACCATGCCCGTCTGGGAAGTTGGCTGCTGGTTTCGTGGAGGCGGAGGTTGTGTCCCTGAGCCCTGCCAATGTCGGCTTTGCTCATCTTGGCTACGGCGAACGTGAACTTCA
>NZ_JBSTYK010000032.1:0-5251 GCF_054052485.1 Aeromonas intestinalis
TGCCGGTCACGGCGCTGATCACCGGATTGGCACCGTCACCAATGGCGACGCTCAGGGTGGAGGAGACTTTGTCACCATCGCTGTCTGTGAGCGTGAAGCCCGCCTTGAGCAGGCTGTCGGCACTGCCCTGATCCAGCGGCTGGTTGAGGGTAAAGACGTAGTTGCCGTTTTGATCCAGGGTCAGGGTAAAGACATTCTGGCCGTTGACGCTGCCGCTGATACTGTTGCCACTGATGCTGAGCACCACTGGCTGGCCACCGCTGGTGAGCCCCTGCAGGCCCGGCTGGTTGGCATCGAAGCTGATATTGACCAGGGGATCGGCGCCTGCGGTGATATTGAGCTGACCGGAAAGGCTCTGTGCCGCGCCCCAGTCGCTGTCTTCCACCAGATGCAGGGAGACGGCGTCCACGCTCGGCAGAGCGCCATCCGTGATGGTGATGTTGAGGGTGCCGAGGTTGCTGTGGTCACCGTCAAAATCGGTGCCCTGCACCTGCAGCCCCAGATTGACGCTGTTGCTGTCCACCGGCTGGTCCAGCACGCCGTCCAGTTGCAGGTGGTATTTTCCGTCCAGACCCAGTGTGACAGTCAAAATCACCTTGCCAGCGCTATCAGATAGGGTAATCACATTGCCATTGACCTGATAGGTAGTGGGTTTGCCGCCGCTGGTGAGGCCATCAAGACCCGGCTGGCTTGCCTCGAAATTGAGGGAGGCCAGGCGGTCGCTGCCCACATTGACCGGCAGCTGGCCGTCCAGGCTCTGGTTGGTGCCCCCTTCCTGCAGGCTGATGCCGGCGTCAGTGCCGAGGCTGGGATCTGTCCCGTCATGGATGGTCACCTGCAGATCGGCGCGGGTCTCATCCCCGTCTATCTCCTTGGCCGACACGCTGAGGCCGAGGGAAAGCGTATCGCTGCCCTGGTGATCCAACGGCCCCACCAGAGAGATGGTGACCTGGCCGTCGATGTCGCTACCCGACTGGGTAGCCGTCAGTTCGGCCTTGATCACCTCCACGCGATGGCCCTGATCATCGGTGTAATAACCGATCAGCAGGCGATCGCCGCTGAACTCGAAGCTCAGCACATGGCCGTCACTGCTCATGCCGCTGCCATTGAGACGAACGAGGGTATTGGCCTGATCCGCGAAGACGGCACTGCTCGCCACCAAGGGATCGGCCTGGTGACCAATCACGAAGTGGCTCTGTCCCACCACGGGCGCCTGATCGGTGAAACCATCCTCGGTCAGGGAGACAGAGGGAAGCGTGAAGGCTGGCGGCGTGCTGTCCACCAGATTGACATTGAGATTGGCGTGCACCAGATCCCCGTCGCTGTCGCGATATTCCAGCGAGAACGGCAGGCTCAGGTTGTCCTGGCCGTGATCCAGACTCTGGTTCCAGACGATGCGATAACTGCCGTCATTGGCGAGGGTCAGGGTGAAGACGGTGTTGCCACCCGCCGTGGCGGTCAGGGTCTGGCCGACCACCTGATAACTGAGGGGAGAACCATGACTGCTGAGGCCAAGCTGCTGGAGGGCCCCCTGATCGGCTGCGAAACTCACCTGCAGATTGCCATCCAGCCCCGCCCCCGTATGCAGGGAACCGGTCGCGGTGATGGGGCCCTTGGCCAGGTCTCCCTCGGAGAGGGTCAGCACATCGCTCTGGCCGATGAGAGGAGCCCCGTCTATCACCCGGTTGCCCGCGAGATCGGTCACCTCGGCCCTGACTTCATAGGGGCCGGTGATGCCCGTCAGATCCAGGCCGTTCAACTGCCAGCGGCCGTCACTGCCCACCAGGGCGCTGTCGCTGTAGAGAATCTGGCCATTCTGGCCGATGAGGGTGATGGTGACGCTCTGGCCCGCTTCCACCTCGGTGGTGGTGCCGCTCAGGGTGACGTTGTCATGACCCAGGATAAGATTGGTATCGAGATCGTCGATATCGATGCTGGCCCGGGTATCGACGGTGACGGTCAGGTTGTCACTGGCACGGTTGCCGGCGATGTCCACCGAGTCGACACGAAAGTCATAGGCACCATCTGGCAGGGTATTGGGGATCTGGTATTGCCAGTTACCATTGCCATCGACGACCAGCACCGCCACCACGTTGCCACCCAGACTCAGGGTAACGGTAGCGCCGGGTTCCCCCTTGCCTTGCAGGAGCGGCGTGGTGTCATGGGTCAAGTCGTCCACCTGGCTGGCACCGGTGTCGCTTTCATCGGCCAGATCGAGTGTGATGGTGGTGATGGTATCGAGCAGGGTATGGCCCAGATCGCTGGCACGATTGCCGGCGGCATCCTGGGTATCCGCCTGTATGGTCAGGGGGCCGTCGGTCAGCTTGCCGGTCACATCGCCAAAATTGGCCTCCCAGACGAACCCGGGCAGCACCACTGTGGTGGTGGTGAGACGATTGCCATCCTGATCGATCAGGGTCACGGTCACCGTCTGGCCAACTTCCACATCCTGTACCGTGCCACGGATGATGACCCCAGCCGCCTCGTCCGCGTTGATGATGTTGTCGTCGGTCTGGGGTTCGGTGATGGTGATATAAGCCTGCTGATCCTGATCCTCCACGTAGGGCTCTTCATTGCCCTGGGGCTGGATCTGATGATCGGTGTCAAAACCGGCTTCCGCCACGGTGAAATCGTTATTGAGATCCACCACCACGAAGCCACCGGCACTGGAGCCCACGACTCCTCCGGCAGTCCCTGCCGCCGCATTGCCGGCGGCAGTCTCTTCGAACACGGCGGTCGGGTCGGCCCCTTCGCGAATGGCCTGCTGCAGGCTGGCCAGTTCAGGATCGACGGCCTGGGGATCCGGCTGTGCCTTGGCCAGCTCGGCCTGATCGAGGTTCTCTCCGTCGGCGGGATCTCCCAGTTCGAAGCGGCCATTGCCTTCGGTCAACAGGCGTTCGCCGGGCTGGAGCTGCATGCCCACGGTGGCAGGACGAAGGGTGCCGTCGGCATCCATCACAAAGACCTTGCCCTCCAGATGATTGATGAGGGTCGGTTTTTCAATTCGCAGCTCAGCCATAACTTCATCTCCAACTCATGAGCACGGACTCTAAAGAATACAAATCCGTGGTGAATAGACGCCTATTTTACCCCTGTCCAGTCTGGAGAACCCTTCGGCATTTTCGAAAATATAGAAAGGAAATAGCGTTATTAGTCCTATTAAATGCAATGAAATCGTTACCAATCCACTTTTAATACGAAAGCTAGACTCATAAGGTGACTTTCTGTACGGTGGGCAACAGGATTGGCGTCATTATTACGACAGCTTGTGTCAGATGGGCAGCCTATTAAATAATCGACACTTTATTTAAGCATCTAGCCGCGTCCGTTTTTTTCAAAATCAGCAATTGCATATCAATGCATTTCTCATTCAATCCAGACAAGCCGCTTCCTGCCTCACATCCTCTCGGTGAGGGGTGTACTGCCTGACAACACACCTTCAACCACTGCCAGTACACCCCGTCGCCATTGGCCATAACCCATAGATAAAGATAGGAATCCAATCTGGATCCCATTTCTGTGCTTTCTCTTCCCTGTCAATTGATCTAGCGCAAGAGGCCACGTGATAAATCATCATCCATTTTACCCATTTGGTATTATTTCCGGGCTGAAAATGCATAAAAACCATTGTTTATACATCAATAACAATTAAACGGCCTGCCATGCCCATTCGGGTAGTGATGTCCACGCAACAAGATGGACCGGTCAGGCCCGGTAAGGACGTTTTATCTGGGAGTGATGACCGTGGGTTCAAATAACAACATGTTGAGGCAGGGCCTGGCGGCCTTGCTACTGACCGCTCTGCTCGGCGCCAGCGGCTCGGCACTGGCCGAAGAGACCGCCGCCAAGGGCAAGATAGAGGCGCGCAACGAGCTGTTCGCCAAGGATCATGGGGATCAGTTCAGCAGCTGGCAGGCCACCAGTGAGAGCAAGGAACGTACCGACGCCCTGGCCGAAGACCCCAACATGGTGGTGCTCTGGGCCGGTTACCCCTTCTCCAAGGATTACAACAAACCCCGTGGTCACGCCTATGCCCTGACCGACGTGCGGGAAACCCTGCGCACCGGCGCCCCCAAGAGCGCCGAAGACGGCCCCCTGCCCATGGCGTGCTGGAGCTGCAAGGGCCCGGATGTAGCCCGGGTTATCGATGAGAAGGGCGAAGATGGCTACTTCAAGGGGATGTGGGCCAAGGGCGGGCCGGAGATCGTCAACACCATTGGCTGCGCCGATTGCCATGACACCGCCTCCAAAGAGTTCAAGGAGGGCAAACCCGCCCTGCACCTCTCCCGCCCCTATGCGGACCGCGCCATGACCGCCATCGGCAAGCCGTTCAAGGAACAGGGCCGCTTCGATCAGCAGTCCCAGGTGTGCGGTCAATGTCACGTGGAGTACTACTTCAGCGGGCCCACCAAGGCGGTGAAATTCCCCTGGGACAAGGGCACCTCGGTCGAGCAGATGGAAGAGTACTATGACGAAATAGGCTTCGCCGACTGGACCCATGCCCTCTCCAAGACCCCCATGCTCAAGGCCCAGCACCCGGAATACGAGACCTGGCGCGCCGGTATTCACGGCCAGAACAATGTCGCCTGCGTCGACTGCCACATGCCCAAGGTGCAAAACGAACAGGGCAAGGTCTACACGGATCACAAGGTCGGCAACCCGTTCGATCGCTTCGAGCAAACCTGCCGCAACTGCCACACCCAGAGCAAGGAGATGCTGCAGGACATCGTTCACCAGCGTAAGGAAGCCGTGGTCGAGACCAAGCTGAAGGTCGAGAAGCAGCTGGTACACGCCCACTTCGAAGCCAAGGCGGCCTGGGATGCCGGCGCCACCGAAGCCGAAATGAAAGACATCCAGCAAGACATTCGTCACGCCCAGTGGCGCTGGGACTTCGCCATCGCCTCTCACGGGGTGCAGGCACACGCGCCGGAAGTGGCTCTGAAGATGCTCGGCAGCGCCCTGGACAAGGCCGCCGATGCACGCACCAAGCTCGCTCGCCTCCTGGCCGCCAAGGGGATCAGCCACGAAATCGCCATTCCTGACGTCTCCACCAAGGAGAAGGCCCAGGCCGCCCTTGGCATGGATATGAAACAGATGAATGCAGACAAGGCCCAGTTCCTCAAGACCACTGTACCCGCCTGGGATGCCGAGGCCAAAGCGGCCGGACGGCTCGCACAATGACGCGGACTGGGGGGCCCCGGCCCCCGGGCCCCCCCGGGTTGGGGGGGTCCTATGGGGTTTTTTAAAATTT
>NZ_JBSTYK010000034.1:0-1192 GCF_054052485.1 Aeromonas intestinalis
ATGGGGGGACCATCCTCCAAGGCTAAATACTCCTGACTGACCGATAGTGAACCAGTACCGTGAGGGAAAGGCGAAAAGAACCCCTGTGAGGGGAGTGAAATAGAACCTGAAACCGTGTACGTACAAGCAGTGGGAGCCCTTCGGGGTGACTGCGTACCTTTTGTATAATGGGTCAGCGACTTACATTTTGTAGCGAGGTTAACCGTATAGGGGAGCCGTAGGGAAACCGAGTCTTAACTGGGCGTCTAGTTGCAAGGTGTAGACCCGAAACCGGGTGATCTAGCCATGGGCAGGTTGAAGGTTGAGTAACATCAACTGGAGGACCGAACCCACTAACGTTGCAAAGTTAGGGGATGACCTGTGGCTGGGGGTGAAAGGCCAATCAAACTCGGAGATAGCTGGTTCTCCCCGAAAGCTATTTAGGTAGCGCCTCGGACGAATACTACTGGGGGTAGAGCACTGTTTGGGCTAGGGGGTCATCCCGACTTACCAACCCCATGCAAACTCCGAATACCAGTAAGTAATATCCGGGAGACACACGGCGGGTGCTAACGTCCGTCGTGAAGAGGGAAACAACCCAGACCGCCGGCTAAGGTCCCAAAGTTCTGGTTAAGTGGGAAACGATGTGGGAAGGCTCAGACAGCTAGGATGTTGGCTTAGAAGCAGCCATCATTTAAAGAAAGCGTAATAGCTCACTAGTCGAGTCGGCCTGCGCGGAAGATGTAACGGGGCTCAAACCAGGCACCGAAGCCGCGGATTCACGCTAAGCGTGAGTGGTAGGGGAGCGTTCTGTAAGTCTGCGAAGGTGTATCGAGAGGTATGCTGGAGATATCAGAAGTGCGAATGCTGACGTAAGTAACGATAAAGGGGGTGAAAAGCCTCCTCGCCGGAAGACCAAGGGTTCCTGTCCAACGTTAATCGGGGCAGGGTGAGTCGACCCCTAAGGTGAGGCCGAAAGGCGTAATCGATGGGAAGCAGGTTAATATTCCTGCACGACTTGTAATTGCGATGGGGGGACGGAGAAGGCTAGGTGGGCCAGGCGACGGTTGTCCTGGTGAAAGTGCGTAGGTGGTGTTTCTAGGCAAATCCGGAGACACAACACTGAGACACGAGACGAACGCACTACGGTGCGGAAGCCATTGATGCCCTGCTTCCAGGAAAAGCCTCTAAGCTTCAGATTACAAGTCATCGT
>NZ_JBSTYK010000035.1:0-954 GCF_054052485.1 Aeromonas intestinalis
TTCAGACAGGATGTCACGTGTCCCGCCCTACTCGATTTCACATCAAGGTTGTTTTCGTGTACGGGGCTATCACCCTGTATCGCCGGCCTTTCCAGGACCGTTCCACTAACTTCCAAGATGCTTAAGGGCTAATCCCCGTTCGCTCGCCGCTACTGAGGGAATCTCGGTTGATTTCTTTTCCTCGGGGTACTTAGATGTTTCAGTTCTCCCGGTTCGCCTCCGTTAGCTATGTATTCACTAACGGATACCCAGCTTATGCTGGGTGGGTTTCCCCATTCGGAAATCTGTGAGTAATAGCGTCTCTTACCGACTTCTCACAGCTTATCGCAGGTTAGTACGTCCTTCATCGCCTCTGACTGCCAAGGCATCCACCATGTACGCTTAGTCACTTAACCATACAACCCCAAGAAGTGTCGTCGAAACGACGCGACTTGTTGCTGTACAACAAGGACCAAATAAAATTTGGTTTTCGCCAAGAAGTTTCCAAAGCACTTGTAACAAATGTTTGAGAACTACTTTTTAAATCAGCTTTCCAGATTGTTAAAGAGCAAACTTCGTAAAGAAGTCAAAGACATAGATTGAACACACTGTTCAACTCATGGCTTTTGCTTCTCGCAAATTCAGTACGGATTATGGTGGAGCTATGCGGGATCGAACCGCAGACCTCCTGCGTGCAAAGCAGGCGCTCTCCCAGCTGAGCTATAGCCCCGTAATCGAAGTGGTGGGTCTGAGTGGACTCGAACCACCGACCTCACCCTTATCAGGGGTGCGCTCTAACCACCTGAGCTACAGACCCACTTCGTGTACTGTCTCTAAACTTGAATCAAGGCAATCTGTGTGAACACTCAACAACTTCGTCATCATTAAGGTAAGGAGGTGATCCAACCCCAGGTTCCCCTAGGGTTACCTTGTTACGACTTCACCCCAGTCATGAATCACACCGTGGTAAACGCC
>NZ_JBSTYK010000036.1:0-612 GCF_054052485.1 Aeromonas intestinalis
CAAAATCGGTGCCCTGCACCTGCAGCCCCAGATTGACGCTGTTGCTGTCCACCGGCTGGTCCAGCACGCCGTCCAGTTGCAGGTGGTATTTGCCGTCCAGATCCAGTGTGACAGTCAAAATCACCTTGCCAGCGCTATCGGACAGGGTGATCACATTGCCATTAACCTGATAGGTAGTGGGTTTGCCGCCGCTGGTGAGGCCATCGAGGCCAGGCTGGCTTGCCTCGAAATTGAGGGAAACCAGGCGGTCGCTGCCCACCTTGACCGGCAGTTGGCCATCCTGGGTCTGGCCTGATGCCCCTTCCTGCAGGCTGATGCCGCTGTCGATGCCCAGATCAGGGTTGACGGAATCAGTGATCACAACGTTGGTATTGCCGTCGATCACCGAGCCGTCACTGTCGGTAACCTGTACCGGCAGGGTCAGGTTCAGATTGTCGCTCGCCCCGTGGTCCAGGTTGGTGTGTACCGTAATGTCGTAGCCAAGGTGCGCTTCGGTCTGGGCCTCGATGCGACCCGGTACATTCGGCAGGGTCACCGTCAACACCAGGGTGCCGCTTGCCGTCACCGCCTGGAAGCTGTGGCCGTTGCTGCCCGGCACTTCCTGCCAGGTGA
>NZ_JBSTYK010000037.1:0-565 GCF_054052485.1 Aeromonas intestinalis
ACCCTTTCCTCCTCGCTGAAAGTGCTTTACAACCCGAAGGCCTTCTTCACACACGCGGCATGGCTGCATCAGGGTTTCCCCCATTGTGCAATATTCCCCACTGCTGCCTCCCGTAGGAGTCTGGACCGTGTCTCAGTTCCAGTGTGGCTGATCATCCTCTCAGACCAGCTAGGGATCGTCGCCTTGGTGAGCCATTACCTCACCAACTAGCTAATCCCACCTGGGCATATCCAATCGCGCAAGGCCCGAAGGTCCCCTGCTTTCCCCCGTAGGGCGTATGCGGTATTAGCTACCGTTTCCAGTAGTTATCCCCCTCGACTGGGCAATTTCCCAGGCATTACTCACCCGTCCGCCGCTCGCCGGCAAAAGTAGCAAGCTACTTTCCCGCTGCCGCTCGACTTGCATGTGTTAGGCCTGCCGCCAGCGTTCAATCTGAGCCATGATCAAACTCTTCAATTTAAGTTTGGTTGCCTATAAAGGCGGCTCAATGAATTGCTGAATTAACTGCTGCAACTTTCGTTGCGTTGGTCACTTCATCAGACATTGAAAATCAAAAATTGTTTTT
>NZ_JBSTYK010000040.1:0-479 GCF_054052485.1 Aeromonas intestinalis
GGCAAGTCGGTGGAGACGCTGTCCCCGTCCTTGTCGCTCAGGGTCACGGTGAGCGGCAGATCCAGTGACTCGCTGCCCTGGTGATCCAGCTCGGCGCTCAAGGTCACCTTGGCACTGACGCTCCAGTTGCCGTTGTTGTCCACCAGTTCCAGCTCGGCGCGCAGCACTTCGCGGCCATCGGCGCTGGTCCCCACCAGGTCGCCATTGGCATCCAGGCTGAAGGTCACCGGGCTGCCGTGGCTGCTGTACTTGCCGTCAAGGCTACTCTGGATGGCCGCGATATCGAACTTGAGGCTGCTCTGATCCAGGGCATCGGAGCCATGGCTCACGGTGAAGCTCATATGGCTCACCACATCTTTGCCCCCTTGATCACCCTCGGTCATGCTGGTGCCGGTCACGGCGCTGATCACCGGATTGGCACCGTCACCAATGGCGACGCTCAGGGTGGAGGAGACTTTGTCACCATCGCTGTCTGTGAG
>NZ_JBSTYK010000041.1:0-452 GCF_054052485.1 Aeromonas intestinalis
TGCAGTGGCTGGGTCAGTATCTGACCACGGGTCAAAACAGTGAACTGATTGCGAACCAGGAGGTCACGCTCGCAGGTGAGCAACTGACGCTGGGTGGTACTGTCGGTGCCGGCCATGCGTTGAACATCCAGGGTAAAGAGGTCAGCCAGAGCGGCGCTCTGGTCAGCGGCCAGGCCATGGTCATCAAGGCTGATAACCTGGCACTGAATGGTGAGACAGAAGCCAACTCGCTCAATGTCGATGCCAATGCTCTAACCATCGGCGGCAAGGTGCGGGGAGAAGAGGTTAAGTTGACGGCAGGCAAGCTCCACAACCAGGGAGACGTGCAGGCCGGTGAGACCCTGAGCTGGCAAGGCAGTGAGCTGGACAACAGCGGCAGTCTGCAGGGTGACAAGCACCTGGTGCTCAAGGGGGACTCCCTGAGCAATCAGGGCTCCCTGGCAGGTGGTGAC
>NZ_JBSTYK010000042.1:0-439 GCF_054052485.1 Aeromonas intestinalis
GTCAATCTGGATGAGCGCGCGCTCGATGGCAGCAATGCCTTGACCGGTACCGGTCATTTCGAGATTAACGCCGGGTCTGATCGGGTGCAGGAGGTGTCGTTTGCCGACGTCAGCCAGCAGCCAGCCTTGACCGCTCTCGGCAAGCCGGTGATCTATGAGCTGGTGGATGGGGATCCCAGCATCCCGGGCAACCAGATCCTGAAAGGCTATGTGGAAATCAACGGCGTGCGGGTCGAGGTGCTGCAGGTCGAGATCAGCGGCAACCTGAACAACGCCGCCAGCAACGGTTTCGATTACAAGGTGACCCTGTATCAGGGGGTGGATCAGAGTAACGGGGCCAGCAAGGAACTGCCGTTCCAGATCAACGTGGTGGACCACGACAAGGGGGCTGGCAACAACGACAGCACCAGTGGCACCCTCAATATCACCATCGCGGAAG
>NZ_JBSTYK010000043.1:0-423 GCF_054052485.1 Aeromonas intestinalis
TGGTGGCATCGGTCAGCACGGTGCTGAAGAAGTGCTCCTGCTTGCCCTCGACGGAGGTGCGGTACCACTTCAGGGTCACTTTCGGCAGCATTTCGCCGGAAGCCAGGGAGTTGTACATCAGCGGCACGGCCTTGTTCAGGGCCACGGTGAACTTGAACGGCTTGTGGACGCGCTGACCCGCCGGCTGGCCGGATTGCGGATCGGTCGGCACGGTGACGATGTGCTGGAACTCTTGCACCAGCATCTCGTCTTCGTGGCCTTGCACGAAGATGTTGCCGACGGAGTCGGAGGTGAAGGCACCGGCGGTGATGTTGCCCTGGGTTTTACCTTCGATGCTGATATAACATGGAGTTGGCATGGAATTGCTCCTGATTGGTTAAACGGTAATGACACTCAACCGAAACCGTTAGCAGCGTCCATGCC
>NZ_JBSTYK010000044.1:0-389 GCF_054052485.1 Aeromonas intestinalis
AAGCAAGAAGAGAAGTGGCGTCCCCTAGGGGATTCGAACCCCTGTTACCGCCGTGAAAGGGCGGTGTCCTAGGCCTCTAGACGAAGGGGACAAAATCGCAGCTCGTAACGCTACGCGTTACGGCGATTTTGTAAAGGCAACTGCCGAGCCGGCGAGGCCGAGCGGCATCGTTGCCTTTAGCGCTGTTCGCTGTTATCGCTAACTCTGGTTTGGGTAGCCACCTTTGCAGCTATTCACATCCCACCCCAACGAACGGGCTTCTCTCATTCAACCGAAGTTGAATAAGCACTGACGCTTTCGCATCAGGTCTTTGCTCTAACTACTTTGAATCAAGGCAATCTGTGTGAACACTCAACAACTTCGTCATCATTAAGGTAAGGAGGTGATCC
>NZ_JBSTYK010000045.1:0-377 GCF_054052485.1 Aeromonas intestinalis
GCTGGACAACAGCGGCAGTCTGCAGGGTGACAAGCACCTGGTGCTCAAGGGGGACTCCCTGAGCAATCAGGGCTCCCTGGCAGGTGGTGACTCCTTGGCAATTGAGGCCGGGAAGTTGAGCAATGGAGGGCGTATCGCAAGCCAGGATGTGGCGATTGACGCCCATCAGCTTAGCAGTACAGGTATCCTGCTCGGGGTATCACGGCTCACCCTTGACGGGGATGAGCTGGTGCTGACTGGTCAGCAACTGACCGACGGTGAGCTGCAACTGGGCAGCCGGCTGTTGCAACTGAGTGGCCAGACGCTGGTGGGAGGCAAAGCTCAGGTCACGGCAGAGGAAGGGCAGTTCGACGGGCTGCTCAAGGCCCAGTCGCTGG
>NZ_JBSTYK010000046.1:0-369 GCF_054052485.1 Aeromonas intestinalis
GCAAGAAGAGAAGTGGCGTCCCCTAGGGGATTCGAACCCCTGTTACCGCCGTGAAAGGGCGGTGTCCTAGGCCTCTAGACGAAGGGGACCCGGATTTGTCTTTGCGCTTGCGCGCAGGCGATTGGGTAACGGCTCGCGCCATTATTCACATCCCAACACCCAACAAAAGGGCTTCTCTCGTTTGGCTTTCACCAAACAAGCACTGACACGCCAAGGCGCATCAGGTCTTTGCTCTAACTACTTTGAATCAAGGCAATCTGTGTGAACACTCAACAACTTCGGCATCTTAAGGTAAGGAGGTGATCCAACCCCAGGTTCCCCTAGGGTTACCTTGTTACGACTTCACCCCAGTCATGAATCACACCGTGG
>NZ_JBSTYK010000047.1:0-350 GCF_054052485.1 Aeromonas intestinalis
AAGCAAGAAGAGAAGTGGCGTCCCCTAGGGGATTCGAACCCCTGTTACCGCCGTGAAAGGGCGGTGTCCTAGGCCTCTAGACGAAGGGGACGAAAATCATGTTTTGCGAAGTAAACTTCGCAATGATTTTCGTAAAGGCGACGCCGAGCCTGCAAGGCTAGCGGCCTTTAGCGCTGTTCGTTGTTATCGCTAACTTTGAATCAGGTAGCTGCTTGCGCCGCTATTCACATCCCAACCCACCGAACGGGCTTCTCTCATTCAACCGAAGTTGAATAAGCACTGATGCTTGCGCATCAGGTCTTTGCTCTAACTACTTTGAATCAAGGCAATCTGTGTGAACACTCAACAAC
>NZ_JBSTYK010000048.1:0-297 GCF_054052485.1 Aeromonas intestinalis
ATGGGATCAGGTGGTTCCACGGCGCTATGGCCGCCAGGCAAATTCTTCAATCCGAAAAGCTGACGTGAATAACGACTTAGCTAGTGTGCTCGTCGCTATCACTGAATTTGAGTAGTTCGTTCACTTGCTACAAGGCCAGAAACACTTCTTGGGTGTTGTATGGTTAAGCCTCACGGGTAATTAGTATGGGTTAGCTCAACACGTCGCCGCGCTTACACACCCCACCTATCAACGTTGTGGTCTCCAACGGCCCTTTAGGACCCTCAAGGGGTCAGGGATGACTCATCTCAGGGCTCG
>NZ_JBSTYK010000049.1:0-293 GCF_054052485.1 Aeromonas intestinalis
GATGACGAAGTTGTTGAGTGTTCACACAGATTGCCTTGATTCAAAGTAGTTAGAGCAAAGACCTGATGCAGTGATGCATCAGCTTCTGTTGTCCAGCCTTCGGGATGGATGAGAGAAAACCTCTTCTGCCGGATAACGGGATGTGAATAGCAGTTAACTGCTACCTGTTGTCTCAGTGTGCAAGCACTGCAAAGCAGACTCGGGGTCCCCTTCGTCTAGAGGCCTAGGACACCGCCCTTTCACGGCGGTAACAGGGGTTCGAATCCCCTAGGGGACGCCACTTCTCTTCTTGC
>NZ_JBSTYK010000050.1:0-267 GCF_054052485.1 Aeromonas intestinalis
TGAGGAGTTAAGCAAGCGGGGTTTTGAGCTTCATCAGGCTCTGCGGCACACAAAACAAGGAGCACCCATGGGGTGCTCCTTGCAGGCATCAAGCCTCGATCGGCGCGCGCCAGTCGTCCGCACCGGAGGTGCCGGCGACGGTGTGCTCCCAGTCAATCTTGCGATAGGCCAGGGAGACCTGGATCAGCTGGGTGAAGTCAGCCTTCGCCGGATCCTGGCAGTGGGGCATCTGGCAGTCGATGTCGACGATGGTGGCATCGGTCAGCA
>NZ_JBSTYK010000051.1:0-267 GCF_054052485.1 Aeromonas intestinalis
GCAGGGTCACCGTCAACACCAGGGTGCCGCTTGCCGTCACCGCCTGGAAGCTGTGGCCGTTGCTGCCCGGCACTTCCTGCCAGGTGAGCGTTTCACCGTTGTGGGTGATGGGGTTGCCGCTGGCATCGACTACCTGGCCAGAGAGGGTCAACCGCACATCCACCACGGGATCCGAATCCGCCTTGATGGTCAGGGTGCCGCTTGCGTGTTGATCGTCGCCGGTCTGGTTGCTCGCGGCGCCATCGAAGCGACCCTCAGACAGGGTCA
>NZ_JBSTYK010000052.1:0-245 GCF_054052485.1 Aeromonas intestinalis
CGAGACCTTGTCGGCCACGTTCAGCGCGGTATCCACGATGTCGACCACCACGCTCGGCGCACCGGTATCCACGCTGTACCCCTCGGTATCGGCCGCCGTGGTGCTGTTGCCGGCCGCGTCGGTGGTGGTGACCGTGGCGTCGATCACCTTGTCACCATCGGCCACCAGGTCGCTACCCGGCACGTTGATGCTGAAGGTCTTGTCGGCCAGGACCAGACCGGTGAAGGTCTTGCCGTTGACGGTCA
>NZ_JBSTYK010000053.1:0-235 GCF_054052485.1 Aeromonas intestinalis
AACTGAGTGGCCAGACGCTGGTGGGAGGCAAAGCTCAGGTCACGGCAGAGGAAGGGCAGTTCGACGGGCTGCTCAAGGCCCAGTCGCTGGTACTGGCCGTGAACCAGGCCCAGAGTGACGGCAAACTGCACAGCCGGGAAGGGTTGCAGTGGCTGGGTCAGTATCTGACCACGGGTCAAAACAGTGAACTGATTGCGAACCAGGAGGTCACGCTCGCAGGTGAGCAACTGACGCT
>NZ_JBSTYK010000054.1:0-233 GCF_054052485.1 Aeromonas intestinalis
TGATAGGTGGGGTGTGTAAGCGCGGTGACGTGTTGAGCTAACCCATACTAATTACCCGTGAGGCTTAACCATACAACACCCAAGAAGTGTTTCTGGCCTTGTAGCAAGTGCATGAACTACTCAAAATTCAGTGATAGCGACAGAGCACACTAGCTAAGTCGTTATTCACGTCAGCTTTTCGGATTGAAGAATTTGCCTGGCGGCCATAGCGCCGTGGAACCACCTGATCCCAT
>NZ_JBSTYK010000055.1:0-231 GCF_054052485.1 Aeromonas intestinalis
CCTGCACCCGATCAGACCCGGCGTTAATCTCGAAATGACCGGTACCGGTCAAGGCATTGCTGCCATCGAGCGCGCGCTCATCCAGATTGACCCCGGTGCCTGCCACGAAGCCGGGTGCATGACCATCCTTCACGGTGAGCGGCAAGTCGGTGGAGACGCTGTCCCCGTCCTTGTCGCTCAGGGTCACGGTGAGCGGCAGATCCAGTGACTCGCTGCCCTGGTGATCCAGCT
>NZ_JBSTYK010000056.1:0-218 GCF_054052485.1 Aeromonas intestinalis
CGGCGGTCCACGCCAACCTGATGAGCTCGCTTCCTCTGGAAGCCAGCGCCGAAAGAAAAGCGAAAACAAGCGCTTGACTTTCGAAGTGAGGTCGGTATTATACGCCACCTCGGCGCGACAAGCGTCACGCTCTTTAACAATTTGAATCAAGCAATCTGTGTGGGCACTCACAGCATCGAGCATCAAAAACAATTTTTGATTTTCAATGTCTGATGAAG
>NZ_JBSTYK010000057.1:0-218 GCF_054052485.1 Aeromonas intestinalis
GGACGGCGTGCTGGACCAGCCGGTGGACAGCAACAGCGTCAATCTGGGGCTGCAGGTGCAGGGCACCGATTTTGACGGTGACCACAGCAACTTCGGCACCCTCAACATCACCATCACGGATGGCGCGCTGCCGAGCGTGGACGCCGTCTCCCTGCATCTGGTGGAAGACAGCGACTGGGGCGCGGCACAGAGCCTTTCCGGTCAGCTCAATATCACCG
>NZ_JBSTYK010000058.1:0-214 GCF_054052485.1 Aeromonas intestinalis
TACCGGTTAGTGTGCTGATATGGCTCAGTCGGTAGAGCGCATCCTTGGTAAGGATGAGGTCCCCAGTTCGATTCTGGGTATCAGCACCATTTTCAAAGCAGTAACAGCTTTTGCCTGACGGCAATAGCGCCGTGGAACCACCTGATCCCATGCCGAACTCAGAAGTGAAACGCGGTAGCGCCGATGGTAGTGTGGCATTCGCCATGCGAGAGTA
>NZ_JBSTYK010000059.1:0-211 GCF_054052485.1 Aeromonas intestinalis
AATGGTGCTGATACCCAGAATCGAACTGGGGACCTCATCCTTACCAAGGATGCGCTCTACCGACTGAGCCATATCAGCACACTAACCGGTAAAGACCACGCTCATCGCGCAATCTTGAAATGGGTGCCTGGCAGTGTCCTACTCTCGCATGGCGAATGCCACACTACCATCGGCGCTACCGCGTTTCACTTCTGAGTTCGGCATGGGATCA